>DYQK01000064.1 GCA_020719385.1 Rikenella microfusus | reverse complement strand
TTCTGCGAAAAACATTTGGGAAAACGCAAAGTTATTGAGTCCATAAAAAATTAATACTTCATTTGATTAGAAAATTGCGAAATAATTTTATTTGTATCAAGAACCAACGCAACCGTTCCATCACCAAGAATACTTGCTCCAGAAACAATTTCCTGATTTTTATACAAACGACCTAACGTCTTCAAAACTGCTTGATACTCACCGACAACCGCATCAACAGCTAAACCAATTTGTTTCTCTTCATATCGCACAACAACAATTTCCTCATTTTTGAAAAAATTGCCTGACTCACAAAATTCTTCACGCAAATAATAAAACGGAATTTGTTCACCGTCTAAAATTATCAAGTTATTGAAAGTGTTTACCAATTTTGAATGTTCAACAGAATAAATTTTCTCAACAACAGAAAGCGGAATGATATAAAAAGTCTCGCCGACCTTGCAAAGAAGACCATCAATAATCGAAAGAGTGAGCGGCAATTTCAATGTTATTGAAGTGCCTTGATGAATATTTGACGAAATTTCTACCTCACCGCGCATTTCAGAAATCTTGCGTTTCACCACATCCATTCCGACTCCGCGACCCGAAATATCCGTTATTGCGTCTGCGGTGGAAAAACCGGGTAAAAAAATCAAATCAAGAGTTTCTCTCTCGCTCAAAACCATATCGGGATGAATCAAACCTTTTTCTATTGCTTTTCGTTTAACCTTGTCAGAATCGATGCCTCTTCCGTCATCGCGAACTTGAATATGAACATTTGAACCCGAATAATATGCTTTCAAAACTATTTTCCCCTGTTTCGGTTTTCCTAATCGAATTCTTTCCTCAATAGTTTCAATTCCATGGTCAATACTATTTCGAATTATGTGCATTAAAGGCTCGGTGAGAGTCTGAATCAAAGTTTTGTCTAACTCCGTTTCTGCGCCTTCGGTGATAAAAGCAATATCTTTTTTGAATAATGCCGATAAATCTCGCACTAAACGATGAAAACGAGTCAACATTGCTTCGATAGGCACAAGAGACATCGTAAAAGCATTGTCGCGCAACTGCCGCGTGATATTTTCGATATTTTCAGAAATTTGCGTCAACTCGTGAACCGAATGTTTCTCTACGTACATCGAGAGACTTGCTTGCGTTGTAACTAATTCGCTAACTAAATTCATCAGTTGGTCAAGTTTGGTAACAGGAACGCGAACGCTCGCAATAACACTTTCTTTGCTAAAAATACGAATTTTTTCGTGAATATTTTCTGTACTTTCGATTTTTTCCTGCGTCTGCACAAACTCTACAGACTCGTTTTGCAAATCTTGAGAATTATTTTGAAGTAAAATTTCTTTGAAATGAATACGAATTTGATGATTTTGATTCCTTATTTTTCCCATGAACTCTTGATTTTCAAGAACATCGGAATCTGAAATTTTTTCAATTTCTAAAACGCAATCTCCTTCTACAAAAATAAAAATATCACTAACGATTTCAATATTTTTACTTGTCGAAAGCAAAATGTCCCAAGAAATATAACATTTCTCAACATCAAAATTTTCTAATTCAGGAATTCTGTGCAAATGCGGAAAAATAAAATATTTCCCCAAAGTCGTAATATCTTCTATCAAAAACAAAGGATTTGTCCCGTTGTCAAAAATATCCTCATTAGGTGAAAAGTGAATCGCAAAAGTTTTTAAAACCTCTTTATTCTCTTGGTTTTCAACAACTTTCGAATGTTGAACAGCATTTGAAAAATGTCCTGTTTCTGCCTGCGAAATAATCTTCTGAACTCGCTGCATTAAAATATCGGCACTTGCTTTTATCTCAGGATTCTCCTCCTCCTCGCGGTTTAACATTGCCCGCAATAAATCGATGGAATGAAAAGTCACGTCCAATAAATCTTGAGAAATCGGCATCTTGTCGTTCCGCACAAAATCATAAATTGTTTCGAGATTATGAGTAAACTCACTGATATTTTCGAAACCAAACATTGCTCCTCCGCCCTTGAGAGAGTGCATTACGCGAAAAATATCTGCGATAATTTGTTTATCATCAGGATTCGAATCAAGGGCAAGCAACGACTCCTCTAAGGTGTTTATCAAATCGGTTGCCTCTTCGATAAATTTTTTTTGAAAATTGTCCATTTTTTTTAATTTAAAAGTTAACGCAAAACTTTTTTCACTGCCTCAATAACTTTTGTTGCGACAAAAGGTTTTTGAATCCACCCTGTTGCGCCGAGATTTTTCGCTTTTAACTTTATTTCAGATTGATTCTCTGAGGTTAAAATTAAAATCGGAACATTTTTAAAATCAGGATAAGTGCGAATGATTTGAATTAACTCCATACCATCAACGTGCGGCATATGAACATCTGTGATAACTGCGTCAATATGAACGCTTTGCGTACAGAAATACTGAATTGCCTCCTCACCGTTGGAAGCTGTAAGAACATCAAAATTCTCTGATTTTAAAATTTGCAACAATTTTTCAATAATTGTTGGCGAATCGTCGACTATTAAAATGGTTTTTTCCATAATTTTTTATCGAATAACTTTGTTGATGGCTTCCAAAAGTTTCGCAGGAATAAATGGTTTGATAATCCAACCTGTTGCACCTGCATCTTTGGCTTCCATTTTCTTTTCCTTTTGCGATTCGGTGGTCAAAAATAGAATCGGTACTCTTTTATATTCGTTTTCGAAATTTCGAATGCGTTTTATCAACTCGATTCCGTTCATTTGTGGCATATAAAGATCGGTGATAACTAAATCGATGACATTTCCGCCATCGAAAAATCGCAACGCATCGGTCCCATCGTTAGCCGAAAGAACGTTAAAACCTGCATTTTGCAACGAAAACTGCACTACCTCGCGAATACTCTCCGAATCATCAACAATTAAAATGGTTCTTGACATAATTTTTTTGTGAGAAAGTAAAATTTTAACTTACCTCCAACATTTTTGGAAGGTCAATAAAACCTGCGTGTTCTACAATGGACTTAATCTCGTCAGGCAAATCAATATCAAAATTGATTTTTCGATTGCTGCGAGCAAACGTTTCGCGCATTGAAAAGAACAACTGAATACAAGCAAGGTCTAAACCCTCAACATTTCGCACTACAACTTCCATTCTCTCGCAATGTTTAACCGCCTCGACCACTTGATTTTTTACTTCCTCGAGATTCTGAATAGTTAAATCTCCCTGAAGTGAAAGTTTTGTCACCGTCTCGCCGTCCATCTTGACTGACGAAAAACTACATTGAATTTTTTTCATTTTGAAAAAAAATTAAATTTTTTGTTTTTTTAAAAAACGTTTACGAATTTTTGAAATTTCTTCGATACGCAAAAAAATACACTCGGCAATGAACTTGTTGTCCATTCCTTTTTGAATCAGGTTGAAAGCAATTTCGGTTTTGCCTTTTTCCTCGCCTTTTTTGATTCCTTCTGAAAAGCCTTCTCGTTTTCCTTCTCTTCTACCTTTTTGAAAATATTTATCTGCGAAACTGCCCTTATCAAAACCCCAATTTTCGTACAAATCCTCGAATTTCTCTTGAATTTTTTTGTGTTCCTCTTCGCTTTTGCTCGACAAAATATAATTTTGTTCCCAAATCTTTAACATATAATTTAGCAACTGCAAATACGAATTCTTCACCGCATAACTTTTATGTTCTAAAAGTAACGCAATTTTCACCGATTTAAAATTCTCGGACTCGCAAGAATAAACCAAATCAGAAAAATGAGTCTGCAAATTTTTGTCAACATAAGAATCCGTATCCAATTTTAACGTTTCCAACCTAAGAAACGGAGCAATATCGGGCAAAATATTCAACACAAAACCCCGCATTGTCTCTTTTTTCGAAAAAATCGTTTTAAAATATTTGTCGTGAGGAGATGAAACTTTTTTCATAGAAAATTAAATTTTTTGCAAAAATATTAAAAAAATTCGACATCACCGTCATTATTTTCAATATTGCCGTCAATTTTTTCCAATTCGTTCAACAAACTCACCTGATGCAAAATAAAACGTTCACTTTCCATCGTATAATGCGTCTCTAAATCTTTCAAATTCTCAAATTTTTGACTCGCACCATTGGAATAACTCAATTTACTATAAATTTCGTTCAATTCCTGAATAATTTCGTCAATAACCTTCTCAAAAAAGTCATAATATTTCACTTCTTCGATGGAAGTTTTCATTTCAGTGATAATTTTTGTACTCCACTCCGTATTTTGTGAAAGCAACAAATTTATTTTCTCATTATTTTCGTTTAATTTCGAAAGCAAATTATAAAAATCATTCGAAGAAAACAAAAAATTATCTTTCGACAAAGAAAATTTCAAAGGTATACGAAGAATTTGAGAAAAATGTTGCTTAATACTTTGCATATTTGCAAAAATATTATTCGAAACTTCGTTTATTTGATGCAAAATGGTTGAAAACTCCTTCTCGCTATCAGGAATTTGTCTGATTTTTTGAGAAATATTTGCCGCCTCGACCTTAATTCGCTCATCAAAATTGTTTATCTGATGAAATTCAGACAAAAAAACATCGATATGACTCTCAAGTTGTGAATAAATTCTTGACAATTCCTCTTTTGTTTCAGAAAATCTTTGCAACAACTGATGAACATTCGACATTTTACTCGACATTTCCTTGAAATAATTCTCCGTCAACCAAAAATGATGCCCTGTGATGTGAAAACAAAGTTGAGAAATACTATATAAATGGTCTGCCGCCTCCAAAAAATTCCGAATAATTGACTCTATGGCGTTTTGATATTCGTTATTTGTGAATATTAACTGCGACATTTGAAGCCCCGCAATATCGCGAATCTTCATATAATAAAGCATTTGCTGTTTCGAAATCGACTCCTGCGACTCTGAATTTTCCAAAACCGTTAAATCTTTGATAACGTCTTTGTGAATTTCCAACATATGCTCCATTTTTTGCCGAATAATGTCTTGATATTGCAAATTTTTGATTATCTCGCTAACATTCTCAAAATAACTATTCGAATTTTGCGACAAATCCGCTTTGTACGAAGTAACCTCCTCGTGCTTGCCCAAAAGCAAATGAACACTCTCAACTAATTGATTATGAACAACTTGCATATTTTTCAGCGTGCGCTCGCGAATCTCCTCGCACTTAGAATTTGTAAAACGCAACGCAGATTTTAAATTCCCAATCTTCTCTGTAAAATTAGAGTTAAAATTCTTTATCTCTTTGATAATCAAATCGATACTCTCTAACTCGGAATTTAAAAAATTGCATTTCTCCTTATCAAAATAAGCAATATTTAACTTCAAATTTGTCACCAAAAAACTAAAAGTCATCACATTTTGGTTAAAATTTTTGAACGGAATATACATCAAATTCAAGTGCATCAAAATCTTCTCGCAACGCTGCATCTTCTCCTCCATCTCGGAGGCAAATTCCGAAATACTTTTTTGCAATTTTATTTGATATTCGTTGAGTTTTGTAACGAAATGTTGATTCTCCTCACCAAGAAAAATGTTAAAAATCTGAGACGCATTACTCGAAATAGACGAAGCCTGACGGTAATATTTTTTCAAATGTTTATTTAACGTAAGAAAATCTATTGCCGAACATTCCGTTAACGCATTGATTTTCAAATCAATATCTGAAAGAATCAAAATTATCTCTTTCAAAGAATAAGAATTAAAAAAAATGTTATTTTCCATAAATGTTTGTTAAAAAAGTTTAAACTTCAAATGGAAGTGTGAAATAAAATGTTGACCCTTTGCCAAATGACGACCTCACAGACATCTCGCCGCCCATCAATTCTACGAAACGCTTCGCAATCGCCAAACCAAGACCAATTCCTGAAAATAAACGATTTTTATCAGGAAAAATCTTTGTAAAACGATGAAAAACTAAATGCAAACTCTCCTTCGGAATCCCAACTCCCGTATCTTCAACGTAAAACCGAATTTTTGCGTCTTCAATAACGTAACCAAACTCAATATAGCCTTTGTCTGTGAATTTCAAGGCGTTATATAACAATGTTTCCATCACTTCTTTCAAAATCGAATAACTCGAATAAAGCGAAATTGGCTCCTTATATTTTATTTTCGAGATGCGAAGTTCAATATTGCTCTGGAGATTTCGATTTTTTATCTCTTCAAAATGTTGAAATAACTCAAAAAACAAATTATTGAGTGAAAAACTTTTCTTCACCAAAACTAATTCACCTGTTTCAATTTGTGCAATTTCCAAAACAGAATCTATAATTTGCAACAAATTGATTGCGTTTTGCGAAATGATTTCAACATATTCCCTCTGCTCGTCAGACTGCAATTCTTCTGCCAAAATTGTCGAAAAACCGATAATTGCGTTCATCGGAGTACGAATCTCGTGAGACATATTTGTGAGAAAAGCCGTTTTTAAACGCTCCGACTCCTCTGCCTTCTCCTTCGCAACCTTCAACTCGGCAGTACGCTGCTCGACTAACAATTTCAAATGATTTTGATATAACTCAAGTTGCTTTTTATTGAGGTATAATTCCAAAAATTGCTGCACTTTTCCTATCAAAATGTCAGAAATTATCGGTTTTGAGATAAAATCGATTGCTCCCGTTTTGATTCCTTTGATTTTATACTCAATATCTGAATAAATTGCAGAAATAAAAATCACGGGCAAAAGATGATTCTGCGGATTTTCCCGAATTTTTTCTAAAACTTCATAACCATCAATATCGGGCATTTGAATATCAAGCAAAATCAACGCAAATTCCTCAGAATTGACTTTTTTTATTGCCTCAAAACCCGATTCTACCAAAACAAAATCAGTTTCAAGTTCAGATAACAACGCTTCGAGAAGTTCTAAATTATTCCCGTTGTCATCAACTAAAAGTATTTTGGGACGAATATTGAATTTTTCGAGTATCTCGTTATTCATAATTTTAAAGTTTTTAGAAAAGACAAAAATAAAAAATTATCTCGTAAAAACAAAAGATAAATCCTTTCCCAAGTACGAAAAATCGATTTTCTTTTCCAAAAGAAAAGTTGCGTATTTTTTGACAGAGAGAAATTCTGTTTCAAAACCAAATTGTTTCAACGACATTCCGCATTTGTAAAGTCTGACAGGCCAATTTTGCCAACATTGGGCGGAATGAGGTTTTGCGATAAAATTTTGTTCCTCCAAATTCCAGCCCCAAGAAAGCAACAAAAGTTCAACGCCACGCAAAAAACGAGAAATAAATATTGAGTCTTTTTTCAATTCTTGCGTCTCAAAATCATAAATTGTGTAAGCATAACCGTAACTGCTTTTATGATTATACGGAAACATCCACCAATCATAATGCGAATGATGAAAATTTTGCCATTCCTCGCTTTTCGCCCAATTTTCGAAAAATTGTAATTGTGCGAAATGTTTTTCTTTTAACTTTTCGATTCCGACAAATTCAGGAAAATCATTTTTTTTTCATAACAAAAAATTAAACTTTTTGCAAAAATATAAAAAAAATTAAATTTTGCAAAAAATAATTTGAGAAAAATAAAAGATACCATCGTTTAATAAACATTTTGATAGTATCTTTTTCAAAAATTATGCGGTTTTTTTAACCAGAGCAGATGTTGTAGCAATATTTTTTGCCTTCTTAGGACGTCTTACTCCGAAAGAACCTGAAAAAATTTTACCGCGTCGAGTTTTTTTATCTCCTTTTCCCATTTTTTTATGTTTTAAGACCGCAAAAGTATAACAAATTTTTCAATTTACAAAAATTTGAGAGAAAAATTTGGAATAATTTTTGTTTTTACTATTTTTGTCGCTTAATTTAAAATTATCAAAAAAATGAAAAAAAACGTTTTGCAAATATCGATTTTCTTAGTGCTTTTTACTTTGTACAGCAATTTTTTCTCTTCTCTAAACGAAAATTCGCCCGTAATTATTGACGAACCGCCGTTTTTGAAAGATACCGCCTCGGAATGGGTGAAACAAAAATTTAATTCTCTGACCGAAGACGAAAAAATCGCTCAACTTTTTATGATTGCCGCATATTCAAACAAAGGACAAGAACATATCAATTCTGTCGTAAATTTGGTTCAACAGGAAAAAGTTGGCGGAATAATTTTTTTTCAGGGCGGACCAATGAGACAAGCACAGCAAACCAATTTGTATCAATCTCTCGCAAAAATCCCGCTATTTATCGCTATTGACGGCGAATGGGGTTTAAATATGAGACTTGACAGCACTCCGAATTATCCGAAACAAATGACTCTCGGTGCTATTGACAACGAGAAATTAATTTATGATATGGGCTGTCGAATTGCTTATGAGTGCAAAAGAATCGGAGTAAACATTAATTTTGCCCCTGTCGTTGATGTCAACAATAATTCTAAAAATCCTGTCATCAATTATCGTTCCTTCGGTGAAAGACGTTGGAGCGTTTATCAGAAAGGCATTGATTATATGCGAGGTTTACAGGATAATTTCGTTCTCGCAACGGCGAAACATTTCCCCGGACACGGCGACACAGACACCGATTCGCACAAAAGTTTGCCCGTTATTTCTCACACAAAAGAGAGACTCGATTCGATAGAATTATTTCCGTTTAAAAATTTGATAAACAACGGTCTCGGAGCAATGATGGTCGCACATCTAAATATTCCAGCACTCGACTCGGCAAAAAATAGCGTTTCGAGTATTTCGAAAAAAATTATCAACGATTTATTACTCAATAACTTGAATTTCAAAGGGTTAGTATTCACCGATGCGATGAATATGCAAGGATTATCTCAAAACTCGGAAGTCGGAAGTGCTGAGGTTCAAGCACTTATGGCAGGTGTTGATGTGATTTTGATGTCAGGAAATGTGAAATTGGCAATTTCGAAAATTAAAAAAGCCATTGAAGAAGGG
This sequence comes from Rikenella microfusus, assembly GCA_020719385.1. Taxonomy (GTDB): domain Bacteria; phylum Bacteroidota; class Bacteroidia; order Bacteroidales; family DYQK01; genus DYQK01. Next base: position 11,549 of record DYQK01000064.1, on the reverse strand, counting down.
AAAATATCGAAAAATGAGATAAATCGAAAATGTAAAAAAATTCTTGCCGCAAAAAAATGGCTTGGACTCAATAAATTTAAACCTGTCGAGTTAAAAAATTTGAAAAAAGACTTAAATTCTCAAGAAGCCGAGTTGTTGAGACGCAAATTAATCGAAAATTCGATTACTTTGCTTCAAAATCGCGATTCGCTCATTCCGTTTAAACATCTTGATTCGGTGAGGATTGCGTCAGTTTCTGTCGGAACGGGCAATGAAACGTTTTTTCAAAAAACTCTCTCGCTTTATGATAATGTTAAACATTTTTACATCTCGAAAAGTGCTGATTTCTCAAGTTTTTCAAATTTAATTTCTCATTTGTCGAAGTTCGATATTGTCGTTGTGGGAATTCACAAAACCTCGCAAACACCTTCAGAATTTGGGATAACAAAGCAAACCATCGATTTTGTGAACCAACTTTCGAAAAAAACGAAGGTTGTTCTCGATATTTTTGGAAATCCTTACGGACTTTTGAATTTCAAAGAAGCGGAAAAATTATTTGCGATAGTCATTTCTTACGAAGACACAAAAATGTCGCAAGATTTATCTGCACAACTTTTATTCGGCGGAATTTCTGCGTCAGGACGTTTGCCCGTAAGTGCGGGAGAAAATTTTCCTGCAGGAACAGGAATTTCTGCAAAAAAAATCCGGTTAAAATATTCCATTCCAAAAGAGTTTAACATTGATGAGTTTCGTTTGAAAAAAGTTGACAGCATTATCAAATTGGGAATTGAGAAAAAAGCGTTTCCAGGATGTCAGATTTTAGTAGTAAAAGATGGAATAGTTTTTTATCACAAATCTTTTGGGTTTCACACATACGAAAAAACTGATTCTGTGAGAAACGAAAATATTTACGACCTCGCATCAATAACGAAAATTGCAGCAACAACACCTGCGATAATGAAATTGTATGAAGAGAAAAAAATTGACATAGCGAAACCTTTATCCGAATATTTGCCCGATTTGAAAGGAACGAATAAAAAAAATATCACGGTAAAAGAGATTCTTCTGCACGAAGCAGGTTTAAAATCGTATATTCCGCTTTACATCAACACTTATGATAAACACAATAATCTCAATACGAAATATTATTCCACCACAAAAAACGACACTTTTTGCGTTGAAGTGGCAGAAAATTTGTTTTTCAACAAATATTTTCTGGATACTTTGTATTATTTTATCTATAAGTCGCCGCTAAATACGAAAAAATATTTGTACTCGGATTTAGGTTTTTTCCTTTTTTATAAAACAATTTCTGAATTGACAAAAACACCGTTAGAAAATTATGTTGAAAACCAATTTTACAATTCCTTAGGTGCGACAACATTGTGTTATCATCCGTTGCAATATTTTGAGAAAAACCAAATTATTCCGACAGAAATCGATTCTCGTTACAGAAAACAATTGTTACAAGGCTATGTTCACGACTTCGGTGCTGCACTACTGGGCTGTGCAAGCGGACACGCAGGGCTGTTTTCCAACGCAAACGACCTCGCAAAATTAATGCAAATGTTCCTGCAAAAAGGAGAATACGGCGGAATTCGATATTTTAAACCCGAAACTATTGAACTTTTCACTGCCAAAAACAGCAAAAAAAGCCGAAGAGGTTTAGGTTTCGACAAACCAAGTGCGACAGGCAAAAGTCCTGTGGGAAAACAAGCCTCGCTTGATACTTACGGGCATACAGGTTTCACAGGAACGTCAGTTTGGGTTGACCCCGACAAAAACGCAATTTTTATATTTCTCTCAAACCGCGTGAATCCTGTTGCGAATAACAGCAAAATGATAAAAATGGGAATTAGCAGCAAACTTCAAAATATTTTCTTCGAAGCGTTAAAATAAGCGTAACTTCGGAACATTCCATTCCTAGATTTATGTTGTAATTAATGTACTCTTCGTTTGTTGCCTGATATTTTACTTGCACAGCAGATTTGTGCAAAACCAACATGTCTCTGCGAAGTCAAAGAACGATTGCAATTTGTTTTTTATTGCGGCACAAAGGCAATTCATCTTTTCGACAAAACAAATATTTTTCGACAAAACAAAAGTTTGAAAAATTTTTTCAAAAAAAATGAAAAAAGTTGAGAAAAAATTTTTTTTCTCGAAAAATAGTTTTACCTTTGCACCGCAAAAGAAAAAGGTCTCTTGGCCGAGCGGCTAGGCACCGGTCTGCAAAACCGTAGACAGCGGTTCGAATCCGCTAGAGACCTCAAAAAGCAGGAATCATTGAAAATTTAAGGTTTTCAATGATTTTTTATTTTGAGAAATGTTGTTTTTCTTTTTCAAAATTTAAAAACGGATATTTTTTCTCTAAATTTTCAATGAAATGTTGTTGCGAATGTCGAAATTTTTCGTATTCTTGGGAAAAAATATTCACAGGACGATGCAAAATTGCTTTATTGAGTCGTTCCATTTCTTGCAAAATCGGGAAAGTTGTTTTTTCGAAAAATGTTTCTCCAAAACGATTCCATATATAATTGATTCCCAAAGAGTTAGGGTGAATAAAATCCTCGTTATAAAAGCGATAATCCCGCAATTCATCCATCATAATTTCGTAAGCAGGAAAATAAAACAAATTTTTAGGAAATTGAGAAATTAACGAGTGAATCGCAACGGTTAATATTGATTTTGAGAGTTGATTTTCTGTCGCACCATCTCTCAAATGTCGCACAGGACTAAGGGTTAGGACAATTTTTAAATTCTCATTTTGCAAGAATAATTCGTTAAAAAGAGTCAAGTAAGAATCAATAATTTCGTTTACAGATAAAAATTTTCGCTCAAATTCTTTGTCTGAAACTTTATGACAATTTGCAACAATTTGCTTCGTTTTTTTGTAAATATAAACTTTTGCCGTTCCAAATGTGAGGAATAAAATTTCTGTTTTTTTCAAAAATTCTGAATATTTCGAAATCGAAAAATTAATATTTTCTAAGCATTTTTTTTTATCAAAATGCGAAAATTGTCCGTGAAACGAAAAATTATGCCATTCTTCGTTGTGAAAAAAGAGATTTTCGTCAGAAAAATGTTGATTTTTCATTAAAATTTTGAGACATTGCAGAATCGAAATCGGGTTATACAAAATCCCAAACGGATTCATTTCGATGAAAAATTTATTTTCAAGCAATTTTTTCCCAATATTTTCTGTAAAACACGACCCAATAAAAAGTCCGCAAGTTTGATGATTTATTGAAAAAAAACTTTTTGGAATTTCAATAACGGTGCGAAAAAAATTATTCATTTTTCAAAAAATTAAATATCGAAAGTAATTTTTGTTCTTCTTTTTCCCAACATAATTCTGCTGCGGCGAGGTTTAAATTTTTTTCCCAAATATTTCTCAATTCATTATTGAAAAGCATTTCGTTGATTTGTGCGGCTAATTCTTGCGGTTTTCGAGATTTTGCGACCATTCCAACGTTAAAATTCTCAATAATTCGTTTCATTTCGGGCAAATCAGAAACTAAAACAGGAATTTTTGCGGCAATGTAATCAAAAATTTTATTCGGCAAAGCGAAATAATAATTTAACCCCAAATTTTCCTCAAGCGAAATTCCAATTTCAGCGGCAAGCGTATAAGAACGCAACTTCGAAAATGGAATTTTGCCCAAAAACAAAACTTTTTCCTGTAAAAAATTTTCGTTTACAATATTTTTTAACTTTTCCGCAATGTCGCCGTCGCCGATGATGACAAAAATTGCATTTTCGATAAATTTCATTGTCTCAAGCATCAACTCTAAACCGCGTCCTTTGTTCAAAACGCCTTGATACAAAATAATTTTTTTGTTCGAAATAAAATTTTTTTGAGAATTTTCATTGTTAAAATACGGCAAATTTCGAATTACGTTCATCGCGATGCCGTATTTTTTGCGATATTCGTCTGCGATAGACTGACAAACGGTGTATGAAAAATTTATTTTTGGTAAAATAAATTTTTCGATTTTTGTCCAAATTTTTTTCACAAAATTTCGTTCTTGCAATTCGGGTACTTCGGTGAAATATTCGTGGCTGTCGTAAATTAAAATTTTATTTCGTATTTTTGAGACGAGAAAATTTGCTGTTAAAGTGTCTAAATCGTTTGAAAGCAATATATCACAGCGAGAAAATAGCAATTTAAAAAACATTCGCAAATTATATTCCGCATAAAAAAATATTTTTTTTTCGAAAAATAATTTTATGCGTTCTGTTTCGTAAATTTGTGGTTCAAGTTCTTTGCTGTTTTTGAGTTTTCTGCCGATGACTTTTACCTCGAAACCTGTTTTTCGCAGCGAAGAAGCAATTTTGTGAATTCTTTGGTCTGTAACCAAATCGCTTGTTACCGAGAGAATGATTCGCACGAGTAAAAAATTTTTAGAAAACAACCTGCACTTTTGCAAAAACTCCGAATTTCTGAATATCGGGATTGTCGCGGTGAGAGATTCGCCAAATAAAATCTACTCTAAACAATTTCAAAATATTTTCGATTCCGAAACCTGCCTCGTAATATGGTTCTCGAACATTATAAAAATTCGATGGAAACTGCATTATCTCGTTGTTATTTTTTTCAGATAAATTGCCGATTAACGCTTTGCCGTAGATAACTTCTCGCAGTTTCAAAAAACGAAATAACGGAACTTTATTGAGAAATAAACCCTCAAAATGATGTTCAACATACAAACTTGCGTACTCGTCGCTTGCAAATTCATAATAATTCATTAAGTTAAACGCATAATTATCAAACGCAAAAGTTTCATTTCCTTCGTGAAGTTTCAAAAGCGGAAACGGTAAAGTTCCCCAAATTTTGCCCGCATCAATCATATAATTGAGTCTGCCAAGTGGTGGAATATCAATGTTTTGCACCCAATTTGCGTAAAGTCGAAAATAATCATAATTACTTCCCAAAATATTTTTCATTCCTTTTGTAACGTCAAGATTTATCACAACGCATCGGCTGGTAAGTTGGACTCGTTCAAAATCGCCTTCAACAAACTTCTCTTTTATTCCGATTCGAGTGTTGAACGTAACTTCAGAAGAAGTTATTGCTTTCCACTTTTCTCCTGTATTTTCATTTTGAAAAGGTAAAAATTTCGAAGGATAAACGGTGCGATGAGTAAGAGTTAACATATTTGAAAAACCGCGAATCCACTCTTTTTCGTAATAAGTTTTTGTCAAATCAACGAGTAACATTTTGTCATTGGGTCGTCTGGAAAGCAGTGTTGACAAAATATTGTCGGGCAAAAAACCGTTTGCACTCAAACCGAGTTGCTCCATATCGTGCATATACGAGATTCCTGCCGTCATTCGGGGAAAACGTTTGAAATAAAATTGCGAAGAACCGCCATATTTGAATTCCTTGTCGCCTGTGCCGTAAGCGAGATGTGCTTTAAACCGCATTTTTTTACTAAAATCGGTTGTCGTTCTGCCGCCGATTCGAAAACGATGTTTCTCAACAGGATTATACGAGTAAGATTTAAAAACGGGACCATACTCGAAATATTTGCACATTTTATAATGTCCGCCGACAAATAGCGAGATAATATCAACAATAGTGTTAAACATTGGAACATCTTTGATAGAATCGACCATTGCGTAGATATTTTTCTCTTTTTGCGACAAATTTTCGTGCCGCGACTGTCCCCAAAACGCAGAATCCTTCGCATTAGAATCTTCTTGAACAAGCGTTTGCTGCGAAATGGTTGGGTCAAAAAAGTTGTCAGGAAATTTTTTCCCTAAGATTACGTTTTTATACGTTGTAGTTTTTCGCCCAAAAAATCCCATTGTGTTGTCTGTGAGGTTAAAATCGACAAAAATCTCTTCTTTTTCGGGAAACCAAGAAGTATCGTTGACGGGAGAATATTCGTAAGTTAAAATTAAATCGTTGACATAATTGATATTTGCATCATCAGCGATTCTTGCCTGAATTTTTTTTATCGCAAAAGTTGAATCGTGAACCCACATCTCGCCTGTAAAATTTAATTCCTGCTTTCTGCGAGGTTTAAACGACAAATGTCTGCACCATTTTCCCTCAACAAAACTGCTATCCAAGAGATAATATCGATACGAAAGTAAACCAAAATCTGAAATCGGACTAATAAACTGTTTGCCGAAAAGACTAATAAAATTTTCGTAGATATTTACTCTCAAATACATTTGCCCGCTAAATTGCAACAAACTTTCGTCTTGAATGCCCGAAACATTCGTTGCTTTGATAATTTCCTTCTCGTGATACGGACTTTTTTGATAATAATAATCCGACAAAGATTCAGAAATCAAAACAGGAAGAAACGATTTCCCTGTCTCTGCAGAAGTATCAACGTAATTGAAAATAAACTTAAACTCCCGAAAAATCGGCTTTTTCTTCAACGAAGAATCCACATTATTGACATCCAACTCCATTTTATTGTAAACTTCATATTGATAAGTTTGAAATTTATCAGGATTATTTCGAGATTTATGTTTAATAATGTTGCGAATAATTCGATGGGCAGGATTCTCGCCAGGTTTTACAACAACAGCCTCTATCATAAATTCTGCCGCTTCTAACTCAAAATTTAATTCCTGATAAACGGAACGCTTAACTCCTTGATTTTGACTTTCATAGCCCACACAAGCAACAACAATTGTATCAATGTTGGTTCGTTCTTGCAGAAAATAATTTCCATCGAAATCGGTAATACAGCCGACAGAAGTGCCTTTAAAAACGATGGTTGCGAAAGGAAGCGGCTCGCGCGTTTTTTTATCAATTACTTTACCGCGAATCTTTGTCGGTTGGGCAAAAATGCACAACGGAACTAAAATTAAACTCAAAAGAAAAGTTAAAAAGATTTTTTTTCTCATTTTAAGATTTTTTTTGTTTACAAATTTCCAATTTCTTGAATAGTTAAACCGGTTGCTTGAGAAATCATCTCGAAAGAAATTTTTAAATTTTTCAAATTGCGAGCAACTTCGAATTTTGCCTCTTTTTTTGCCTCTTTTTTCCCTCTTTGATTTAATTGATACGCAATTGTTCCAAATTCTTCGCCTACCTCAAGAGAAATATCATACATTTTCTCTTGAACCTTATCAAAATCTAATTTTGATGTATGAAAAAGATAAATAACAGTTGTTTTGAAAAAATTTTTTCCCATTTCGGTCTCTAAAATCTTTTGCAAATCAGAGAAAATTTCAATTAATTTATCTAAAAGAAGCATTGGAGAATCGAAAATGTGTTTCATCATCAATAAACCTGCTCGCAAAGAAAGTTGATGAGAAATTTCTTTGATTTGCGAATCCGAAAGAGACGCAATATTTACAACCTCAAAATCAAATTTCGGCAAATATCTTCGTAAAAAATCGTCCATTTGCTCAAAATATTCGTCAAAATTTTTCTTATTCCATTCTACATCTTTGCCGTGATAAAATAGAATCGGAATAACAGGCGTTAATTTTTGCTTTTGTTTAACATTCGTCTCCCAAATTTTCAACATATAACCAAGCAACTGCAAATATGGTTGTTCAGGAACATAACTTTTATGCTCGAAAAGTAACGCAATTTTTACAGAAAAGTACGTTTTATATTTGCAATTATAAACCAAATCTGAAAAAATATTGTGCAGTTCTTCATCAATATAGTCGGTTTTGTCAATTTCCAATGTATCCAATTCGAGATGTTTCGCAATATGAGGCAAAGCACCGTTCAGAAAATCAAGCATTATCTCGTGTTTCGAGAATAATTCTTTGAAATATTTGTCGTGAGGAGTTGAAATATTTTTCATAAAATCAAAATTTAAAAAACATTCGGCAAAATTAAACATTTTTTTTCAAAAACGAAAAAAATAATATCTGTCAAATTTTTTTTCTGACAAATATTTTTTGATTATTTTACAACTTTAAACTCAACTCGGCGATTATTCGCTCTGCCCTCATCGCTTTCGTTAGTCGAAACAGGAACTTTTTCACCATAACCAACGGCTTTCAAATTTTCTCGTTTACAACCGTTTTTCACCAAATACTCCAGAACAGATTTTGCCCGATTTTCAGACAAAACGCGATTCGATTCGTCATCACCCTGACTATCGGTGTGTCCAGCAATTTCAAATTTTAAACCAGGAAAACGATTTAAAAACTCTATTAAACGGTTCAATTCGGGAAAAGAAGAAGATTTTAACTCATATTTTCCCGAATCAAAAAAGATATTTTTCAACGAAATACTCACTTTTCCACTTAGAATTACCTCTTCTGAATTGAGAATAAAATTTTGCGATAAATCGACTTTTTTACTCGTATTTCTCAAATCGATATTTCCTGAAAGCCCGAAATAACCCGATTTTTTGATATAATAACCGTAATTCTTCCCAAGCGGCAACGCAATAAAATATGTGCCATCAGAAATATCGCTTTTTGCCGAACCAATAATTTGATTTTTTTCCAAATCAACCCACTCAATAGTCGTTTCTAAGGGTTTGCCATTTTCATCAACAATTTTGCCCGAAACGGTGGAAACTTCTTCGGGTTTCGCCGTTTCAGGAATGTCCATCATAAAAATATCGTAAGAATTTGTGCCGCCTTTTGCGAAATATGCAAATTCCCCATCTGTCGAAATAATATAAGCGAAATCATTGTCGGCAGAGTTAATTTCTTTGCCCAAATTGACAGGTTTGCTCCACAAAGCCCAAGAAGTATCACTCAATCGTGTGGTTTTAAAAATGTCTAATTTTCCCAAACCCGCGTGTCCGTCTGATGCGAAGTACAAAGTTTTCATATCGGGATGCAAAAACGGGCTTCTCTCTGCAAACGGCGAGTTGACCGTGTTGCCCAAATTCATTGGTCCGCTCCAGCCTTTTGCGGTTTTCACAGAAATATATAAATCAAGATTGCCCCAATTTCCGCCGTGAAAAGGAGAGTTAAATCGGTGAAAATTACCGACATTTCCTTCTCTTTCGGAGGTGAAAATAATTGCTTGCCCGTTTGCAGCCATTGTTGCGTCTGCGTCCCAAAAATTCATTGAGTTAATGGAGAATGCTCTTTTTTCTGTCCAACCGTTTTGCGTTCTTTCGCTGAAATATAAATCGCCTTCGGAGAATAAAACCAACAAACTTCCATCTGCCGAGACACAAAGCGGTGCTTCGTTGGCAAAATCTGAATTTATTCCGTTGATTAGTCGGGCTTTTTGAAATTGTCCGTTTTCATTTATCGAGACAAAAATATCTTCGTAACCCAAATTATCTGTTCGGTCTCTGCCGCAAAAATAGAGATATTTACCGTTTGCCGTCAAAACGGGAGCATATTCATTTCCTGTTTCTGTGTTGATGTTGTTGCTAATTTCTTGCACGCGAACGTTTTGTGTGGGTGCTTGCAAAATTTTTATCAATGTATCAAAACGCGAATCTTTTGGGAAAAATGGTTGATATTTTTTCAAAACATCAATAGCCGCATTCCAATTTTTTGTCTGAATAGAAGTTTCCATTAGTCGTTGCACCACAACAAAAGCGAGTTCCTTGGGTGCGGCAGAACGAATATATTGGTCGTATTTCTCCGCATTTTCGGGTTTAAATTTGCGATTTAACTCTAAGAATGTTCCTTGCTGTGCCAATTTTTCATCTTTCTCGAAACTTTCCTCATAAAACGGATAACTCGGATTTTCATCTCGAAAACGTTTTAAAGTGGAATATTCTCCCTCAGACGCAGCTTTCTCGTACATTTCTCTCCACGAAGTTTCATAGTTCAATTTTGCTTGAATGACTTGCTCCGCATCGGGATATTGAACGAAAAACTCGCGATACGCCTTCGGCGTATTTTCCCGCGATGCCTCTTGATACGCCTTCTCGTTGCGAAGTTGCGTTGCTTCAGCAATTATTGACGCATTATTGAAACCCAAAATAAAATCATTGAGTCCTTGAACAGAATTTTTTGCCTGTGAATACGCACTTTGAACAATTTTTTCTTCAGTTTCATTAATAATTTGCTCGGTAATCGAAAATTCTTTCTCGGCAATTTCTTTGTCTTCTTTCAAAGAAGCAGGAAAACTTTTTTTCAAACTCGAAATCTGTCGAAAAGCACGACTCAAATTTCGCTGCGGATTCGTAGAATCGCTCAAAACCAACGCAATGCCGTATTTGGCAACGATAATGTTTTTTTTCTTTTCCACAGACTTATTAAAAATTTCCATAGCCTCGTCAAACTTCTTATTTTCAACAAGTTGAAACGCTTTTTTGAGATTCTGAGCAAAAATATTCGCACTCAAAAACATCAGAATAACACAAATTTTTACTTTAATTTTCATAACAAAAAAACTTATTTTTAGAGATAAACGCAAAAAAAGTTATTTTTATTTTACTTTTTTTTTGAAAAGACAAAAGTATAATTTTTTTCGAAAACAAAATAATGTTTTTTCGAAAAAATAATTTTAAATTATTGAAAAAATTTTTATCTTTGCACGAAAAAACCGCGATGTCTTTAGCGTAGCGGAACGTGTTGATTTTTCGACTGTCCGTTTTACGGACACATTGCGAAAAATTAAAAAAAATTAATTTCTGTTTTGCTTTTTCGAAAAAATATATTAATTTTGCAAAAGTTATCCGCCAAAGATGTTACGTGCTTACAAATATCGAATTTATCCCACAAAATCGCAAAAAGAAATGTTTGCGAAACATTTTGGTTGTGTGCGTTTTGTCTACAATTATTTTCTCAAAAAACGGATTGCTTCTTATGAAAAAGACAAAACTTCGATTTCATATTACGAAATGCAGGCTGAATTGCCCGTTTTGAAAAAAAATGAAGAGACGAAATGGTTAAAAGAAGTCAACAGTCAGAGTTTACAAGTTGCTTTGCAGAATTTAGATTTTGCTTTTCAACGTTTTTTCATAACAAAAAAAGGTTTTCCGAAGTTTAAATCTCGAAAAAATAATCGACAAAGTTTTCATTGTCCGTCTTTTTCGAAAATCGATTTTGAAAAAAATTTGTTGACGATTACAAAAATTCGAGATATAAAAATCGTTTTACATCGGAATTTTCGTGGAAAAATCAAAAATGTTACCATCGAAAAAACTGCATCAGGCAAATATTTTGCGAGTATTCTCGTTGATACTCAACAAGTTGAACAGAAAAAACAGGAAATTTCTGCTGCAACAACTATCGGAATCGACACAGGAATCAAAAATTTTGCCACTTCTTCGAATGGAAAAGTTTTTGAAAATCCGAAATATTTGGAAAAATCAACAAAACGATTGACATTTTTGCAGAAAAAACATTCTCGCAAAAAAAGAATTAAGGATGAAAATGGAAGAAATATTAATAGCAAAAATCGAGAGAAATCAAGAATCAAAGTTGCGAAATGTTACGAGAAAATTGATAATCAACGGTTAAATTATTTGCATCAAGTTACGCATTTATTGACGAGTGATAACCAAATTCGTAGCATTTGCGTAGAGGATTTGCACCTGAGTGGTTTACTAAAAAATCACTGTTTGGCTCGGAGTTTGTCGTCTGTTGCGTTGGGGAAATTTTGTGAAATGTTGAGTTACAAATGTGCTTGGCGCGGAATAAATTGGATAAAAATCGAC
>DYQK01000175.1 GCA_020719385.1 Rikenella microfusus | reverse complement strand
TTCTCTTGATTTTAAGTTCAAAGAATGGAAAATCGAGAAAGTTTAACAAAAAAAACTTGTCAGGTTTTCGAAAAATTTGACAAATATTTTAGTTTTAACAATGTTCAAAATATTTTATGAAAAAATAATGAAAAAAGTTTGGGAAAAGTTTTGTTTAATTGAGAAATTTTTATTTACTTTGCAGATTTGCAATTTGTAAAACATTTTTTTCTAAATGGTTGAAAATCAAATAGATAAATTTTTGTGAATTGCAAGATGAGTTGCAACTTCATACACTTCCAAATATATGACCATCAAACGCGATACCAAACTCAAAAGTGATTTTACTCGAATTACTATCGGTTTGTCTTCTCCTGAAGAGATATTAGACCGTTCTTGTGGAGAAGTGTTAAAACCCGAAACCATCAACTATCGCACTTACAAACCCGAGCGAGATGGATTATTTTGTGAACGAATCTTTGGTCCAACGAAAGATTACGAATGCCACTGCGGCAAATACAAGCGAATCCGTTACAAAGGAATTGTCTGTGACCGATGCGGAGTCGAGGTAACCGAGAAAAAAGTACGACGAGAGAGAACAGGACACATCAACCTTATCGTTCCCATTGCTCATATTTGGTATTTCCGTTCATTACCCAATAAAATCGGCGCCCTTTTGGGCATAAACAGCAAAAAATTAGACAACATTATTTATTATGAACGTTACGTGGTTATTCAGCCTGGAATAAAACGCGACGACGGAATCAAAGAACTTGATTTTCTCACCGAAGAGGAATATATGAACATCATGGAAGCCCTTCCGCGAGAAAATGAATTACTCGAAGACTCCGACCCCAATAAATTCATCGCAAAAATGGGCGGAGAAGCTCTCTACGACTTATTAATCCGTCTCGATTTAGAATCTCTTGCTTGTGAACTTCGCGACAGAGCAGGAAAAGAATCTTCTACGCAACGAAAAACTGAAGCACTCAAACGCTTGAAAATCGTTATGGATTTTCGCGCAGCGCCGATGCAGAATCGTCCCGAATGGATGATAATGAAAGTTTTACCCGTTATTCCGCCTGAACTTCGACCATTAGTCCCTCTTGACGGCGGCAGATTTGCTACATCTGACCTCAACGATTTATATCGAAGGGTGATTATTCGCAACAACCGTCTCAAAAGACTCATCGAAATCAAAGCCCCAGACGTTATTTTGAGAAACGAAAAACGAATGTTGCAAGAATCCGTTGACTCTCTTTTTGATAATTCTCGAAAGTTAAACGCAGTGAAAACTGACGCAAATAGACCGTTAAAATCTTTGAGCGACAGTTTAAAAGGAAAACAAGGTCGTTTTCGACAAAATTTATTAGGAAAACGCGTTGATTACTCGGCTCGTTCCGTCATTGTTGTTGGTCCCGAATTGCATTTGCACGAATGCGGTCTGCCCAAAGAAATGGCAGCAGAACTCTATAAACCGTTTATTATTCGCAAGTTAATCGAAAGAGGAATTGTGAAGACGGTAAAATCTGCGAAAAAAATTGTTGACAGAAAAGATTCGGTTGTTTGGGACATCTTAGAGAATGTTTTACGCGGGCATCCTGTTTTGTTAAACCGCGCTCCGACATTACACCGTCTCGGAATTCAGTCTTTTCAGCCGAAACTCATCGAAGGACGTGCCATTCAACTTCACCCGTTGGTTTGTACCGCTTTCAACGCAGACTTTGACGGCGACCAAATGGCTGTTCATCTACCTTTGGGGAATTCAGCAATCTTAGAAGCACAAATGTTGATGCTTGCCTCTCACAACGTTTTGAACCCCGCAAATGGAGCTCCGATTATGGTGCCTTCGCAAGATATGGTTCTCGGACTTTATTACATGACAAAAGAACGACCAAATCGCCCCGAATATCCCATTGTTGGTTCAGGGTTGAAATTTTATTCTCCCGAAGAAGCGATTATTGCGTACAACGAGAAAAAAGCACATCTCAATGCAAAAGTTGATATTCGAATGCTCGTAACTTCGAAAGACGGTTATAAAGAAATTAAAATGATTTCTACTACTGTCGGAAGAATTTTATTTAACCAAGTTGTTCCAAAAGAAGTTGGTTATATCAATGAACTTTTAACGAAAAAAGCTCTTCGAGACATTATCGGTGTCGTTTTAAAGAAAAAAGGAATCGCAGGAACATCAATATTTCTCGATTCGATTAAAAATTTAGGTTATAAAATGGCTTTTCAAGGTGGTTTGTCGTTTAATCTTGAGTCCGTTTTGATTCCAAAGGAAAAAGAAGAATTGATTCAGAAAGGTTACAAAGAAGTCGAAGAAGTTATGATGAATTATTCGATGGGACTAATCACCGACACAGAGCGATATAATAAAATCATTGACATCTGGACGCATACAAACGCAACATTAACTCAAACCGTTATGAAGCAACTTGCGTCTCACGATGATGGTTTTAACCCCGTTTATATGATGCTTGACTCTGGTGCGCGTGGTTCGAAAGAACAAATTCGTCAGTTAGCAGGAATGCGAGGCTTGATGGCAAAACCACAAAAATCAGGTGCAAGCACTTCAGAAATTATTGAAAACCCGATTCTTGCAAACTTCAAAGAAGGACTTTCCGTTTTGGAATATTTTATCTCCACTCACGGAGCAAGAAAAGGTCTTGCCGATACGGCATTGAAAACCGCAGACGCAGGTTATCTCACTCGAAGACTTGTCGATGTTTCGCAGGATGTTATTATTTCTCAAGTAGATTGCGGAACTTTGAGAGGTTTAATCGCTGTGGCGTTGAAAAATAACGAAGAAATTGTTGAGTCTTTGTCGGAAAAGATATTAGGAAGAACCTCTGTCCACGATATTCATCATCCGCAAACGGGAGAATTAATTATTTCCGCAGGAGAGGAATTTACTGAAGATGTTTGTAGAAAAATCGAGGAATCACCTATTGACCAAGTCGAAATTCGTTCAGTTTTAACTTGCGAGTCTCGAAAAGGTGTTTGTGCAAAATGTTACGGAAGAAATTTGGCAACAGGCAAAATGGTGCAAATGGGCGAGGCTGTCGGTGTTATCGCAGCACAATCTATCGGCGAACCTGGAACGCAATTAACGCTGCGAACCTTCCACGTTGGAGGTGCGGCTCACTCTATCGGCACGGAATCGAATATTACCGCAAAATACAACGGAATCGCTTCGTTTGAGGAATTGCGTACCGTTGAATATACTGAATCTTCGGGCAATAAAGTTGATATTGTTATTGGTCGAATGGCTGAACTTCGAATTATTGACAAAAACACAGGAATCGTTTTGACAACACATAATGTTCCTTACGGCTCCCGTTTATTTGTGAAAAATGAAGCTGAGGTAAAAAAAGGCGAGGTTATCTGTGACTGGGATCCTTGGAATGCGTTAATTGTTTCTGAATTTACAGGAAAAACTTCTTTCGAAAGCATCATCGAAGGCATAACTTACAAAGAAGAGTCCGATGAACAAACAGGTTTTCGCGAGAAAGTAATTATTGAGACAAAAGACAAAACCAAAAACCCTGAAATCGCAGTTTTAAACGAGTCAGGTGAACGAATTATTGTTTACAACTTGCCTGTCGGAGCGCACTTGATGGTCAACGATGGAGACAAAATCATTATGGGAACAACTCTTGCAAAAATTCCTCGCAAAGTGGGAAAATCAGGAGACATCACAGGAGGTTTGCCTCGTGTGACCGAATTATTCGAAGCAAGAAATCCTTCGAATCCTGCTGTTGTCGCAGAAATTGACGGCGTTGTTGGAATGGGAAAAATCAAAAGAGGAAATCGTGAAATTACTGTTACCACCAAAACAGGCAATGTTAAACGTTATCTCGTTCCTTTGACAAAACAAATTTTAGTTCAAGACGGCGACCCCGTAAAAGCAGGCACTCCTTTATCAGACGGTGCAATTACTCCTGCAGACATTTTGGCAATCAAAGGACCGACAAAAGTTCAGGAATACATTGTCAATGAAGTGCAAGAGGTTTATCGCTTGCAAGGTGTAAAAATCAATGACAAACATTTCGAAGTTATTGTGCGACAAATGATGCGAAAAGTTGAGATTCTCGACCCCGGCGATACAACATTTCTCGAAGGGCAAGTGGTTGATAAATGGGAATTTATGGAGGAAAACGACAAGATTTACGGTAAAAAAGTAATTGTTGAAGTTGGAGATTCCGAAACTCTCAAAGCAGGGCAAGTCGTCACCGTTAGACGTTTGCGAGACGAAAATTCTATGCTCAAACGCAAAGATAAACAGTTAATCGAAGCAAGAGACACGGTTCCAGCCACTTCAAATCAGATTTTACAAGGAATAACGCGCGCCGCTTTGCAGACAAAAAGTTTTATTTCCGCAGCGTCATTCCAAGAGACAACGAAAGTTCTCAACGAAGCCGCAATTCAGGGAAAACATGACGATTTAGAAGGGTTGAAAGAGAACGTTATTGTCGGACATTTGATTCCTGCAGGCACAGGACAACGAGAGTACAGCAAATTAACCGTCAATGCAATAGAAGAACCACCGCGTTTAAATCCCATTCGCAGACATTAAAAATATTTTTTTGAAAAATTAAACAAAAACTCTGTTGAAAATTTATTTTTCAACAGGTTTTTTTGTGAAAAAAGTAATTTTTTTCGAAAAAATAAAAAAATTAGTTTTTTTTGAAAATAGAATTTTGGGAAAAAATTTACTTTTCGCAAAAAAAAAATTCGAAAAAAATAAAAAAACAGACAAAAATAAGAATTTTTATTTCTGTCTGTGAAAAAATTTTTTAAACCATTTGAAGTTCTTGCATTTTCCAAACAGAATATTCCACTTCTTTAAAAACTGGAAAAAATTCTTGTTTATATTTTTGAACAAAATACAAAATTTCGATTCCAACAATTTTATTTTCCTCGTCAAAATCGATATTTATATTTTCGGTAACTTCTTCTGTTTTAAAAATTTGTTTATTGGTTAATTTGATATAAAGTGCATCAACTTCGTAGTCATAAGTTATTTTCATAATCTATTTGTTTTTAGTCATTTTTTCATCAAAATGTGCTGTGACAACCAATTTTTTAATTGGATTAAACACAACTTGTGAATTACCC
>DYQK01000174.1 GCA_020719385.1 Rikenella microfusus | reverse complement strand
TTACAAAAAAGTTTTTATATAAGACTCGAAAAAGTAAAAAGTTCACAAAAAAAATAAATTTTTTTTCGAAAAAAAACCTGTCAAGTATTTGACAGGTTTTGGAATCAGGGAGAACTTTTATTTGCAGTCAGAAATATAAATTTCTGCATCTTTAATTCCAAGTTCAGAGGCTTTTCTCCAATCTTGACAAGCACCATCAAAATCTTGCAACATTTCTCTTGCACTTCCGCGGTTGCAATACGCATAACCATATTTCGCATCAATAGAAATAGCCTTGTCGAAAGCTTCTTTGGCGGCTTTATAATCTTTTAACTTCATTTTTGCCGTTCCGAGATTGTTATACGCAAAAGCATAATCTTTTTTTAACTCTATTGACTTGTTAAAATCTTCGATGGCTCCTTGATAATCTTGCATATCAAATTTAGCACTTCCGCGATTGTTGTAGGCGAGATAATAATTTGGTTGTAGTCGAATGGCAGTTGAAAATTCCTCGATTGCTCCTTTTAAGTCACCTTTTTTCTGTTTTGCACTTCCGAGATTGTTGAACGCAAGGGCAAGGTCTGGCTGAATTTTAATTGCTTCGGAGTAATCAAGAATTGCTCCGTCGAGGTCTTTGATTTTACGTTTCGCACTTCCTCGGTCGTTGTATGCGTAGGCATAATCGGATTTTTTTTGAATTGCTTGAGTGAAATCTTGAATTGCTCCATCAAAATTTTCGAGATAAAATTTACAAACTCCCGAATAATAATACGTTTTTGCCTCGACAAAACCCTTTGCAATGGCATTTTGAAAATCTTCGAGACCTTTTTGGTAATTATTTTGCGAGAAATAAACGAAACCTCGCCCGAAATGTGCGTTTGCGTTGTTGGAATTGATACGCAAAACCTCGCCGTAATCGGCTATTGCGTCATTAAAACGGAGTAACTCTGCATTTATACCTGCTCTGTTGAGATACGCTTTTTCGAAATTGGAATTCAACAAAATCGCATTTGAGAAATCTCGAATGGCTTGTTCCAAATTTCTTTGCACATAATTTTTTACGCCGCGGTTGTACGCAATCTCGGCTTCTTGCCCGCCCGCAATGGCACTTGCAGAGTCTCGTTGTGCGTTTGTGAGAAAAATATTTCCCAAGAGAAAGAGAAATAGTAAAATTGAACGATTCATAAAAATGTTTATTTTATTGAAAAATGTTTAATTGTTGTCGCAATTCGAAAATTTTTTCGTCCTCGAGTGCAGTGTACTTTTTAATTTTTTCGTCAGATTCACCGTTTTTTATCATTTCGGTGGCAATTTCGATTTCTCTTTCGTTTTTCCCCTCCTTAATTTTTTTTTCATAAGCGGCTTCTTGCACTATTTTTCGTCCGCTTTCCTCGAACATTAAACTTCGTTCTTCGGGAGAAACACAATTTTCATCAATGAGGGAAACTGCACGCTGAATAAAAGAATTTTTAGTTTTAATATCGGAAGGTTCGCACTCTTTCATCGAAGCAGTGATAAATTTCAGCCATTCCGAGATAGATGCATTTGTGTGCGAATTTCTGTAACTCGGATTTAAAAAAATTAATTTATGTCCATAAATTTTTCGCTGAATATTCTCACTATTTCGGGGATTTAGGTCAACAACCAAGTAATCGTCTTTAATCATTTCTGTCTGCAAAACATAATTTGACGTAATAACGACAATGCAATAAACGGTTTTCTCAATTTTATACGATTTAGAATTTTTTTGCAACTCAATAATTGCGGTGCAAAAATAATTTAGAAATCTGTCAAAATTATAATCATAATCGACTTTCTGTATTTCGACAACGACTCTTTTGTCTTGGGATTCTGCGAAGATATCGAAACGCACATCAATTGGACCGACAGATGGGCGAAAACGTTTTTCTGTTTCAACTCTTCCTGGGATAAAATCTATTCCGACAATATCTTTGACAAAACCCTGCAACACAAATGGGTCAGAAAACGCTTTTTTAAAAATCACTTCGTTGCTCAATGGGATAAGCATAAAATTTAGAATTTATTGGTGAGTGAAAAAATAATTTTTTGCAAATATAATAAATTTTTTTCGAAAAACAAAAAATTCACTTACTCAAAATCGAAATTTATCGGAATTCTTACGCCCATAACGAGAATGTCATCGACTTGTTCGCGTTCGCCTTTCCACTCGCTTAGGGTTTGTTCCAAAATATCGTATTGTTTTTTGATGGAAAAATGTTGAGTGTCAATTAATAATTGTTTAAACCGTTTCGAAAGAAATTTACAAACAAATTCACTTCCAAATTGGTCTACGTAGCCGTCAGAAAACATATAAATTGCATCTCCTTCTTCGAGTTCCATTTCTTCTTGAGCAAAAGTATCTTTCTCCTTGAGATGAATTCCAATGGGCATTTTGTCAGGTTTTAACTCCAATAAATCGCCGCGAAAACCTTCGTCTTCACCTTCCATAAAAGACTTTGTCGAATTTGATTTTATCACGTACATCGGCGAATTTGCACCTGAATATTGCAAAAAAACATTTTTATTACTCATCGGCGAGAGAATGCACAACGCAATATCGATTCCGTCTCTTGCTTCGTTTTCTTTTCCTGTCTGCCGCAACGCTTTTTTCACCATTTCTCTCAAAAAATTTAAAACTTTATATGCTTTTAACTCTTCGAGAGAATAAATTTTACTTGCAATTTCGTTTAAAAACGAGATTCCAAGCAAACTCATAAACGCACCCGGAACGCCGTGACCTGTGCAGTCACCGACAGCAAGCATTATCGCTTTTGTAGAATTAATATTCACCGTGTGTAACCAGTAAAAATCGCCGCTAACGATATTTTTGGGTTTATACATTACAAAATTTTCAGGAAATATTGAGTTTAAAACCTCATCTAACGGCATTAATGCTTGCTGAATCCTTCGGGCATATTGAATGCTATCTGTGATATTTTGATTTTGCTTCGCAATTTTCTTTTCAGCCAATTTCATTTGAGTGACATCCGTTTCGACAGCAATTAATTGCGTTAAATGTTCATTTCCATCCAAAACAGGTGTCAATGTTGTCTGAATCCAAATTTCTTTTCCCTGTTTATTTAACGTTTTTCCTGTATAAATCGCAGATTGTTTGTGTTTAATACTTTGATTTACGACCTCGCGAATATCAGGATTTAAACTTACCTGAAATAAATTATTTCCATATAATTGTTTATATTCGGCAAAACTCATTCCCAGCATTCTCGTAAACCCTTCGTTGACCCACTCAATATCGCCGTTTTTATCAAGAATAACGACAGAATTATCGGTTTTGCTTGCCACAATGGACAATTTCTCCAATTCTGCGTTCACAAACTCTAACTGTTCAGATTGAGACAAAATTTCTTCTTTTTGCTGCATTAATTCGAGATTTTGTGTCCCAATTTCTTGTTTTTGTTTTTCTAAAAGTCGATTTTTCTCCTCGTTCAAAAAATACAATTCCTCCAATTTATCAACCATCTCGGCTAACGCTTCCTCGCGAGTCTGTAAATCTTGATTTGCAATTTCTAACTGCGTTGCCTGTTGTTGTAAAAGCTCTTTTTGCTGCGAAATCTCTAAGTTACTTTCTGCCAATTTTTCTTCGAGAAAATCTTTGTCGTGCAGACGTTTAACCATCGAGCGAAGGACGCCGCGGGAAAACTCTGCATTTGCATCGAGAAGTTGATAGAAATTCACCTGGTCGAAACGCAAAAGTTCAGTTTCTTCCAACGCCGTGACGGAAGCGGAACGCAATTTATTGTCTATCAACGAATATTCACCGAAAACATCTTCATCAGCGAGAGTAGTAAACACATAATCGCCATCGTGAATTTTCACTTTTCCGTGAACAATGATATACATCGCATTTCCGACATCGCCTTTGCAAAAAACAGTTTCCCCTTCGACGACAGAAAAATTTCCGAGCATCGAAGCGAGTTGCCATAAAATTTTTTCATCCACCTCGGAGAAAATACTCACCTGTCTTAGGATGGCAATACGTTTTTCTATTTGCATATTTTCAAGTATTTCGCGCATTTGAGTGCGGGCAAAGTATAGAATATTTTACAAAAATCAAGTGCAAATTTCTTACCAAAGTAATAAATTTTTTCATAAATTAAACAATTTTTTAATTATTTTTCGAAAAATTTGAAAGTTGAGTTAATAATTCAATTTCCTTCAGAGACAAACTCTTCGGAGTAACATACTTCAAAGTAACATATAAATCGCCAAGTTCTGTCGGATTCTCATACAGCGGCATTCCATAACCCTTGATTTTCAACACTTTACCATACTCGCTGCACTGCGGAATTGTAATGTTGACCTCGCCCCTGAGTGTTACCACAGAAATTTTCCCACCCAAAAGTGCCGTATAAATATCAACAAACTTGTCGCAAAACAAATCATTATTTTCTCTTTTGAAAAGCGAATGCTCGCGAATGACAATTTTTACATACAAATCGCCGCGTTCTTTGTCTTTTCCAAATTTTGAAAATTCACCTTTCCCCTTAATTTTCAATGTTTGTCCGTTTGCAATTCCTTGTTTAATTTTTAAACGCAATTTTTCGTTGTGAACATTCAAAATTCGTTCAGAACCAAGAAACGACTCCTCCAAATCAATAGTTACTTTCCCGTGTTTGTCCGCACCTTTGAAAAGGTCAGAATTATATTTTTGCTGATTTTTGTTAAAAAATTGTTTAAAAAACTCAGAAAAAACCGAATCTGTCTCTTTGTCGTTCTGCGAATAAGAATAATTTTGCGAATTCTTAGGCTGCGAATAACTATTCTGACGAATATTTTTCCATTCGTCAAATTTTTTTCGACTATCAGAATTGCTCAAAACATCATAAGCCTCAGCAATTTCCTTGAATTTCTCTTCTGCGGCAGGATTATTCGGATTTTTATCAGGGTGATACTTCAACGCCAATTTTCTATACGCTTTTTTTATTTCCTCTGCCGTAGAATCTTTTGAGACACCTAAAATCTCGTAATAATTTTTAAATTCCATTTTAACAAATTGATTTTCAAGAATATAAACAAAATTTTCAAAAAATTTCAAATTGCAAAGGTGAATTACCCCTTTGCTGAAGACAAATGGGCTTCTTAGCATTGT
>DYQK01000173.1 GCA_020719385.1 Rikenella microfusus | reverse complement strand
TGTACCCAGGAATGAACTTCACCCATTTGAACAAATATATTTTTCGTTTTGGGAAATGTAATTTTACATAAAATATTGCGTTGCTAACGACATTTCTCCCATCTGAAAATCGCCAAATTTTTCGTAAATGGAGAAATAAAGTGTAGCGAACGCACTCGCAAGAGTGTGTTCCTTTACTTTCAATTATTTACAGGTGTTTGGCGATACCTCAGATGAGTTGAAAAATTTTAGTAAAGGTTCACACTTTATTCATTTCTCATTTTTTAAATTTTCATTTGTATGAAAAAATGGTTTATAATTTTTGTGTGTTTTGCGATAAACACAACTCTTCTCGCCCAAAACGACAGCGTGTGGTTGGAGTTGGTAAAGGTTGAGCAAAGAGAAAAGGTACAAACTGACTCTCTTAAAAAGTCTAAGACAAAATTGCCCATCACTGAGTCGACCAGACTTTTAGTTGCCAAGAGTGGAAAAATTGTTGGGTGTGAAAATTCGGATATAGTACACGTAATGGATACGTTATATTTGATACAATTATGTTAAATTCTGGTAGAAAGTTTGCCACAGATTTTCGTCATAGTTGGAAAACATTCATTTCTGAAAATGGCAACACAATTGTAAAACCCGAATACACAGAATCTCATTGTGGTTTGTTATTTTACAATTCAGATGGGAAACTACTGAAATATGAACCAAATAAAACAGTAATTGGATTTATTGGTATTGATATGTCAAATAATGGCTATACAATTTTTGCTTCACAAAAATTAACCTTATTTGATACGCTTGGCAATACCAAATGGGAACAACAAATTGATACTTGTCAATTACAGTATATAACATCTGCCGTTATTTCCTCGCAAGCAGATAGAATTGCTGTTTCATATACAACTAAGCAGGAAAATAAAGTGAAAATTTATTCGCAAAATGGACAAGAATTGTTTTCTTTTTCTTTTCAAGATTCGGTATATCAAGCAAATTTAATCTTTTTTAACGAAAATTATTTGATGTATTTGTCGATGAATAAAATGTTTTTAATTGACTTGTCTGAAAATAAATTAATGTGGAATCTTAACAATTTACACAATGCATATTCTGATGACATTTTATTTTTCCCTAATAGTAACCGAATCGTAATCTTAGACATGGGACGTTACCTTCGTGGGGGAAATTATAATTGGCAATTAATTTTGCTAAATTTTCGAACAGGAGAAAAATTATTTGCAGAAAATATTGGTTTTTTGAGAAGTCGAGATAGAAAAACCTTAAATTATGTTGATAATTTGTTTCTCATTCTGGAAGAAAATAAAAAATTTTGGTACAAATTTCATTTTAAAAATTAATTTTCAATGAAAACTTTTTTCTTTTCATTTCTTTTTTATTTGTTATTGACGACAAATAACTTCCTTTTTGCACAAACTACTAATGTTTGGCTGGAGTTGGTAAAAGTTGACAGCGTGCATAATCGATGGAATATTCCTCGCAGTACAAAGGCTTTATATTCACCAAACGGTGAAATGGTTGGATATGAAGAAAAAGTGTGGAATAACGAGAGAAACAAGACACTTGACTCGTTAACAATTTGCTTAAACAATGGTTTGAAATTTAAAACAGAAATAATGGGTTTTACTTTTGTTTCTGATGACTTAAAAACTATTGTAAAGTTCGGCACAAAAATCAGCAGTGAGAAAAACAAAAAAAACTGGTATGGACCCGGAAAAACACGCGATACTTTTCACTTAGTTTTTTTCGATGCTAACGGTAAAGAAGTTAAACACATAGATAAACATTGTGGCACATATTTAATTTCAATGTCAAGTGATGGACATATTGTTTTGTATAGTACATTCCAAGATAATTCTTATCCGATATTTTTCTTTACTCTATATAATTTTCGTGGAGAAGAATTATGGAGAAAGGTTTCTCCAAAAAAATATCCTACCTCTTTATCTATATCCGACAATGCAGAATACATAGCACTTATGGGTATTGATTCTGGAAGAGTTACGGACAGTACTCGCTTAAGTTTGTATTTACTTCATAAAAATGGAAACTATCAGTTAATAAAAGATAGTTTGCCATGGGGAAGTGAGAGTCTTTTCTGTAATGATGGTAAAAATATGATGTTATTTACTGCCAAAAACAAATTTTTTATCAACTCTGAAGATGGAAAAATATTGTGGAAAATTGAAAATGATTATTCTGCAATAACAACTTTTCCTATATACGTTTTCGAAAAGTTAAATTTGATTTTGCTATTTTCAGATAAAGAAATTTGTAGCACAAAATCAAAATGGTATTTTATACTTTTTGATTTGAAGAATGGAAAGGAAGTAATGAATTATGTATTACCCACCCGTACACAAAGTGTTTTTATTACTTCAGAAAAACGGCTACACAAAATCGATGAGAATTCTTTTTTTGTAAAAACACAATTCGAAACTTTGTATTATCAACTCAAAAGAAAATAAATTTTATGAAAACTTTGAAACATTTTTTTGCAGTAGGCATTGTCTTTTTCATTCTTTTTTGTAATGCGAAAGGGCAAATATGGCCTGTAAAAAACAATAATTTCTGTGTAACACAAAATTTTTGTGATACATACAGTGGTTTTCACGATGGTATTGATATTCACGATTATAATATCAATACTCATTCTTACGTTGACTCTTCAGTTGTTGTTGCTGTTCGCAATGGTACTGTGAAATTTGTTGGAGATGTGCAAGTAGGAAATGCTGTTGTTATAGAAACTGCAAATAAAGAATGCGATATTTATTTGCATTTAGATTCTGTTAAAAGAGAAGTTGTTGTTGGAAAACAAGTTAAACAAGGTGATACTATTGCTGTTGGATTATGTGGAGACGGAGGTCCACATTTACACTTTTGTAGGACAACACATTACTTTCCACATCCAACACATCCAGGTTTAACACCTGATCGCACCAATACCTTGAATCCATTTTTTCTTTTTGGAAAAGACTTTGACCCACAAAAAAATCCACCAAGATTAATTGACACGGATAATAATGGCAAAGTTCTCTTTATAAATCAAGCCAATCGAGTAATTTGCACTGACATACAAAATCCTAAAATATACGGAAATGTTGACATTGCAGCAGAAACCCACGACGTGCAAATACCTGATAATTGGTATAACGATCCACAGTTTGATTATTATCACATTCCACAAATACCAATGGGAATTGGTTATCAAGTAAGTTGTGTTTCTCATCAAAATTCAAATATAGATTTTCCGTACCAATTATGTAAATTTGATGATAAATGGTTTCCTCAAGGAGGTATGTTACGTTTTTTTGAACTCGTTTATTTTGGATCTCCATATTTTCACACTCAAAATCCATCTCAATACTTTACTGTCACCAACACTCGCGGCACAGATGGCTCGGTTGCCAATGTTGACTCGTCGCAGTTTTGGCGTACTCGTGCAAAAATCAACACAGGCACTCAACCCAATGGCAGTGATGCACAAATGGCAAGACATAACGGCGAAGCAAAATTTAGAGACGGAAATTATCGGGTTCACATCGTTATGGAAGACCTTATTCACAAAGTTGATGACAGCACTACGCAAGTCATTGTTGACAATTTTCCGCCCTACGTCAAAAAAGTTGTCGTGCAAAAAGAAAATAATCAGACGGTTTACTCAAGAAATTGGTTGTGTACTAACGGGACAATGTCT
Source organism: Rikenella microfusus (assembly GCA_020719385.1). Taxonomy (GTDB): domain Bacteria; phylum Bacteroidota; class Bacteroidia; order Bacteroidales; family DYQK01; genus DYQK01. The sequence continues at coordinate 1,473 of DYQK01000173.1, read as the reverse complement.
TTTCCCGCGGCAACAACAAACGGCGCAATAAATACGGGTGAGGATTTTTTCATCGAAATAACGACAAGTGAACCAATGAATATTTTGTCTTTTACTTTTAAAGAAATTTCTAATCAACCTACTCTAAAATTGAATCAAGGAGATACATTATTTCGATTTTCTGTTCCAAAAACTACTTATGCCGGTGTTTGTACAATGAAAATTTCAGGAAAAGACAAAGCCGATAATTTGTTATTTAAAAATGGGACAACAATGCCTGTTCGCAACGAAAACGGAATTTTCTCTCCTTTTTCAACACAAAGTTTTGGAATCGAGGAACGATATAATTTTATCATTTCGAACGTTTACACCGATTTAATTATAAAATCGCAAACTGCCGACAGCACAAATATTTTAGCAGGCAACAAAACGCAAGTACGTTTCAGGGCAAAAAATATCGGAAATAATTCGTTGATTTCGGTTACTCACAAATGTGGAATTTATTTGTCAACAAACACAACTTTCGAGCAAAATATTGATACGCATCTTGCTTCTTTGTCGGTTTCTACAAAAGATTCTTCGTTAAAATCTTTGCAAATAACTATTCCCAAATGTGAGTCGGGACAGAAATATATTTTATTTGTCGCAGATATTGGAAATGCCGTGAACGAGATAAATGAAACCAACAATGTTTCTTATATTGCGATAAATATTCGTCCTTTGCCCGATTTGGCAATCGTTTCCATTGAACTTGATACTTCTCATTTGGATACTACACATGAAATTATGCATTATTTTCTCACTGAAATGAACATATCGCCAACAGGAACTTCAATTCCACATTCGATAAAAGTATTTTTTTCAAAAAATAATTTTTTGGATGAAAAGGCTATTTTAATAAAATTTTTTTGGATAGACCTAATACCTGCGTATCAAACGGTTGTTTGTAATAACAGTATTCTCACTGATACCATTTTATCAGGAAGTTATTATTTGCTATTTGTCGTAAATGGAGAAAATTTTATAAATGAATGCAACAAATTTAACAATTTTGCTTATCAAAGAATTTATATTCCACATAAAGATAGTACTTTCTCACCCAAAACAGAAGTTCAAGGACAAAATTTTTCAAATTTTCTACACATTTTCCCGAATCCTGTGCAGGAAAATCTCAATATTGAACTTTCTTTGCCGCAAGAAGATGTTGGAAAAATCTCTATTTTCAATCTGCAAGGACAAGAAATATTAATTATTAAACAGGGAATTTTGCAAAATGAAAGATTCTCTCTTCCTTTTCAACATCTCGCAGCAGGAATATATTTTGTTAAACTGAAAACTACGAAATTTTTTGAAACAAAAAAAATTGTAAAATAAAAAATTAAGTATTCCCTAAAATTTTTTTGAATTTTCACCTGCAAAACTTTCTCAAAAAATTTTTGCAGGTTTTTTTATTTTCTGAAAATAATTTTCTAAAATAATCGATATTTTAAAGTT
>DYQK01000281.1 GCA_020719385.1 Rikenella microfusus | reverse complement strand
TACAGTAAAGTTGCGAATGATAATATTTCCAAATTTCTCTTCCTGCATCGAAAACGTCTTTTGCTTCTTGCGAAAATTCTAACGGAATTGTTCGGATTTTTTCTTTTTCCAACAAATTACCATTTCCATTTTCCTTAATTTTTCCTAAAATAAAATCTGTAATGAAATTGCTGTCGAATTTTTCGCGCGAATCTACTTCGTATTCAGTGAACGGAATCCAGTGATTTGTACCGTGTTTTGATGAAATTAAATTATTCCCGTGAAAAAGAGTATACGTTAAACAGTCATTTTGAAATTCTGTGTCGTTTTCCCAATTTTCGTTGGGAAATAAAAATTGGTCGCGGTCGTTGAGCCAAGTGGCAGAAATACAATGTCGAACTGCAAAATAAATACAACATTCGATAAGATTTTTAAGACAAACATCAATTATGGTGAATCCTGATTGATTTGGAATATTTGGGCTGTTTAATCTGCAATAATTTTGATGTTGAAAATCACTTCCAACACAAAAAATTTTGCCCAAAATATTATTTTCACCCTTATAACGATTTTCTAAAATCCAATTGTTGATGTACTTCTTGGTGTTATAAGAAGAAAATTTTTTTGTTCCAATAAATATTCCTTTTCTGTCGTAAACATCAGATAAAATTTGTTCAAATTTTTCCAATTTATTTGTATTCCATATTTGAAAACCAATCGGAAATTTTCCATTCACGTTGTCAAAAGTATCTGCGGGAATAATAAAGCATTTTTCAAGTTTTGCCAAAAATTGATTTCTAAAAATGTCATAAAAAGGTGCGTTAAGAATTTTTAGAGTAGAGAAAACACCAATATTACAACCTTTTAACTCATTATAAATTCGAGTTAAAAATTGAGCATAAATTTCTCTTTTCCCTCTGCCTAAAAAAGATTCATATTTATCTCGCTGCTTGGTTAAATTAATTCCACTTTTCCCAACATTTTTATTCTTTTCTGTTCCTTTTCTTGCGTTGGTTTCTACATACGGCGGATTAATGTAAATTACTAACTTTTTCCGTTTCTCTGAATCGTTAATAATTTCCTGCAATTTTTTCGGCAATTTATCGAAAGAATCGTTCAGAAAATCAAACTGAAAAACGTGATTTTCAAGCA
>DYQK01000007.1 GCA_020719385.1 Rikenella microfusus | reverse complement strand
TTTTTTTGATTTTTCGACATTTGCCCGTTGAAACGGACAGTCGAAAAATCAGCACGTTCATCCGCTACGCTAAAGACATAGCGGTTTTTTCATGCAGGTGATAAAATTTTTGTTAAACCAACCAATGAGTTGTTGATGTTTTGATGTTTCAAATTGAAATTTTATACCAAGAGCAAGCAAAGAATAAAACATTCCATAATAAATTCTGCTTATTGCGGAACGAATCTTGTCGAATTGAAGCAAAATTTCTACATCATCAATAGTTTCTTTTGCTTGTTCTAGACGATATTTTATAAGTTCTTGTCTGTCGTTATCGTTCATTTTGCGTAAATACCGTTTTTGAGTGCGTTTATGAATAATGAATCTTTACCTTTTAAGGAAAAATTTAATTCCTCAACAGAAATAAAATGTGCATCAATGAAAATATCATTGCGTAATTCGAAAAGATATAATAATTTTGATAATTCTCGCTCAAATTTCCAATTATAATTTTCATTTAAAACGATAAGCACATCAAAATCCGAAAATCTTGTTGCTCTTCCTGTTGCTTGCGAACCAAATAAAATAACGGAATGAATCAATTTGCCATGTTGTGTTGTTAAAACTTTTTTCAATGCGTTAATAATTTGCAAAGATTTATTTTTTGATTTCATTTTTCTCAATTTTTGTGCAAAAATAATTAATTTCTTATTTTTTTCAAAGAAAAATTAGAGAAAATCAAAAAATTTCCCCTAATTTTCAATTTTTCTAATAAAACCAAATGCCATTGGGTACAATTCCTGCGGAATAAGTTTTTAAAACAACTGAATTCTCATTAACGGTTTCTAAAATCCCATTAGAATCGAAACTTTTTACTTTCAAAACATACAACGTTGGAATAATTAACTCGCCTGAATGCAAATCTGCCATTTCAAAAGCATAAATTTGTTGCGTGCCTTCCTGTTTATAAAACGGAGTTTTTGGAATTTCTGTGTTTTTTTCACTCATTTTAAAAATTCCACCAAGGTCGGCTCCACCGAAATAAACATTTTCATAATGATAACACAAACGCAAAGGATTCATCTCTGAATAACCCAAATCAAAATTTAACGAAATTTGTTTCGTTTGCGAGTCAAGTTTCACAAGTTTTGCCTGCGTTTTGCCGCCTGCGTAATACGAAGGTTTGCCTTTACACAAAACCCAAATATTTTTTTGCGAATCAGAAACCAAATCGACAGGTAAATCGCCGACAAAATGCGTTTTTATCACTTTTTTCGAGACAACATCAATCTCTGAAATTGTGCTATCGCTGCCCCAGCCGCCGCTGTTTGCGACAAACACAGAATTTTCGACCTGCAACAAAACTTCGGGACCAAAACCAACATCGACAGAATCCTTGATTTTCAACGTTTTAACATCAATAACGTAAATTTTCCCCTGAAATTTCCCATTCGAAACCCAAACTTCAGAATTATTGACACCCAACGCAAAACGCGGGTACGAAAACGGCGAAATAACCCCTATTGACGCAAAACTTTTCAAGTCAACAACTTCAATTTTTTGCGAATTATTTGCAACAATAAACCCTTTCCCGCTTACAGCCGCAAAGGATTGCACCACATCACCGAGACTCCGTTTATTGACAGAATCAAAAATATTATTCCGCAAAATGTCATTTTTTGTGTCAAAAAAACTTACAGAACCATTGTTTTTTTGAAAACCACCTTCATTTGTGATAATTATTCCACTCGAAAAGTCGGTTTTTTGCGAATTCTCATCAGATTTTTCGCAAGAATAGAGAAAAAACAAAACTAAAAAAACTGGTAAGTACTTCATTATCAAGAGTTTTTATTATGAAACATAAAAGAAATTCGAAACGAATAATTACGCAACGGCATTGCGTAAGCACGAATAATTTGATACGAAACATTAAAAATATTTCTCGTTTTAAATTGAAAATCAACACTTAACTTTTTGAAAATCAACGTTTTACCAAGAGAAATGTCGCTCAAAGAATAAAATGGCAACGCAAAAATTTCATTATTATCTGCGGTTGTAAATCTTTTTCCCGTAAGTGTTTGATTATAAGAGAGATAAAAATTTTTATACGAAAAATAAATTTGTGTTTGAAAAGAATGAATCGGAACGTAAATCGATTGTTTGCCCGTAAAATCAAGGTTTTTGTCGTAATTTTCTGCAGTTTCAGAAATTGTAAACCTGTAATTTGCAGAAGTTTTTATAAAAATTTTCGAAAATTTCATATCAAAATGAATAGAATTTTCTATTCCTTTGATTATCAAAGTTTTAACATTTTCAGGCGACCAAAACTTCGTTTTTGGAATCCATTGAATAAAATCGTAAATCGTTGAATAATAAGCAGTTAAATCAATAAAAAGTTTACAATTTTTTTTATTTTCGAAAAAATATTCTTTTGCAATTTCAAAATTCCATCCTTTTTCGGGTTTAATATTCGGGTTTCCGCCCGGCTCCCAATATTTTTCGTTAAAAGTCGGATTTCGAAACTGATTTGCAAAATTAATTCGAGAAAATAATTTTTCTTTCACAATTTCAAATTTCGAACCTATTGAAAATAAAAGAGTTGAGTGATTTTTTTCATAAAATTCTTGACGCAACGAAAAATTTGTAACACAAATTTTTGTAGTCCATTTCGCACCTGTCGAAAAACCAAATTGATGTTCCGTTTTTAATTTTTGATACGCCGAAATATCGGCATTTAAGTACTTATAATCGATATTGATGTCGAAAATAAAATTTTTCGAGTAAAAAAACGTATATTCTAAGTTTGTGAGAAATTTTTTCGTCAAAAATTTCGAATCAATTTTAGAATTTTTGTCAGAAAAGTAGAGAAAATCTTGCAAAAAACCATTTTTCAAGGAAAAAGAATTTTTTTGTCGCACAAAAAAAGAATATTTTAGGTAAAATTTCAAAGTTTTGTCCGTTTGTTCTTGCGAACTTTCCTGATAAGAACCCATAATGGCGGGAATATTAGTCGATTTTTTTTGCAACCACAAACCTGACTCAAGTCGTTGATTATTAGGCAGTAAGCAAAAAATTGACTGCAAAATTGCTTGATTTTCTGTTTCATTATGTGTTTGCGAAACTTTGGGATTTCCAAATTTGTACGAATCAAAAAACGAAAAATTATTTTTGGCAAAATGATTTAGAAAAGTAAAATGATATTGACATTTCGCATTTCCAATTTTTAGCGAAATCGCATTTTTTAAATTTTCGAAACTGCCGTATTCTGTTGATAATTTGAGAGTTAGTCGATTATTCCATTCCGCAACGGAGTTTAAATCGATTGCTCCGCCGAAATTTCCACTTCCATAAAGTGATGCTGCGGCACCTTCTGTTATTGAAATTTGGTCTGCTGCATCAACAGGAATAATTGAGAGGTCTGCGGCTCCTGTGGTTAAAGAATTGATATTCAAGCCGTTCCATTGCACAGAAGTATGATTCGCAGACGTTCCTCGCAACAAAATTGAGGAAATTCCGTTGGGCGAATTTTGTGTAATTGCAATTCCTGTCGCAAGATTTAACACCTCGCCGAGCGAGAGATGTTTATTGGTTTCGAAAATTAACGAGTCGAAATGAAAAATTTTTTTATCTTCTTTGAAAAAAATATTTCTGTAAGCCGAAATTTTAATTTCAGAAAGTTGAACTTCGGGCAAAGAAGATTTTTGCGGATAAATGTTAAAAATGGAAAACCAAAGAGAAATTCCAAAAAGGGAGAAATATTTTTTCACGTTAAAAAGTTGTTTATTCCCGAACAATTAAGAAACTGGCAGGTCTTCTGACTTGTTTAATTTTTCGAAAATTTGCCTTCCCATTTTGTGAACAGTGGCGTTTTTTGCGGTAGAAATTCGAAAAATTGATAAAAAACTCACAGCAGCGGGTACTGTTTAGGATTTTCACCTAATTCCCTTTTCATTTTTCTTGACAGAACTTCAAGAAAAAACCAATTTCAGTTTTACGGCACAAAGATAAAAATTTATTTCGAAAAAAACAAAAATTTTCGAAAAAATTTTGCTATTGATTTTTCAACCAATAGCAAAAAAAAGTACCAAAATTACAAATTCATCAAAAATTGTCGTGCTTTTTCGCGTGAGGAAAAGAATTTTGAGTTAAATAAAACCCCTTTTCCCTCATTAACCGCTTGTTCCAATGAAACTTGTGCAATAATTTCTTCACTCATAACTAAGGCAAACTGTTTTACCCCCGATCTTTGTTTCTGAGTGTAAATAGTTTCTTCTATCCAAGTTTGTAATTGAACACTAATAGGAAAGAAAAATTCTTTTGTATCAAATAACTCTTTCGTTACTTTGTATTTTTCAACAAGTTCAGCCTGCGTGAATAAACAAGTTTTAAAACCTTCTTCTGTCATTTCTAATGTATTTTGCCAAATAAACTCAAGAAATGAGTGTTCAGAAAAATAATTCACAATTTGAAATCTGTCTTGATAAACTGTTTCCATTTTTTTCGAATAAAAATGTTTTGCAAAAGTAAACAATTTATTTCGAAAAAACAAAAATTTTACAATAATTCTTTTCTATTGATGTCGAGACGAATAAAAATAAACAGCAACAAAGTAAATCCCCAAAGCGAGGAGCCGCCATAGCTAATAAACGGCAGCGGAATTCCAACAACGGGCGCCAAACCTATTGTCATTCCGATGTTTATCGCAAAGTGGAGAAATAAAATACTTACCACTCCATAACCAAAAACCCGACTAAATATGGAAGTTTGTCGCTCGGCAAGATAGATTAAACGCAATAACAAAGTTATAAATAAAATAATTATAATTGTAGTTCCGAGGAAACCCCATTCCTCGCCGATAGTGCAGAAGATAAAGTCTGTTGTCTGTTCGGGGACAAAATCGAATTTTGTTTGCGTACCCTGGCACCAACCTTTGCCGACCCAACCACCCGAACCAATAGCAATTTTCGACTGATTTACGTTGTAACCCGCACCTTGCAGGTCTTGTTCAACACCAAAAAGCACATTTATTCTTGTTCTTTGATGCTTTTCTAAAACATTATTGAACAAATAATCGACAGAATACGAAAAAAATACAGAACCAACAAATACAATACACCAAACACTAATATTTCTCAAATGATTTTGAAAAGCCCAAATAAATAAAATTACTCCTGTTAAAATGGATGTTATTGATAAAATGGCGTGCCATTCGAAATTTTTTTTCCACAAAAATTTTATTCCAAATAAAATTCCAAAAAAGATTGCGAAAATAATTATTGCAAAAAATGATTTTTTAACATTGCGAAAATATAAACTGTATAACGCAAAAAAGAAAATCGGTAAGATGAACGAAATGTAAAAAGCATCGTAAAGCAACGAAAAAATGAACAAAATAATGAGGTAAAGAATCAATAGCAAAATATTTCCTGACAAACCTTCACGGTAAAGTGCAAAAATTAAACTGACAAAAACGATGGCTGTGCCTGTATCGTGTTGTAAAACAATTAAAAGTGCAGGTAACAAAATTATTCCTCCGATAATCACCCAATCGCGAAAGGATTTTTGCGAGAAAGCAAAGTTATTGAGATATTTGGCAATTGCCAATGTTGTTGCGAGTTTTGTAAACTCGGAAGGTTGAAATTTTATGCCGTTCCATTCGAACCACGCTCGCGCACCGTTGACGTCTCGTGCAAAAATGAACACTAAAAATAAGAGAAATAAAGTTAAACCGTAGATGTAATATGCAAAAATTGGGAAAAATCGGCTGTCGATTCCGATAATAAAAATAGCAAGAAAAATACTTACTCCAATCCAAATCATTTGTTTGCCGTAACGTTGCGAGAAATCGAAAAATAAGTGATGTTTTTCGTTGTAAACGGTGGCATAAATGTTCATCCAACCGAAAAAAATCAACAATAAAAAAATAAAAATCGTAACCCAATCGATATTTTTGAGAATATTTTGTGTGCTTCGAGGCATAAAAAGTTTAATTTCGTTTATGTTTCCAACGTCTGTGCGACCAGAGATAATTTTCAGGTTTCTCTAAAATAATTTTTTCCAACGCCGAGAGATAAATTTGAGAAATCTCGCCGTCTTTTGTATCTTGCGGATTTTCAACCAACAACGAAAGAGTGACGGTATAAAAACCTCGTTTTTCCCGCTGAATATTACAAAAAAACACAGGCAAATTGTAAAGTTTTGCGTAACTTTCGACGCCGTGCAGGCAAGCAGTATCTTGATTTAAAAACTTAACCCAAAAGGCTCGTTTCAAATTGGACGGACTTTGGTCAGCCGCCATAACAAAACCTGCAGGTTTTTCGTAGGAATCTGAAAAAACTTTTCTCGTCTCCGAGATAGAAACCACCTCAACTTTTCGTGAACGACGTTGCTCTCGCAAATATTTGTCTATCAAAGAGTTAGAAAGCGGTTTGTACAACGTAATTAATTGAAAATCGGTTTGAAAACCAACAGACTGCGTTGCCCATTCCCAATTTCCATAATGCCCCGCAGACAAAATAATATTTTGATTCTTTGCAAAATACGGAGTCAATATTTCCTGATTCGAAACTTTGTAACGTTTTATCATTTCTGCGTCAGAGAAAGAAAATGCTTTAAACGTTTCGACCATAATATCGCACAAATGTTGATAAAATTTTTTCGCAATTTTCGATATTTCTGTCTCATTTTTTTCGGGAAAAGAATTCCGTAAATTGTTAAAAACAACTTTTTTTCGATATTTCACAACGTAAAAAAGCAGAAAAGCAAGAAAATCCGAGAAAATATAAACCAACCTAACGGGCAAAATTCCCAAAAAACCAATGAAAAATCGAAATAACCAATAAAGAATTTGATTCATTTTTGTTTATTTTTGGGGCAAAAGTAAAAATTTTTCTGATATTTTTTGAAAAAACACGAAATTTTCTCAAAAAGCATCAAAATATTCCCCCACAACTTTTGTTATGGGGAAAATCAAAATGATAAAATCGAATTTTTAATGTTTAAAATGTCGAATACCTGTGAAAACCATCGAAATTTGTTGTTTGTTGCAAAAATCTATACTTTCGTTATCTTTTACAGAGCCGCCCGGCTGAATAATTGCGGTGATTCCTGCGTTGTAAGCCGCTTCGACAGAATCTGAAAACGGAAAAAATGCGTCTGACGCCAAAACTGCGTCTTTTAAATCGAAATTGAACGACTTCGCTTTTTCAATACTTTGCCTAACTGCGTCAATTCGAGAGGTTTGTCCTACGCCGCTGCCGATTAATTGTTTATTTCTCACCAACACTATCGCATTGGATTTAGAATATTTAACAATTTTATTCGCAAAAATCAAATCCTCAATCTCTGATTCTGAAGGCGAAACTTGAGTCACAAATTTCATATTTTCTTTCTTTTCTGTACGAAAATCTCGAGTTTGCACTAAAACGCCGCTAAACATTGAACGATACTGAGTATACGGAAGTCTTCGTGGTTTGAGAATCAACAAAATTCGATTCTGTTTTTGTTTCAAAATCTCAAGAGATTCGTCTGAAAAACTTGGGGCAAGCAAAACTTCGAAAAATATTTTGTCTATTGAAAGTGCCGTTTCTTTGTCAATTTCTTTGTTCGAAATTAAAATTCCGCCAAACGCAGAGATTGTGTCACCTGCAAAAGATCGCTCCCATGCTTCGAGAATTGTTGCTCCTGAAGCACAGCCGCAAGGATTGTTGTGTTTCAAAATGGCGAATGTTGGCTCGTTTTCGAATTCCGAGATTAAACCAATTGCCGCTTCGATGTCTAAAAGATTGTTGTAAGAAATTTCTTTCCCTTGAATTTGTTCGAAAACAGAATTGAGGTCTCCATAAAAATGTGCGTGCTGATGCGGATTTTCGCCATAACGCAAATGTTTTTGATTTTCAATACTCAATTTAAAAGTATTAGAAATGGAGGGGTTTTTGCTACAGAAATATTGAAAAATCAACGAATCATAATGAGAAGTAATATCGAAAGCAATAGTTGCAAAATTTTGTCTGTCTTCAATATCGGTGACACCGTTTTTTCTTTGCAACAATTTTAAAAGTGCATAATATTGTCGCTTCGAGCCAACAACTAAAACATCTTTGAAATTTTTTGCCGCAGCACGAATCAAAGAAATGCCACCAATATCAATTTTTTCAATGCTTTCTTCTGAAAGAAAACTACTCGCAGAAACAAACAGGCAGTCTTCTGAACCATCATAGCAATTTTTCGCTACAGCGTGAAGCAATGACTGATAATGCATAAGTTTTTTCATTCTGGGATCCTGTATTTCTTCTTTTTCCAATTCGGCGGCAATCGTTTCAGCAAAAGGATACAAGTCAACAATGACCAAATCAATTTCAGGAATTTGATATTGCTGCAAAGTTGCTAAATCGTCAGGATTTTCTCGGCGTGCTAATATTCCACCGAAAATTTGAGGATGCAATGTTTTTACGCGTCCACCTAATATGGCAGGAAATGAAGTCAGGTCTTCAACTTTTATTGCGTTAACACCTTGATTTTCAAGATATTCAAAAGTGCCGCCTGTAGAAATAAATTGTACGTCAAGTTTTTTTAAAGTTTGTACAATTTCATCGAGATTCGTTTTATGAAAAACCGAAATTAAACAAGTGCGAATTTTTTTCAAAGTATTCATACGTTTTAACGAAAAATGTTGTATTTTTTAAACGCACAAAAGTAAATTTTTTTTTCAAAAATTTCGAATTTGAGTGTAAAAAAAATAATTTTTTGTTAAAGTAAAGAAAAATTTACAAAAAAAATGAAAAAATTTTTAAAATATGCGAAAAATTCAAAAAAAAATATTAAAATTGCAGATTAAAATATTTTATCAAAAAATACGTAAGTATTTCAAAATCAATAATTTACAAATTAAAATTCGTATTCGACATAACAATTGACATACGAGTTTGGGGTTCAAAAAATTTTCTCAATCATGACACCAACTCAGGAATACGTTGCAGCCGTAGATATTGGGACAACCAAAATCGTGGCAATTATTGGGAGACGTGAAAAAAACGGCAAAATTCGGATTATCGGAACGGGAAAAGCAATGTCAAAGGGTGTGAAAAGAGGCGTTGTTCTCAATATTGAGGAGACAGCCGCTTCGATTCAGGAAGCCGTCAAGCAAGCACGCGACCAATCTGGAATCAATTTCGACCAAGTGTTTGTCGGAATTGCGGGACAACACATAAAAAGTATCAAAAATCGCGGTTACCGATATATTGAGTCTCAGGAAGATGAAATAGCTCAGGAAGATGTGGATATTTTAACTTCTGATATGTATAAAATTCCGCTTGAGGCAGGCGAGGAAATTATTCACGTAATTCCGCAAAATTATATCGTTGATAGCGAAACAGGCGTTAAAAATCCTGTAGGAATGACAGGAAAACGTCTGGAAGCAAATTTTCACATAGTTATCGGACACGTTGCTTCGGCAAAAAATACGACAAAATGTATTAACCGTTTGGGAATGCAAGTTCAACGACTCATTCTCGAACCGCTTGCCTCATCTGACGCAGTATTAACTGATGACGAGAAAGAAGCAGGCGTTGCACTTTTAGACATCGGCGGCGGAACAACAGACGTTGCAGTTTATTATGACGGAATCATTCGACATACAGCCGTTATTCCCTTCGGCGGAAATGTTATCACAAACGACATAAAAGAAGGCTGTGCCATTTTGCAACGACAAGCAGAATTGTTAAAAGTCCAATTTGGTTCGGCACTCGGCGACTTGGCTCCAGACGACAAGGTGGTAACTATTCCAGGAATCAACGGCAGAGACCCAAAAGAAATTTCTTTCAAAAGTTTAGCGTTTATCATTCAGGCAAGAATGGAGGAAATCATCGATGCAGTTGCTTTTGAGTTAGAAAATTCAGGTTTTATGGACAAGTTGGGTGCAGGAATCGCTCTCACAGGCGGCGGTGCGTTGTTAAAACATTTGCCGCAACTGGTAAAATTCAAAACAGGACTTGATGTGCGAGTTGGTTTTCCCAACGAAAATTTCGTTTTCGATACTTTTAAAGAGATAAATCAACCACCTTTTTCGACAAGTGTAGGTTTGATTCTCAAAGGTTTTGAATATCTGGACGAAATGCAAAAAATGCAACAGATAAAACCTGTTGAAAAAGTTGTTGTTGCGGTGGAAAAAGAAGAGAAAAAAGTCGAAACTTATGCTCCACCCAAGAAACAAAGTTTAATTTCTACTCTCAAAGAAAATATTATTCGTATTTTTGAGGAAAAAGATACAAAAATGTAACAATTAACCCGAAAGACTTATTTTTTCGAGTCTTTCTTGGTCAAAAATTTTGAGTTTCTTCCCCTCAATGCCAATAATTCCTTCGTTAGCGAAGTTCGAGATAATTCTAATTGCGTTCCACGAAGTCATACTTGAGAGATTTGCCAAATCTAAACGCGAGAGTTGAATATCAAGCGTCAGATTGTCGTTTTGAAAACCAGAAATATCTTTGAGATACAACAACGACTCTGCAATACGTCCGCGAATGTGTTTTTGAGTGAGATTCACTAATCTTTGACTCAGAAATGTATTTTCGTTAGTTAAAAGTTTTGTCATCTCAAAGGCAAAAAATCGATTTGTGTGAATTAATTGCGTTAAAGTTTCTTTCTCAATAGTACAGACAACAACTTTTTCCAACGCAGAAGCCGATTCGGTGTAAAAACCATTGTTAAACAGGGTTTGAAAACCAACTAACGAAACAGGCGTCTTGAGTTGTAAAATTTGTTCTCTGCCGCCGCTTCGTTCTTTGAAAATTTTAATCTTTCCCTCCGAGAGACAGAAAATATTCATTGCCCTGTCGCCTTCTTTGAACAACAACTCGCCCTTTGGGTAATGCGTGCAGATATGATTTTTTTTCAACAATTCTTTTTCCGCAGGAGAAAGATAGTGAAATAAGGTATTTCGATTTTCGGAGCAACTATTGCAGCGTTCTTTTCGCAAGTTTCGAATATTTCTCGAAGTCATAAAAAATTAAATTGAGTCTTTTTTGGAAGATTGGTCGTCATCTTTTTTGTCTCCTTTGCCGATAACTAAATCAATAGTTTCGCCTTTGATAATCAAAGTTCCTGGCAAAATTGGTTTTCCTTTGTAATTTTGTTCAATAACGTCTGTGTGTTCGGCAGGAATTTCTCGAATATTGCCGAGTTTAAAGCCGTAAGTTTCCATATCTGCTTTTGCCTGAATAAGCGAAACACTGCGAAAATCGGGCATTGGAATTTTCTCGTCATTGAAAGTTTTGATAGTTAAAAAAATGGTTCTGCCTTCTTTGACCTTGAAATTCGGCGGCGGCGTTTGTCCGACAACCGTGCCAGGTTTGAAATCTGCGGCATTATAAACCGAATCAATAACTTCGAAACGCAATTTTTTCGATTTCGCAATTTTTTCAACTTCCTTGAGAGATAATTTTCGAAAATCAGGGACAAACATCGACTCGCCGTGATGCGTAAAAATGTTTAAAAACAAAAAAATACAACTAAAAAACGCAATAGCAATTCCAAGTGCGATGAGAAAATTTTTGATAAAAAGTTTTGTTTTCAAAAACTTCCAAAGTTCTTTGAAAAAAACAATTATTTTTTGTGTAATTGGGTGATTTTTAATTTGTTCGAGATTCATAAAAAGAAATTTTTTGAGTAAAAAATTATTTTATTCGCTTCAAAAGTTGGTCGGCAAAAAGTTTTAACTGCGTTTTTCGTTCTTCAACAACATTGATTTGGTTTAAAAATTCCAAACTTTCGTTGTAAAATTTTTCAATTTTATTTTTTGTAAATTCGTCAATTTTTAAACGGTGATAAATTTTTGTTACCGCAAGAATTTTTTCGTCAGCAGGGAAATTTGTCGAGGAAAAATAATATTTTAACTCATTTTTTGATTCGGAATCGGCAAGTTCAAAGGCTTTTACCGTTAAAAATGTCGATTTATTTGTAACAATATCGTTGCCGATGGATTTTCCAAAAGTTACTTCGTTGCCGAAGACATCCAAATAATCGTCCTGAATTTGAAACGCAAGTCCGAGTTTTTGCCCAAATTGATAAATATTTTCTGCATCCTGCGAATTTGCTCCGCCGATAATTGCCCCGATTTTGAGACTTGACGCCAGCAGTGCCGAAGTTTTTAATGCCGCCATTTTCAAATAATCGTTTTCAGTTTTGCTTTCTTGCATATCAAATTGTTGACCCTCGCACACCTCGATGGCGGCTTGCGTAAAAATCGGCAAAATTTTCGGTAAAAATTTCGAATCCAAATGATTTAAGTGTTGATACGCAATAAAAACCATCGTATCACCTGACAAAATGGCTTGATTCAGATTCCATTTTTTATGAACAGTGGGGAAATTGCGTCTCAAAGGTGAATTGTCAATAATGTCGTCGTGAACGAGGGTAAAATTGTGAAAAACCTCCATAGCGAGTGCCGCAGGAATCGATTTTTCGATGTTGTCGCAAAACAAATTACAACTCATCAAAACGAAGGCAGGACGAATGCGTTTGCCGCCGAGAGCGAGAAAATATTCTATCGGAGCGTACAATTCTGCAGGTTTTTGATGTTGAAAAATAAAATTTTTGGTCGTTTCTTGTTCGACAATTTTTTGTATTTCGTTTAACGTTCTCATTTTAAGCGTTTAAATTTTGCGGGCAAAGATATTAATTTTTTTTGAAAATTTTGGAAAGAGTTTTTCGAAAAAATTGTTTTTTTGAGAAAAATTGTTTAATTTTGCGTTTTAAAAAAATAAAAAATTATGTCTGATTTAAAAATAATAGATAATATCGAAAATGTTCCTATTGAAATTATTGAACAGGGCAAAGAGGCAATAAAAGTTTGGTTTTCTGAAAATGAAAAAATACCTGTCAATGAGGCAAAAGTGTTATTTGTCGGCGAAGGTGCTTCGGGCAAAACTTCGTTGATTAAACAATTACAAAATTTACCTTTCGATAAAAATGAACCCGAAACAAAAGGAATTAATATCAACGATTTCGAAGTTGACAGCAATCATTCTAAAATAACGTTGCATTTGTGGGATTTCGGTGGACAAGAATATTTACATTCTACGCATCAATTCTTTTTATCTCGTCGTTCTTTGTATGTTTTGGTGCTTGATGGTCGCGTGGATGAGAAAAAATATTATTGGTTGCGAATGATAGAATCTTTTGGCGGCACTTCGCCTGTGATAGTTATTATGAATAAAATTGACCAAAAACCTGCTTTTCGCTTAAACGAAACCGAATTGCGACAAAAATTTCCGAATATTTTTGCTTTTTATCGAATTTCGTGTGCCACAAGAGAAGGAATTGATAAATTTATCGAAGGTTTGTCGCAAGTTGCGAATCAAATCGAGATGGTTCATACGCCATGGATAAAAAAATGGTTCAACATTCGTGAAAAATTAATTCAGGTAACAACAAATTTCATTTCTTATACGCAATTTTTGGAAATTTGCAACAACGAAACGGTAAAAGATGAGCAAGCACAAATAACATTAGTCGAATATCTTGATAATTTAGGAATTTTATTGCATTTTTCTGAATTTGATTTGCAAGATACGCATATTTTAAATCCGCATTGGGTGACAAATGCTGTATATCGAATTATTTCGTATGATAAAATCGAATTGCAAAACGGAGAAATGCCGTTAAAATGGTTGCGAGATATTTTGTCGAAGCGAAATGACAACGATTTTGATTATCCTGACGACAAACAACGGTTTATTATTCATTTAATGAAAAAATTTGAACTTTGTTTTGCCATTGATTCTGAAAATGTTTTGATTCCTGATTTATTATCTGTCAACGAACCAGAAATTAAGTTTGATTTTGTTCGTTCTCTGAAATTTATTTATCATTACGAAGATTTTTTGTCGAAATCCATTATTCCGCGTTTGATGGTAAAAATGAAAAATGACATTGAGAAAAAATGGCGAACAGGAATGTTGTTGCGAAATAATGAATATAAAACGTTGGTTTTAATTAAGTCTGATGAGGAAAAAAATGATTTGAAAATTTATATCGAAGGTGAACAAAAACGCGATTATTATGCAATTTTGCGAAATTATTTAAACGAAATCAGCGAAAGTTACAAAAATGACTGGAACGAACTTGTGCCTTGCAATTGTAAAACTTGTCAAAATAACGAAAATCCGACTTTGTTTGTCTACACAGAATTGAAAAGCAGATTGCGTTTTAGAACAACAATAGATTGCAAAAATGAACCTTATTATCCCGTTGAAATCAAAGAATTAATTGATGATTTGTTAAATCATCGCCCAAAAGATTGGAATGAACAACTTTTAAACGATATTCTTTGGTGTGCAAAAGATATTCAAGCAAAACATTTATCTCTCAATAATGACGAAAATCGATATAATGATTTATTTGTTTCTCTTTTGGAAGCAAAAAGTTATATAGTTAAACAGGAAGCGCGTCAAGGAACTTCTGAAACAGGAAAAGATGTTGGGCGTTTAGATTTAAAAATTAGTCATAATAATCAAGAATTGGCTCTTTTTGAAGCGTTAAAATTAACTTCTTTTGGAAAAACAGGACAAGAATATGCGATGAATCATGCACTAAAATTGTTGATAAATTATAATCCGAATGGCACAAAACATTGTTTTGTGGTTTTGTATGTCGAAATGAAAAATTTCGATGACGTATGGCAAAATTATAAATTTGAAAAAAATATTGAACAACTTGCTCTTCTTTGTAAAATTCCTAAACGCCAAATGCTTGATTTAACGGAAGAATATATAAAAAATTGCATCAACATTCGTCTCGGACTAACGGAACATTTTTTCGAAGGGCAAATGATTAAACTTTATCACGTTTTTATGAATATGAATTTTTAAACTCAATTACTTACTTTTTATTTTTCAATTAACGAATGAAAGCATACATTTTCCCCGGACAAGGCGCACAATTTGTCGGAATGGGCAAAGATTTATACGAAAATAACTCTCTTGCTCGCGATTTATTTGAAAAAGCAAACCAAATTCTTGGTTTTAGAATCACAGATTTAATGTTCGCAGGCACAGAGGACGATTTAAAACAAACTCGCGTGACTCAACCTGCCATTTTTTTGCATTCCGTCATTTTGGCAAAAACTCTTCCCGACTTTGCACCTAATATGGCTGCGGGACATTCTCTCGGCGAATTCTCGGCACTCACCGCTTGCGGAAGTCTCAATTTTGAAGACGGATTAATCTTGGTTTCCAAACGGGCAGAAGCAATGCAAATTGCGTGTCAAGAAAATCCGTCAACAATGGCGGCAGTATTAGGTTTAGACGACAACAAAACCGCAGAAATTTGCTACGGAATCAAAGACGAAATTGTTGTTCCTGCCAATTTTAACAGCGAAGGACAAATAGTCATTTCAGGTTCTATGAAAGGAATCGACATCGCAACCGAATTATTGAAGCAAGCAGGTGCAAAAAAAATTATCAAATTGAATGTTAGCGGTGCTTTTCACTCACCTTTGATGTCTTCAGCAAGCGAAAAACTCGCAGAAGCGATTTCGCAAACAAAATTTAACGTTCCTATTTGCCCGATTTTTCAAAATGTTGATGCAAAACCACACTCTAATCCTGAAGAAATTAAAAATAATTTAATTTTGCAACTCACTTCGCCTGTTTTGTGGTCGCAAAGTGTAAAAAATATTATTTCTCAAGGGGTAAATTCGTTTATCGAAGTCGGACCAGGAAACGTTTTGCAAGGTTTAGTGAAAAAAATTGACAAAAATGTCGAAGCAAAAAGTGCTTAACACTTTTTTATCTGTCAGATTCCAAAAAATCTGACAGATTTTTTATCGCAAAAACGAAATTTTCTCGCCAAAACAATTTTCTGCAAAATTTTCTCCATCAAAAACACAAATTCCATTCACAAAAGTTTGCGAAATTCTACTTTTAAACTCAATATTCTCAAACGGAGACCAATTACACAACGAAAATATTTTATTTTTCGAAATTTTTTGCGAAAATAAATCTATCAAAACCAAATCGGCAAAATAATTTTTGCGAATAAAACCTCTTTTTTCAATACGAAAAATTTTTGCAGGGTTATGGCACATTTTTTCAACTATTTTTTCCAACGAAATTTTATTTTCTAAATATTTTTCCAACATTAACTGCAACGAAAATTGAATCGAAGGAATCCCTGAAGGCGATTCTAAATACGATTTTAACTTTTCATCCAACAAATGCGGTGCATTATCTGTCGAAATTGTATCAATTTGGTTATTTTTCAATGCTTCCCAAAGCGAATCTCTATCAAAAACACTTTTTATCGAAGGGTTACATTTTATTTTATGCCCAAAAATCGAATAATCTTGGTCGAAAAAAATTAAATGCGAGAGACAAACCTCCGCAGTAATTTGCTTTTCTGCCACATTTTCGCACTTTTCAAAAAATTCTAACTCTTTTTCTGTTGACAAATGTAAAACGTGCAATTGAGTACCGAATTTCCTTGATTTCTCAATTGCTTTTTTGGTCGAAAAATAACAAGATTCTGAATCCCGAATTTGCGAATGACAAAAAGCAGGAATATTTTCCCCATATAACTTCTTGATTTTCAACAGATTCTCAGAAATAATTTTGTCGTCCTCGCAATGAACAACTATCGGAATTTGTTTTAATTTAAAAATTTTATCAATAATTTCCTCGTTGTCAATTTTGAGATTTCCTGTCGAAGAACCCAAAAACAATTTTATTCCTGCCACTTCGTTGCGGGAAATTTTTTCAATTTCAGAGAAATTTTCGTTTGTCGCACCAAGAAAAAACGAAAAATTAATGATAGATTTTTTCGCAGCAATTTCAAATTTTTCCTGCAAAAATTTTTCCGAAATAGTCGGAGGAATCGTGTTTGGCATATCAAAAAACGAAGTTACCCCACCCGCGGCGGCAGCGCGCGATTCATAAAAAATATTCGTTTTGTGAGTCAGCCCTGGCTCGCGAAAATGAACGTGAGAATCAATAATTCCGGGCAATAAAATTTTTCCTGTTGCATCAAAAACTTCAATATTCTCAATAACAGGAATTTTTTCGACAAAAATTTCTTCGATTTTTCCATTTTTTATCAACAAACTGCCGAAAAAATTTTTTCCTTCGTTGATAATTTTCGCATTCGAAATCAAAAACATACGTTAAATTTTTAAACCGTTTTGCGAAAGTTCAACAAATTGCCAAGTATTTTTGTACAGAATCAAAATTTCTTTGTACCCAATTTCCAACAACATTTCTGCGGCTTGCGGGTAAAAACCGCCCAGTTCCGTAGGAATGTGTGCGTCACAGTTGAGCGTGACAGGAATATTGAGTCGAAAACTTTCCTCCAAAATCCATTTACTCGGATAAAAAGAATCGAGAAGTCCGCGAATCATTGGTCGCGTATTCACTTCAATAACACAAGATTTCTCGGCAATTAAGTGCAAAACGTCTAAAACCAAATCTTTATACCACGTTTCTTTTTCACTAAAAAATTGGTCGTTGCGGTTAAACTTTTTAATTAAATCTAAATGCCCAATAATATCGGGTTTTTTCTCCGCACACAACATCAAAATAATTTGCAAATAATATTGAGAAACCATATTTTTAATGTCGCCGTTAAAAATTTCTTCAGTATAGCGCGAAAAATCAGTTTTAGAATAGTCGAAATTCAAAAAATCGCCGTCAGGCAAAATTCCTAATTGATGCACACTGCCGATGGAATAATCCAAATAGTCCGAAAACTGTGATATTTTAGAATAATTTGCAAAAAAATCAATTTCCATTCCTGTATAAATTTCGATTTCGTTGGAATGTTTTTCCTTGAGAATTTGTACTTTTCTCAAATATTCAATAACATTCTCAAATTTTAACACATTTTTCGATTTATAAGGCACAGGCGAATGACTCGAAAAACCTAAAACAGCAAAATTTTTCGAAATAGCGGCTTGCACAAACTCCTCCAAAGTTCCGTGACCATCGCAAAAATAAGAATGCGTGTGAAAATTTGTCCATTTTGTCATAAAAAATTATTTTTTAAAAATTTTGCTAAAATAAAAAATTTTCGATATATTTGCAAAAATTTTCGAAAAATTCTCAAAAAAATTTTTTTATGATAACTTTTTCTAATGCAAAAATTAATATTGGGTTAAATATTGTTGAAAAATGTGCTGATGGTTTTCATCGAATAGAGACAATTTTTTACCCGATTTTTTGGCAAGATATTTTGGAATGCATTGATTTTGACGAAGTTACATTTTCGCAAACAGGAATAAAAATTGATTGCGAGACAGAAAAAATTTCTTGCGTAAAAGCATACAAACTTTTGTCGCAAAATTTTTCGTTAAAACCTTTGAAAATACATTTGCACAAAAACGTACCTTTTGGGGCAGGATTAGGTGCGGGGTCGGCAAATGGCAGTTTTATGTTAATGTTATTGAATAATTTTTTTCATCTCGGACTAACATCTTGGCAATTAAAGAGTTACGCAGAAAAATTGGGCAGCGATTGTGCATTTTTTATTGAAAATAAACCTCAATTCGCAACCGAGAGAGGCAATGTTTTTGAAAAAATTGATTTAGATTTAGAGAAATATTTTATTTCTGTTGTTTTTCCCAATTTTTCGATTTCTACTGCATTTGCGTATTCGGTTGTAAAACCTTGTGAATCAACAACTTCACTCAAAGAATTGATAAAAAAACCTGTTTTTGAGTGGAAAAATTTTATCAAAAATGATTTTGAGATTCCGATTTTTGCGAAATATCCGATTTTGCAAAAAATAAAAGAACAATTTTATCAAAATGGGGCAATATATTCGGCAATGTCGGGAAGCGGTTCGGCGATTTTTGGAATTTTTGAAAATTTTGTTGATTTACAAAAGATTTTTCCCGATTTTTTGATTTGGAATAACAAAAAAAATTAAAATTTTTCGTATTTTTGTCTCTTCAAAAACAAAAATTTTTTTATGAAAACGAAAATTTTGATTTTTTTAACATTTCTTTCGTTGCAAAATGTCGCTCAAATTCGCACCGATGATACTTGGAAAAGCACCGAAACTTTTTCTCCTGAATGGTTTTTAACAAATTTTAACGATTCTAATTGGGCAAATTCTAAAATTTTCATTGATTCGTGCTACTCGTGTGCAGGTTTTCAGTCAATTTCCTCTCCGATTTGGAATAATACAAATTCTGAAACTGCGTTTTTTCGAAAACATTTTTTTGTAAAAGACAAAAATATTTATACAAAAATTGTTCTCAGTTGTCGATTAAATGTGCAGACAAAAATTTATTTGAACGGCGAATTAATTTTCAATAAATCTCGAAGTGCGGCGAAACTCTTTGATAGTCTTGAAGTTGCGAGTAAAATTTTGGAGGGGAAAAACGTTATTTCGGTGGAAGTAATCGAAGATTTAGACTGCAAAAGAATTTGCGTTGAGTTAAATTTTTGTAAAATAAAATTAAACATTTCTCAAGACACTTCGTTTTGCGAAGGAACAGATTTATTTTTGCAACCCAATGAGCAATACATTGATTATCAATGGTCTACGGGAGAAAGTTCAAGTAAAATTTTGGTAAAAGAAGAAGGCGAATATTGGGTGAAGGTTACGGACAAATATCGCTGCAAAGATGCGGCAAAAATCAAAGTTACGTATTTTCCTGCTCCGAAGTTTGATTCGCTTAAAACGGGAGATAAAAGTGTGGAAATTTTTGCAACAGGAAATTTGCCGCTGCAATACACTTTGATAGATAATTATCGCAAAAATTATACGCAGTCAGAACCGTTGTTTGAGAATATTCCTTTTGGGCGTTACTTCTTGATAATCAACGACATAAATGGTTGTACCAAAAAAGATTCGTTCATTTTGACAATTCCTGAAGTGAATTTGAAGATTCCAAATGCTTTTACTCCTGACGATGACGGAATAAATGATACGTGGGAAATTGGCGGAATCAAAGAGTTTCCCAAAGCAGAAATCCAAATTTTCGACCAAAACGGCAAGCAACTTGCAAATTACAAAGGCAACGAAAAAGGCTGGAACGGAAGATTTAAAACCTACAAAATGCCGTCAGGCACTTATTGGTACGTTATTGATTTGAAAGGTGGACGAAAAATTTTAACGGGACATTTAACAATTATTCGATAAAATTAACATTTTTTAAACAATTTTATCTATTGCGATAACATTTTTTTCGTCTAAATCTCGCATCGCATTAATCAAAGCGGCACAACGAAATAAACGTAAATCTTTTACAGAAATTTCTGTTTCTTCAATTATTTCATTGATAATCAAATATTTGCGTTTTGTTCCGTTCAACAACGGAGTCGAAGGCGTGAACCATTTTGTTCCATCAAAAAACGCAATATTCGAGAAAGAAGTGTCTGTGAGAAATGTTTTTTTCACAATTAAAATGTCATCTGTTTTAACATTCTTTAACAATTCCTCAAAACATTTTCGATTCGAAAATTTATGCGAATATTCTATTGAGTCCGAATAAATTAATGTTAAATGTTCAATATTTTTGAAAAAATACGGAATAAACTCAACTTTTTCGATATTTTGGGAATACTCAACTCGACATTTATAGGTAAAATTCTCAAGATTTTTTGGAAAATCAATTAATTTTTCGATTTCGAGAAAATCTGTGCAACCAAAAATTTCTTTTCGGCTTCGATTCATTCTTTCGTTGTGAAGAGAAATGTTGTGAAATTGTTTATTTGTAACTCTCACAGTTTCAAGCAATTGGCACATAAACTTTGTCTATCATTTCGTTATATTCGAGATAAGATTCGCTAAAAGAAGTTATGCCGCCGCCGCTTTTGAAGCGAAAACCGTTTTCAGAATTTTCAATAAAACGAATCATAACGCCGCTGTCAACATTTTTCCCATCGAAAATTCCAAAAATTCCTGTGTAAAAATTGCGGGAATATTTCTCAGTTTCGAGAATGATTTCGATGGTTTTTTTCTTCGGCGCGCCCGAAATTGAGCCTGCAGGTAACAAATTTTCAAAAATATCACCGATATTTTCGGCAAAATTTTCCGACAATTTGCCCGAAATTTTCGAACTCATTTGCAATAAATTTTTTTGATTCGTGCAAATTTTTTCGATATATCGAAATTTTTCGACTTTTACATTTTTTGCGACTTTGTTCAAATCGTTGCGAATCAAATCTACGATGGTATAATGTTCGGCTGTTTCTTTGTGATTATTAAGGAGTTGCATCTCCGCATTGGGCAAATCTGCATCAATAGTTCCTTTCATTGGGTAGGACGAAATCTCGCAATTTTCAATTTTCACAAACGCTTCAGGAGAAAAAACAACAAACTGATTATTGAGAAACAATTTGTAAGATGCTTTGCTGTGAATAAAAATTTCTCGCAGCGAGAGATTTAACGAAATTGGGGTTTCGCAAGTCAAATTTAACAAATAAGTATTTCCGTACTTAATATTTCGAATGACATTTTCGTATTTTTCTTTGTAATTTTCAAAAGAAATAGGAAATTTTTTAAAAATTATCTGTTTTTCGAGAGATTTTTTTTCAAAAAAATTTGTTTTTTCGTTTAAAAAGTACAAAATTTCAGAATTATTTATTTCTGAAAGCGGAAAAATGAACGGATTTTTTATTTCAAAGTCAATAATGAACAAAAATGGAATTTTTTTACTTCCCAATTCATTCATTCGAGAAAATATTTTACTTTTGGGCAACATTTTTCAAAAAATTTTATGAGAAAAAAAGTACTTATTTTGGACAATTACGATTCTTTTACGCACAATTTGGTTCAAATTCTTGCCGAATCTGAACTTTGCGACTTCGAAGTGCATTTTAATAACAAGATTAATTGCCATTTGGTTTCGAAATTTGATAAAATTTTATTTTCTCCAGGTCCCGATTTGCCTTCGAAAGTGCCTTTGATGTACGAAATTTTGGAAAAATTTGGAAAAACAAAATCAATCTTAGGAATTTGTCTTGGGCATCAGGCAATAGGTGAATTTTTTGGTGCAAAATTAACGAATCTTTCGCAAGTTTTTCACGGCAAGAAGGAAAAAATTGTTATTTTAGACTCAACAGAAATTTTATTTCAGAATTTGCCAAGCGAAATCGAAGTTGGTTTATATCATTCGTGGGCTATTTCGCAAGAATCTTTTCCTGAAAATTTAAAAATTACTGCAAAAAGCAACGGAGGAATTGTGATGGCAATTTCTCATAAAACGTTGAATATCAAAGGTTTGCAATTTCATCCCGAATCAATAATGACCGATTTGGGACGAGAAATAATTTTTCAATGGTTAAAAAATTAGTGAATGTTAAAGGTTAACCCTGCTTGAATCGTCATTAAATTTACTGACGAATAATAACGTTGATAATTTATTCCTGCGGTAACATAGCCGAAGAGGTGCGAAAATTTCAAAAAGCGGTAATGTCCGCGAAAATTAATTTCCCAAAAAACGTTAAAAATGTCTGATTCGGGGTCTTTTGAGTTTGGCACCCAACGTCCTTCGAGCGTTGCAAAAGTTTTTTTGCCCGTTTCAGAAAGTTCAAAACCCAAATACAACTCCGAATAAACGCCTGCGGGCAAAGTGTCGGAATTATTTTCGATAAAAACTCCCGCACCGAGCATCGTTTTAAAATTTTCATTCGGAACAATATTGAAATTAAAATTCACATCCCACGTATTAAAAACATTCACAGAATAATTTTTGTATTCCGTGATGTAATTTAACCTTCCATCAATAGCGAAGATTCCAAAAGTTCCTCGCACGCGGGGGAGAAAACTCACAAAATTTTTATTGATTCCATACGCAACATGCGGCATTAAGTCTAAGGAAATCAAGGTTTTATCGTTATCATAAACGTTATTTAAAACGTAAGATTGATGTTCCATCATTGCTTGCACCAAAACCCCTGTGAAAATGTCGCAAGTTGCTTCCAAGCACGCACCTCCGCATTCGTCTCCGAGAGAAGAATTTCGATTTCTGTCGTTGTCAGAATTATCTTTGTTCGATTTATTTTCGCTTGATTTTCTTTTCAATTCGTCAACCTGTGCGAACAAAGTGAAGTTTAAAGACAAAAAAATGAAGAAAAAAAATATATTTTTCATAAATTAATAGGGGATTTTGTCATCTTTTTTCGACCAAAGTTTAAAAGTTTCAATTGCTTCGTTGCGAAGTATCTGAAACGTAGGGATTTTTCGTTTTTCGAAAGGCAAAATTATCTCATCATAAATAAAAGAATCGTCAAAATTGATGTTTGCGGCGTCATAACGCGTGTTTGCAAAGTACATTTTTGAGATTCTTGCCCAATAAATTGCCCCAAAACACATCGGACAAGGTTCGCAAGAGGTATAAATTTCACATTCCGACAAATCAAAAGTGTTGAGAGTTTTGCAAGCCTCTCGAATGGCGGTAACCTCGGCGTGAGCCGTTGGGTCGTTCCACTGTGTTACGTGATTCCAACCTTGGGCAATGATAATTTCGTTTTTCACAATAACAGCCCCAAAAGGACCGCCGCCTGTTTTAACACTTTCCATCGAGAGTTCAATGGCGCGACGCATAAATTGTTCTTGAAAATTTGACATAATATAAAAATTGTTTAAAGAGTTTAGGGCAAATTTAATTCTTTTTTTGAAATAAAAAAATTATTTCGCAAAAAATTATTCAGAAACTTGCCCGAATCGTCTGTTTCGTTGTTGAAATTCAAAAATTGCTTCGAAAAAATCTTCTTTTCGAAAATCGGGCCACAATTTTTTTGGGAAAAACAATTCGGTGTATGCGAGTTGCCACAGGAAGAAGTTGCTGATTCGGAGTTCGGCACTTGTGCGAATCAATAATTCGGGGTCGGGAATGTTGGCTGTACTTAGAAAATTTGCGAAAAATTTATCGTCAATTTGTGAGATGTCGAGATTTTTGTCTTTTATTTCGAGAGAAATACGTTTTACGGCTTGCAAAATGTCCCATTTTCCGCTGTAACTCAGGGCAATTATCAATGTTAGTCCTGTGTGATTTTCTGTTCTTTTGATGGTTTTATCGAGTTCTGTGTTTACGTTTTTGGGCAACGCATTTCTGTCTCCGATGACTATTAAACGAATGTTGTTGTCTAACAATTTTTTTAATTCGTTGTTTAAAGTGTTGATTAGCAAAGCCATAAGTGCTTCGACTTCGAGTTTAGGTCTTTTCCAATTTTCTGTGGAAAAAGCGAAGAGCGTGAGATATTTGATATTTAATTCTGCGGCGGCTTCGACGGTGTCATTGACTGCGGCTATTGCGTTTTTGTGTCCGAAGATGCGACTGTTGCCCCGAATCTTTGCCCATCGCCCATTTCCATCCATAATAACAGCAACGTGCTGCGGAATGTTGTCGGCAAGTAATTTTTCTCTGTACGACATAAAAAATTTTATTTGCCGCAAAGATAAGAAAAATTTTTCGTTAAGAGATTATTTTGCACTTTTTTATCTCTCTAATTTGATTATTTTCAGTTACTTTTGTTGAAAGTCAAATAACAACTTTTTGCGAAAAAGAAAATTCTTGCAAATTTTTTCTAAAAACTTGCAAGAATTTTTTAAATTTTAACAAAAAATTACGCTGTCGCTGTCTCGGCAGCTGTGCGAAGGGCAAAAATATCTCTGTCAAAAACGTACAAATTATTCTCGCCAATCAAATTTAACTTGTCAAGAATGGTTCGCACCGATTTTTCCTCCTGAATTTGTTCACTCACAAACCATTGAATCCATTGATAAGTTGTAAAATCTTTTTCCACAAAACAAACCGCCACAATTTCATTTATCGAATTTGAGATAAATTCCTCGTGAGTCAGGACTTTTGCAAACATCATTTTCGGATTTTCAAACTCAACAGCAGGTGCTTCAACCGCAGGAATAATTGCTTTTCCGCCTCTTTCGTTGATATAACCAACAATTTTTAACAAATGCAAACGTTCCTCATCCGCTTGTGCGTACAGCCATTTCGAAATTCCATCGAAACCATTTTGCTCCGACCAAGATGCCATCGACAAATACAAATTCGAGGAAAACATTTCCCGCTCCACCTGACGATTCAAAATCGTCTCTACATTTTTTTGGAACATAAATTTTTATTTAGGAAAAATAATTGCAGCAAAGATAAAATTTTTTTTTCAATTCAGAAAAGTTTTTTTATCTTTGCAAAAAAATGAGAAATAATGAAAAATATAACTTTTGAAAATATTAATGAAGTTCGAAATTTGTTTTCTATTTCGAAAAAAGTAGTCGTTCTTTGTCATAAAAATCCTGACGGAGACACGCTTGGTTCGGGGTTTGGATTGTATCAATGGCTTGAAAATCAAGGACATAAAGTTGATGTAATGACTCCCGATTTTCCTCCTGAATTTCTGCGATGTATTCCAAATTTTGAAAAATTAATCATCTTCTCACAAAACAAAGAAATTTGTAGACAAAAAATTTTCGAAGCAGAAATTATTTTTGTCATCGACCACAACGCTATTTCTCGAATGGGCGAGATTGGCGATGTTATCTCGCAACCAAAAGGAATTAAAATTTTAATTGACCATCACGAATGTTATTTTCCTGAAAATTTGTTTGATTTTGTGCTTTGTAAACCTGAAGTTTGTGCAACAGCACAAATTATTTTCGATTTTTTTAGAATGTTTTCGGAACAAAAATTTATTGACAAAAACGTTGCAACTGCTTTGTTTACGGGCATTCTAACCGATTCTATTTCTTTTACAACCGCAACAACAACGGCAGAAACTTTGCAAATAGCAGGAATCTTGCTTTCCTACGGCGTCGAGAAAAATTTGATTTACGAAAGTATTTACGAAAATTTTTCTGAAAACAGACTTCGTTTATTGGGTTTTGCGTTAAATGAAAAAATGATTCTTGACAAAGAATTTCATTATGGTTATATCTCATTGACTATCAAAGAGTTAGAAAAATATAATTATAATATCGGAGACACTGAAGGTTTTGTAAATTACCCTTTAACTATCAAAGGAATTATTTTGTCTGCATTTTTTACCGAGAAAAAAGATTTTATAAAAATTTCTTTTCGCTCAAGAGGCAATGTTGATGTGAATGTTTTTGCTCATCAATATTTTAATGGCGGCGGTCATCCAAGTGCGGCAGGCGGAAAATATTTTGGAAATTTGGAAAACGCTATTGAACGTTTTAAACAACTTGCTCCGCAGTTAATACAAAAAATTTAACTTTTTTTCACAAAATTTATGAAATTTTCTTTTGTTGTTCCTGCTTTTAATGAAGAGAAAAATATTCCTTCGTTGTACGAAAAAATTATTAATTTAATGAAAAATATCGAAGGAGATTGGGAATTGATTTTTATCAACGATGGAAGCCGCGATAATACGGCAAATGTGTTAAAAAATTTAACCTCGCAAGACAAACGAGTTAAATATATAGGTTTGTCGCGGAATTTTGGGCATCAAATTGCCTTGACCGCAGGTTTACATAACGCAAAAGGAAACGCAATTATTTCGTTGGACTGCGATTTGCAAGACCCACCTGAAATTATTGAGAAAATGATAGAGAAATGGCAAAAAGGCAACGAAATTGTGTACGCAAGAAGGTTAAATTATCGCAAAGATAATTTTTTAAAAAAAATTCTTTCGAAATTGTTTTATTTTCTGATGGGAAAATTTGCGAGCGTCAATATTCCGCGAAATGTCGGTGATTTTCGCTTAATTGACGAGTGCGTTTTGCTGGAGTTGAACCAAATGCCCGAACATTTTCGATATTTGAGAGGAATGGTTGCATGGACAGGTTTTAAACACGACTTTGTTGACTACTTTCGCCCCGACAGAGCAGAAGGTGAATCTGGTTATTCCTTCGGAAAATTGTTTAATTTGGCAATGAGTGGAATGTTAAACTTTTCTACTTTGCCGCTTCGTTTTGGGTTAATCTTGGGAATTTTTAGTATTATTCTCGGAACAGGACTTTTTACTTATCAACTTGTTGATTTTCTCTCGACAGGTGCATATTATCACCTTCATAAATGGTTAATTGTAATTATTTTTGTGTTTCTCGGTTTTTTGTTCATTTTAATTTGGATAATTGGTGAATATATCGGAAAAATTTATGACGAAGTGCGTCAAAGACCGATTTATATAGTTAAAGAAAAGATTAATTTCGATTAATAAACATTTTTTTCAAAAAAATTATATCAAAATAAAAAAATCTTTGTATCTTTGTGCCAAAATAGCAGCAGACTGTTCTATCGCTGGAAATTTCAAAAAAAATTTCGAGAGGAAAGTCCGGGCAACGCAGAGCATCGTACTTTGTAACGCAAAGATATTCGCAAGAATATGAGTAGTAACAGAAAATTACCGCTCAGGAGTTTTTTGAGTAAGGGTGAAAAGGCGAGGTAAGAGCTCACCAATGTCAGAAGTGATTTTGATAGTTGTACTTCTCTACGAGTTGAAAGACCAAATATACCAACGTAAAGGGCTGCTCGTTCAATGTTGGGGGGTAGGTCGTTAGACGGCACAGGCAACTGTGTTGCTGGATAAATGATAGAAACCTTATTTTCAAAAATTAAGGAACAAAACCCGGCTTATAGGTCTACTGCTATTTATTTTAGAGAAATATTATGAAAAATTTAGGAAGTAAAATAAAAAAGATACGTTTTGCAAGAAATTTAACTTTTGAAAAATTTATCTCTTGCGGAATAGACAAAAATCGATTAGAAAAAATCGAAAGAGGAGAGTTTTTTCCTTCATTAAACGAAGTTGAATTATTCGCAAAAGTTATGAATTTCAATTTCTCGGAATTAAAAACAATTTATTTCGCAGAAAAATTTTTTCGCGAATTAGAAAAAGAACCTTTAGCAATAAAAATTCTTAAACAAACTAAAAAATTTGTTAAAAATTCTAAATTTTCTCAAAATAAAGAAATAATTATTAATCAAATAAAAAATTATGTAAAAAAAATTCCTGTCGAAAAAGTTTGGATATTTGGTTCATTGGCTCGAAATGAATGGGGAAAAAACAGTGACATAGACATTTTAGTCGAATATCAAAAAAATGTAAAAATTGATTTATTTGACGTTGGAGGTTATATCTCGGATTTACAAGCACTTACAGGCAGAAAAATCGATTGGGTCGAAGATGGTTTTATTAAAAGTTTTGCAAAAAATAATGTCGAAAAGGAAAAAATTTTAATTTATGAGAGAGAAACTTCGAGATAAAGAAAGATTGCAACACATCTTAGAAGCAATTGAAAATATTTTTGAATTTACACAAAATATTGATTTTGAAAAATTTTCGAGTCAAAAATTAATTCAGCACGCAGTAATTCGCAATTTTCAAATTATTGGAGAAGCGGCTTGTCATTTAACGAAAGATTTTAGAGAACAAAATTCGCAAATTGAATGGAATAAAATTATTGCTTTTCGACACATTTTGGTACACGATTACTTTAATATAAATATTGAAACCGTTTGGTATGCAAAAGAAGCAAAATTGGAAAATTTAAAACAAAATATTTTAAAATTTTTATAGAATTTTAACTTTTCTTATGATTCATAACGTGAGAAATATCGTAATTTTGATTTGGGCGGCAACATTTTTGCTTGCCACAAATGGCTTTTTCGCTATTCAACATTATTGCAAAACTTCTCATTCCGATGAAATTTTGTTTTCATACGACAATATTCCAAATTGCAACGAAATAGAAATTTGTAAAAATCATTTTCAACAACATTGTTGCGAGACAAATTGCTGCGAGAATAATATTTCTCAAGAAAAAAACGATTCTTGCTGTCAAAATACTTCTATTTTTTTTAAAATTCCTTCGTTTAATATTGAAAAATCAAATTTTTCGAAAATTTTCTTTGTAAAAATATTTTTTCTCCTAAATAATTTCAGTTTAATATTCGAAAAGTTGATTATTTCTCAAAAATTTTTCGATTCTCCGCCTTTAAAAATCTCAAATAACTCACTTTTCTCTTTGATTCAGAATTTTCGTTTGTGAAAAAACTTTTTTGTTAAAAAAACTTTGTCCGATTTCGAAAAATTGGGCAAGTTAAACTCATTTTTTTTCAAAAAAACAATTTCAAAACATTTTTTCACAATGAAAATCTCAAAATTTTTTATCATTATCGCAGTGATAATGACCGTGTTTTGCGAAAATAGTTTCTCGCAGCACAAAATTAAAGGTTCTGTCAAAGAAATAACACAAAAAAGTAAAGAAATTTCTCTTGAACCTTTGGTCAACGCAACCATTTATTGGAGCGGCACGACCAGCGGCACAACAACCAACAGCGAAGGAATTTTCGAAATCGCAATGCCGCAACAACATTCGGGCAAAATTGCTCTCGTTGCAAGTTTTGTTGGTTTTAAAAATGACACACTTTTTATCGAAGACGAAAATGTTGAGGCAAATTTCGTTTTGAAAAGTGATAATACTCTCGACGAGATTGTTGTGCAAGACCGTTCGGGAAGTTATATTTCTCAATTAAACCCGATTCAGACGCAAATTATCACTCAAGCAGGTTTTCAAAAGTTAGCGTGTTGCAATTTGTCTGAAAGTTTCGAGAATAATGCAGGTGTTGATGTCAATTATTCCGATGCCGTTTCGGGAGCAAAACAGATTCAGATGCTTGGTTTAGCAGGAATTTATACGCAAATTCTTGGCGAAAATATTCCTGCCATTCGCGGGATGGCTTCGAGTTATGGACTAATGTTCATTCCTGGCACTTGGATGGAATCGATTCAGATTTCGAAAGGCACTTCTTCTGTCATAAATGGTTACGAATCAACAACAGGGCAAATTAATGTGGAATACAAAAAACCACATAACGCAGAGAAATTGCACATAAATCTCTACGGAAATGACGAGTTGAAGGGCGAGGGAAATTTAATTGCGTCTTATAAATTGGGCGAACATTCGGGAACGGTTTTAATGTTGCACGCATCGGGGAGTAACAATAAATTTGACCACAACCAAGATGGTTTTATTGATGTTCCGACTAATAAACAATTTAACGCTTTCAACCGATGGATTTTTGAGAAAGAAGGAATTTATGAAATTCAAGCAGGTTTTCGATTTCTCAAAGACAACAGAAACGGTGGACAAATGGATTATTCCGAGAAAAACGATTCTTTGTACGGTTTAGAAATCAATAATCAACGTTACGAGGGTTTTGCGAAAATTGGAATTCCGTTTTCGCGGGAAATGACGAGTCTTGGTTTTCAAATTTCCGCTGTGCATCACGAGCAAAATTCTTTTTTCGGGAGAAATACTTATGACGGCAAGCAAAATAATGCTTATCTCAACGCCATTTTTCAAATTTCTACGTTTAATCCTGAACATTTGGTTTCTGTGGGTGGAAGTTTGTTGTTGGATGAGTATAATGAGAATTTTAATGATTCAAGTTTTTCGCGCGTTGAGAAAGTTCCTGGCGTTTTTGGGCAATATTCGTTTATTTGTCCCGAAGAGATGAGTATCATTGTTGGTTTGCGAGCGGATTTTCACTCGAAATTTGGAACATTTCTGACTCCTCGTTTTCATTTTAAGTATAATTTGCGGGAAAATTTAATTTTTCGTGCCTCAGCGGGCAAAGGTTATCGAAGTGCGAATGTTTTTCCCGAAAATATCGGCATTCTTTCGACTTCAAGAGAAATTCTGTTCTCAGAATCGTTAAAACAAGAGGAAGCGTGGAATTATGGGGCAAATCTCACTTTTACTCAAGATTTTGGAAATAAACGAGATTTAGTATGGACTATTGACTTTTATCGCACCGATTTTCAAAATCAAGTGGTTTTAAACATCGAAACGCCGACAAAAGCAGTTTTTTCGAATCTAAATGGCAAATCTTACTCAAATAGTTTTCAAACTGAAGTAACGGTTAAACCGCTTCGCGGACTCGAAATGACTGCCGCTTTTCGTTATAACGATGTAAAATTGACTTTAAATGATATTTTAACAACAAAACCGTTAGTTAGTCGTTGGAAAAGTTTGTTTACGGCGTCTTATGCGACGCGTTTTGAGAAGTGGAAATTTGATATTACGACTCAATTAAATGGTCCTTCTCGAATTCCTGATACGAGGTCGAATCCTGTTGCGTATCAAATGGAAACTGAATCGCCGGTTTATTTGATTCTGCACGCTCAGATTACGAAAAAAATAAAAAAAGTTCTCGATATTTATGTCGGTGCGGAAAATTTAACTGATTACACTCAACATCATCCGATTCTTGCCGCCGAGGCACCGTTTAGTAAATATTTTGATAGTGCGTTGATTTGGGGACCAATAATGGGTCGCACAATTTATGCGGGGTTGCGTTTTACGTTGAAATAAATTTTTGAGTTAAAATTTCTTAATTTTCTCTTTTTTTCAAATAAAAAATGTATTTTTGCAAATAATTTTAAAGAAAAATGAAAATATTTTTTCGATTATTTGCGAGATACATTTTTTTTTGGTTGCTGTTTTTCGTAGCGACCAAGATTTTATTTTTGTCTTTTCACTTTCCTTTTGCGAAGGAACTTTCGTTTATTGACTTTTTACAAATTTTTTTGAACGGTTTTAAACTTGATTTCTCGACTATTGCGTACATTTTGATTTTGCCGATTTTGATTTTTCTGATATTTTCTGCGTTTAAACCGAGTTTTTTTCTCAAGTTTTTGAAAATTTATACGTTTTTTTGTCTTGCGATAACAAGTTTTTTAGTTTCGACAGATATGGAATTGTATAGACATTGGGGTTTTCGTCTTGATTCTACGCCGATTCGCTATCTCGCTCATCCGAACGAGGTTATTGCGTCTTTTGAGATTTTGCCAACGTTTATTGCAGTTTTTCTTGGTGCAATTTTATTTTTGATTTTTAAAAATTTATATAATTTTTTGATTTTTAAACGTTTTTTAACTTTACCGAAGTCAAATTTTAAACAAATTTTTGTTTTTATTTTGTTCGGAGTAAGTTTAATTATTCCGATTCGTGGTGGTTTTGGTGTTGCGGCGTTGAAAGTTGGTGCAGTTTATTTTCACAAAACAAATTTATTTGCGAATCATTCGGCGGTTAATGTTTTGTGGAATTTTATTTATTCGCTTTCTGAATATCAAAAAGTTGAGAATTTTCATTTTTTCGAAAGAGAAAAAGCAGAAAAGTTGTTTAAAAAATTGTTTTCGCAAAAAAAATCGGGTTTAAATTTGTTAAAAGTGAAAAAACCGAATATTTTGTTGATAATTATTGAAAGTTTTACTGCGAAGGCAACCGAATTTCGATATAAAAATTTAGACATTACGCCGCGGTTTAATTTTTTGTGCAAAGAGGGAATCAAATTTACGAATTTTTACGCCTCAGGCGACAGGACTGACAAAGGAATCGCAGCGATATTGAGTAGTTTTCCTGCTTTGCCGACTACTTCGATTTTAAATTTTCAAAATAAAATGGAGAAAATCCCCAATTTGAATCGGAGTTTGAAAAAATTGGGTTATAAATCTGCGTTTTTTTATGGTGGCGATTTGAATTTTGTTGGTTTTCGCGGTTATTTTACCTTTTCGCAGTTTGATAAAATTATCGGGATGAATGATTTTTCGAAAAATTTGCAAAATACAAAGTGGGGCGTTGCGGATGAATATGTTTTTGAAAAATTTTTTGAGACAAAGCACGACTCAAGCATTCCATTTTTCGATGTAATTTTAACTTCAACGAGTCACGAGCCTTTCGAAGTGCCAATGAAAACGGTTATTGAGGGCAATGATAGCGAGCATAAATTTTTAAATTCGATTTTTTATGTGGATTCTTGCTTGGGAAATTTTATTGAAAAAGTGAAAAAAACTTCATTTTGGGAAAATACGTTGATAATTATTACTGCCGACCACGGTTCGAGTTTTCCGTATAAAAATCAAAATTTTGAGAGCGAGAAGTTTCGTATTCCGATGCTGTGGCTTGGCGGGGCAATTTCGAAAAAAGACACAATAATTTCTCAATTTGCGACTCAAACCGATATTGCTCCGACATTATTGAATTTATTAGGTCTGCGAAATTCAGAATTTTCTTATGGGAAAAATATTTTGTCTTGCGATAAGAATGATTTTGCGTATTATATTTTTAATTGTGGTTTTGGTTATTTGCGTGAAAATCAAGTACTTATCTATGATGCAACGGCGAATTCTTTTCTTTTGGAAAAAAATGTTAAGGATTCTTTGGAATATGAAGTTGGAAAATCATATTTTCAAATTTTAACAAATTCTTTTAATGAATTGTAAAAAGATTTGGTTTTCACAAAAAAATATCGTTATTTTGCAAAGAGAAAAATTTGTTTACGAATTTTCATAATTCGTTAATTATCAACATTTTACATAATGATACCTATCTCAAGTAACAAAGTGGTTTCTGTTTCGTATGAACTTCATATCGATTCTTTTGATGGCAGACTCGTGGAGCAGGTTAGTCGCGAGCATCCTTTGAGTTTTATTTTTAACACAGGTTCAATGTTGCCTTCTTTCGAAAAGAATTTAGCAGGTCTCAAAGTGGGCAATTCTTTTACTTTTCAAATTCCTTGTAGCGAGGCGTATGGCGAGATTAATCCTGAGCATATCATTAATTTGCCGCATTCTGCGTTTCAATTAAACGATGAGACGAAGACTCGAATGTTGCGAGTCGGGAATGTTGTTCCGATGGTTGATGACGATGGTCATCATTTTCACGGCAGAATTATTGAGGTCGCACAAGATTTCGTCACCGTAGATTTTAACCATATTATGGCAGGTTTCGATTTATTTTTCAAAGGCGAAGTTACTGAAGTGCGCGAGCCAACAGCGGAGGAACTCAATTCGGGACAAGTAGGGCATTCTTGCAATCATTGCGGCAAACATTAATTTTTTTTTATAAAATTCTGTCAGAATTTTTTTTGTATTCTGACAGGTTTTACTGATTTTTTATAAAATTTTATGGGATTTCTCGACATTGGTTTTACCGACATTCTCGATATTTTCTTGGTTGCCTCGCTGCTTTATCAATTTTATATTTTGATAAAAGGAACGGTAGCGATGAATGTTTTTGTGGGTTTATTTTTTATGTATTTGATTTGGCTTTTGGTTCGTGCTTTAAATATGCAACTTCTCTCTTCGATTTTAGGACAATTTATGGGAGTCGGTGTAATTGCGTTAATCATTGTTTTTCAACAGGAAATTCGAAGGTTTTTGTTAATAATGGGGTCGAAATACTTGACGAAGAAAAATTTTTCACTTGAACAATTGTTTTCGTTTATGATAAAAGACACCGTTCCCAAGATTCGCACTAAATCAATAGTTCGTGCTTGCGAAAGCATGGCAAAAAGCAAAACGGGAGCATTAATTGTTATCACAAATAAGTCAGAATTAAGCACTTACATCGAGACAGGCGAGATAATCAACGCAACAACAACCTCGCGTTTGTTAGAGACAATATTTTTCAAAAACAGTCCTTTACACGATGGCGCAGTCATTATTCGCGATGACAAAATTGTTGCGGCTCGTTGCGTTTTACCTGTTTCAGAGAATCAAGATATGCCGAAGAATTTGGGTCTTCGACATCGTTCTGCGTTGGGAATGTCAGAAAGCACAGATGCGTTTGTAGTTATTGTTTCTGAAGAGCGAGGGCATATTTCTATCGCACAATTTGGAAAAATTATTACGAATATTTCGCCGACAGAATTGTCCAATTATTTGGAAGAGCAATTTAAAAATGAAGAGCAAAACGACACTTCCGACCTTCGCAAAACAAAAATTAGAGAACCCGAAATCCCAATTTTAAAAAACGAGGAATAAAAATTTTAATTTCAAATGTCAACTTTTCATAAATTCTTTGAAATCTTTTTTTGCTAATTTATCTTTTCTTTTTGGGTTTATCTTTTTATTTCTCATTTAGAAAAGATTATGTTGATTTTACATTGATTTATGTTTGTATCATATTTTACTTGGTCGCAAAATATAAAAATTCACGGTTTTAAAAATCAATGAAAAAGTTTATTTTTCGAAATTTGGTGGTTTGTAAAAAGAAAATAATTTTCGAGATATAAATAAAGTTAAATTTTTCTCAATTTGCAGCAATTATCTGCGAGAAATAAATTTTTTTCCAACGCAAAAGAGATACATTTTGCCCCTCCAAAACAAGTTTCGAGAAAAAAACAATCCTCACAACCCTTGATTTTTTGAGAATTATCTCGCAAATTTTTTAACACAGAATTTTCTAAATAAATTTCTTTTAACGACTTTTCTAAAATATTCCCCACAAAAATCGGCATTCTACGACAAGGAAAAATATCGCCATTCGGCAAAACAGCAAGCAAACTTTCCCCCGCACTGCAACGATACGGCGTTTCGCCTGTTTTGAGAAATTGCAAACTTCGTTTCATTTCGATTTTCGTTTTCGAAAAAAGAGAAAAACGATTTTTTTCTTTGTAAATTAAATCTAAATATTCATAAAATTGTTCTTGAGTTAACGTTTTGTTTTTCAACAAGTTATGATTCCCAAACGGAACAATTCGGTCAGTCCATAACGTATCAACTTTCATTTTGCGGCAAAATTTTGCGACTTCAGGAAACATTTTATAATTCTCCTGACTTGCCGTGAACGAGACAGAAACAGAAATGTTAAACTTTGTTAAAAAATGTATTGCTTTCTTAATTTTCTCAAAATTATTTTCGCCGCGAATAAAATTGTGTGTTTTCTCATCTCCTTCGACACTAATTTGCACAAAACGAATTTCACAAGTTTTCAGCCATTTCGCAACATTTTCGTCAATAAAAGTGCCGTTACACAAAATTGCTACGTCAAAAAACTCTTTTTCTTTGCACAAATGTTCAACCAAGATTTTAAAATCTTCTCGCACAAAAGGTTCGCCGCCTGTGAGATAAATTCTTCCTTTAACGAACTGCTTGAAATTCAAAGAGTTATAGAAAATTAACAATTCTTTAAATTGTTTAACAATATTTAACAATTTCTCAAAAGACAATTCTGAAGAGTTAAAATTATCTTGATAACAATGTAAACATCTTTGATTACAGCGTTCAGTTATGTGCCACTGCAAAATAAAACGATTTTTTTGTCTCAATTTCGAAAAGAATTTTTATTTTTGTGTTTTAAAAAAATTATGAATCGAGATGAAATTGTAAATGAAATTTTGAAAAAAGAATCGGCAATTTGTGTTGGTTTAGATTCTGATTTTCAACTTTTACCCGATTTTTTGAAAAACGAAAAAATGCCGCAATTTGCGTTCAATAAACAAATTATTGACGCCGTTTCGGACAAGGTTGTTGCGTGCAAGTTGAATACGGCGTTTTATGAATCGCAAAAAATGGCAGGTTGGCAGGAAATGTTCGAGACTGCCGCTTATATCAAAAAAAATTTCCCGCACATATTTCTCATCGCCGATGCAAAACGCAGCGATATTGGAAATACTTGTCTTCAATATGCAGAAGCGTTTTTCTCGCACTTTGACGCCGTGACCGTTACGCCGTATTTGGGCAAAGATTCTATTTTGCCTTTTGTTTCGAAAACGGAGAAATGGACTATTTTAGTTGCTTTAACTTCGAATATCGGTGCGGAAGAATTGCAACTTCAACGTTTAGAAACGCAAGAATTTGTCTTTGAACGGGTTTTGCAAAACACAAAAAACATTGTTTCAGATTCAGAAACCCGTTTAATGTACGTTGTCGGTGCGACAAAATCAGAGTATTTGGAAAAAGTTCGCAACATTATCCCCAATCATTTTTTATTAATTCCAGGAATCGGCGCACAGGGCGGAGATTGGGAGTCAACAATTCGTCTGGGCAAAACGAAAAACGATATTGGTTTACTTTTAAACATTTCCCGCGACATTATTTTCTCGTCAAAAGACAAAAATTTTGCCGAGATGGCTCGCAAAAAAACAACTTTTTGGCAAGAAAAAATGAAACCGTTATTATTTAATCCCTAAAACGTTGCAGCACAAGTCAATAACATTTTTATCTCCCGTATATTTTCCTGTAGAATCGGACAATTTGATTGTTGGAATCCATTCATGAAACGAATCAGGTTTCGCTTCAATGAGTTTTACAACGATATTTAACGGTTTCGCACCGACATCATTTGTAAAGTTAGTCCCGATTCCGAAAGACATTTTGATTTTTCCGCGACAATGATTCGCAATTTCCTCAACTTTTTCAGGATTCAAATTATCTGAGAAAATAATGGTTTTCGAAATCGGGTCAATGCGAAGTTTTTTGTAATGTTCGATGGTTTTGTCAGCAAATTCTAATGGATTTCCTGAATCTTGTCTGACGCCATCGAATAATTTCGCATATTTTGCGTTAAAAGTTTTGAAAAATACTTCTGTTGTAAAAGTGTCTGAAAGTGCGATTCCTAAATCGCCTTGATAAATGTTGACCCAATTTTCTAACGACATCTCGTTTGCAATTTTGTAGCCGTATTTTGCGGCGTGAAACATAAACCACTCGTGTGCGTGAGTGCCGATGGGCGTTGTGTTGTATTTCATTGCTAACATTACGTTGCTGCTGCCGACAAAGGAATTTTTTCCATATTCGACTAACTCTCTGACAACAATTTCGTGATTTTCCTGCGAAAAACGTCTTCTTGTTCCAAAATCGGCAACTTTTATTCCCATCATATTATATTTCGTTGCTTTTTTCCGCACAATATCAATGATTTTGTCTTGAGAATAAATCTCAGGTTTCGTCATTTTGAAAAACAATTCAGAAATTAACGCCATCAAAGGCACTTCCCAAAGAATGGTTCTGTACCAAAAACCTTCGACTGAAACTTGCAAATTTCCACCCTGTTGAATTACGCCAACTTCGCTTGCATCAAAACGATAGCCCATCAGAAAATCGAGATAAGTTGGGTCTAAATAATAACAACGTTTTTGCAAAAAATCTTTCTCTTCGGGCAATAATTTCAAATTTGCCATCTCACTGATAAGTTTTCGCAATTCCTCGGCAAAACCATCAGGAAAATTATTTTCTCCACGATTAATAAACTGATAACGCACCCGCGCAAACGGAAACATTTTTATTACCGCATGCTGCATTGAGAATTTATATAAATCGTTGTCAATTAAAGAAGTGACCATAAATTTTTATGAAAAATTTTTCACAAAAGTAAAAATTATTTTCGTTTTTCAAAAACTTTTTTTATTTTTCAAAAAAAATTAAGTTATTTAACTTTTTATCTCTTTGCAAAAGATGATATTTTTTTTTATGATTTCGAAAAAATGTTTAAATTTGCAAAAAAAATAAATTTATGAGATTTTTATTTATATTTTGTTTAATTTTTTGTGTGAAATTTATTTTTGCACAGACAAAAATAGATTCGTTAGAAAGAGAATTGCCCAAAATTATTGACGCAAAACAAAAATTAAAGTTTTATGTTGATTTATCTTATGAATATCTCGAAGTGAATCCGCAGAAAACTATTTTTTATGCGTCAAAATGTCTTCAATGTGCAGATTCTTTACATTCAAGAGATGAAAAAATGAGTTGTTTCTCGTATATGGGGCGTTCATATTTTTATCAAAAAGATTATCAACGTTCACTTTTTTATTTTAACCAACAATTAAAATTGTCTTTCGAGTTAAAAGACAAAAAAGAGATTGCAAAGAGTTATAGTAATATCGGAATAGTGTATCGGAGATTGAAAAAATACGATTCTACGTTGTATTTTTATGACAAATCACTTGAGTTGCACAAAGAATTGAACGACAGTCTCGGCATGAGTACAATTTTCAACAATAGAGGTGTGCTTTATGATGCTGTTTTGGAGAATTTTCCTGAGGCATTGAAAAATTATAATGCGGCATTGAAAATTCAGTCGGATAACAAAGATTTCGAAGGTGTTGCCGTTGCGTTGTTGAACATTGCCGATGTTTATCGCAAAATGAAACTTTTTGACAAAGGCATCGCAACGATGCAGCGTTCAATAAAGATTTCTGATTCTATAAATTTCGTTTTAAACGTGAAGGATTGTTATTTTTTTCTTTCACAAAATTATGCTGACCAGCAAAATTATAAAGTTGCGTTGGAATATTTTCAGAAATATTCGGAATTGAACGACACAATTTTTCAAAGAGAGCAGCAAAAAATGCAAATTGAGATGGAAACAAAATATCAGACGTATGAAAAAGACAAAGAAATACAACTTCAACAGGCTGAGATGAAAAAACAAAACATTTTATTGATTTTCGCTGCCTCAATTTTAATTTTAATTACTGTTTTGTCTGTCGTTATTTATCGAAATTATAAAATTAAACGGCGAGATAACATTTTATTGCAAGAACAGAAGGAAGAAATTTTACAAATGAACAATAGTTTGTCGCAATATAACGAGGAAGTTCTTGCTCAGCGAGATGAAATGGAAGTTCAAAACAAAGAATTGCAGAAGGCGTATGAAATTATTGAACAGAAAAATAAAAATATCACAGACAGCATTCGTTATGCACGGCGAATTCAGTCGGCGGTTTCTGTCTATGATGAGTATTTGCAGACAATTTTCGAGAATTTTTTCATTTTATATAAACCCAAAGACATAGTTAGCGGCGATTTTTATTTTGCAAAGAAAATACCGTATCATTCTGTCAGTGATTCGGAGGTAATTATCATTGTTGCGGTAGATTGTACCGGGCATGGCGTTCCTGGGGCATTTATGTCGATGCTTGGAATTGCTTTATTGAGTGAAGTGGTAAATCGCCGCAATGTTAACTCGCCTGCCGTTGCGTTGTGGGAATTGCGAAGTCGTGTCAA
Organism: Rikenella microfusus; assembly: GCA_020719385.1. GTDB lineage: Bacteria > Bacteroidota > Bacteroidia > Bacteroidales > DYQK01 > DYQK01. The sequence goes on along the minus strand of DYQK01000007.1, from coordinate 8,713 downwards.
GCAAGTTTTGCATCAGACGGGAAAAATCAACGAGAGTCAAGACGGAATGGATATTGCTTTTTGTGCTTTTTACCCGAATTCGCTTCGAATGGAATTTGCAGGTGCGCATCATTCGCTTTATATTTTTCGAAAAAATGAGTCTGAGGAAATAGAATTTCTTGAGTACAAAGGCGACAAAATGCCTATTGGAGTTCACCCAAAAGATTTTCGCGATTTTACAAATTATGAAATTCAACTTCAGAAAAATGATACGTTTTATATTTTTTCAGACGGTTATGTTTCGCAATTCGGCGGTGAGAAAAATGAAAAATTTGGGACCAAACATTTTCGAAATTTACTTTTCTCTTTGCAAAACGAAATGTTAACGAGACAAAAAGACATTCTTGACGAAACGTTAACAAATTGGCAAAAAAATTGCGAGCAAGTTGATGATATTTTAGTGATGGGAATAAAAATTTAACAAAAAAATTACCATCTTTTTGAGATGGCAATTTTTAACAAAAAAATTTTAGTTAAAACCTCCAAATTTTCTCAAATCTGGTCGCGGATTAACGCACATAACAGGAATTCGTCCTTCGTTTGCGATAATTTGCTGTTCGCTTGCTCCGAGAATATAATCCTGCAACGACAAATTTTTAGTTGTCATAATCAAAATCATACTTGCACTGGTTTCCTTGGCATATTTGATAGTTTCTTCTGCCAAATTTCCGCCGCCCTCAAATGCTTTTACAACGTAATCAATTTGTTTTTCCGAGAGATATTTCTTTGCCAATGCCAAATTGGTCTGAATTTTCTTTTTCATTATCGCATCATTGGTTACTTTGTAGCAAAGATGGAGACGCATTTTGTAATAATTTGAGAGATAATTCGCCCAAACTAACTTCTCAGTGTCTTCAGATTTAAAATCTACAGGGAAAAGAATGTCTTTCATCTCAGTTTCCTCAGGGGCAGATTGCACAACAACAAACGGTGCTTTTGTGCCTGTAATGACTTTCAATGCCCAGGAGCCTGTGAATTTTTGAATGCCGCGAATGCCGTGAGTTCCCATAACAACCAGAATGGCACTTATCTCATCTGCAACGCGAGTTATCTCGTCAAAAATACTGCCCTCAACGACAACAACATTCGGTTTATTGATGCGATATTTCTGCATTGTCTCCTCTGCCAAAAGGTTCAATTTGTCTTTTGCCTCATCAATTTCTTTTGCTTTCTTTACAACGTGAACAAAAGTTACATCGTTGTCGGTAAGTTTCGCATATTTAACGGCATGTTGAAGTGCGTATTCGGCTACTTGTGAAAAATCCCAAGGAACTAAAATCGGTTTGCGTACTTCGTCCATAATTTTAATGGGTTAGATGGTTATTTTTATTTTGAATTTGAGTTTAATGTTAACAAATTTTTTTCATTTTTCAAAAAAATTCGCATTTTTTTTCGAAAATTTTTTATAAAATATTGATTTTCAACAATTTAAAAATTAAATTATTTTATTTTTGAACGAAATTCGTTGCGAAGACCTGTTGCGTTTTGTAAAATTGCTTTTACCTTTCCCACCAATATTTCTGCCTCGACAAGAATCGGAATTTTATTCTCGTCATCGCTAACCCAAACCGTCATTCCCTCGCCGCCGCGAAATATGGTTCCCTCAACCAAATACGGATAAAATTTTATACAACGAAATTCTCTGTCATCAGGTAACTTTACATTTTCCTTCCCCGCAAAACGAATATAAATGTTATAAACTTGATTTTCAAGGACTAACGAGAAATAAATTTTATCATTTTCTTTGTATTTCTCAAAATCTAGACAACGAATAAAATAAATTGCTGTTAAAACATCAAAAGAACACAACGAAATATTTAACGAATCTTGATAAAAATTTGTTTTATTTTTTCCAAAAATTTTCACTTTTTTTCTAAAATAATCGAAAACATACGTTTCCTGCAACTCGCGATTTCCCTCAGAAACATTTCGCTCAAATTTATACGGCTGAAAAGTTTTTGCATCAACAAAAGATTTGTACGAGTCTCGCACTTTAAAAAACCAATCATATTGCGGCAAAGAAGTACCATAACTATTGAAATAATAAATTTTTTGCCCAAAATATGTTGTTGTGTCAATATCAAAATGTGCCTCGCCTGCGTCTGTCCAAATAAAACCCAAATGATACGAAACTTTATACGAAATCTTCTCGCCGCTTTGAAAACTTTTGTTTTCAGAAATACACTGTGCAACGCAAAAATTTGACGTTAAAATTAAGAGTATCAAAAAGTTATACAACATTTTTTATGTGTGAAAAGGTAAATAAATCTCGAAAATTGTTCCTTTGCCCAACTCGCTGACGACAAAGATTTCTCCTTTGTGTTCGTCAATAATTTTTTTCACATAACTTAAACCAAGTCCGAAGCCTTTGACGTTGTGAACATTTCCTGTCGGCACGCGGTAGAATTTTTCAAAAATTCGCTTCAAATTTTCTTTTGCGATTCCGATTCCGTTGTCTTTGATGTAAAGACTGACGCCGTTTTTGCGATTTTCTGTCGAAATTTCTATAATTGGTTCTCGCTGACAATATTTTATCGCATTATCTAACAAGTTGAAAATCACGTTAGTAAAATGAACTTCATCAACAAAAACAATAAAACTGATGGCGTGAAGATTCGTAGAAATTTTTCCGTTTTTATTTTCAATTTTTAAACTAAAATTTGTAACGACATCTGAAATTAATTGGTGCAAATTTAATTCCTTGATTTTCAAATTCAAGCCGCCTTTTTCAATAATCGCCATTTGAAGTACTTTTTCGACTTGAAAACCAAGTCTTCGACTTTCATTATCAATAATATTCGAGATAAATTCGTAATTTTTCGATTCTACAGGAATACTTTTGTCTTTTAACATTTGCGAGGCAAGCGAAATAGTCGAAATCGGCGTTTTTAACTCGTGAGTCATATTTTGCACAAAGTCATTTTTTATCTCTGAAAGTTTTTCTTGTCTAAAAAGCATAAAAATCGCAGCAAAAAAGATTCCTAAAATAATTAATGTCAACAAAATGGACATATACTTTATTGTGTTAAGAGATTTTAACAAAATATTTCTCTCTTTTGGGAAATACAATTCCAAAAAATATGATTCAGAAAGTACATCGTTGGGGAAAAGAATTGTTTCATATCGATGTGTTTTTGTTTTCGCATCAAAACTTTCTGATTTTATGTGAAAAGAAGCATTTTCGAATTTTACAGCAAATTGATAATTCAAATCGATGTCGTTGTTGATGAAAATTTTGTCAATAATTGCTTTTAAAGTTTGTGCGTCAATTCGGTCTTCGATTCGTATCTGTTTGCGAATCAATTGATTAATAATATTTTCCACAAAAACGGTTTTATTTGCAATTTTGTCAACGAGTGATTTGTGCAAATTATCTTTTGTAAAATTTCCTGTATTTTGTTTTGCTTTTGCATCGATTCGTTTTGAGGAAACTTTATAAACGCTGCTATCGGTGTTGATTTTAAAAATGATTGAGTCGTTGGAAAAAACGAAAAAATTTTTGGGTTCATTGACGTAGGGCAACAACTTCACTTTGAAACTATCAAGAAGGTTGACATTATTTTTATAAAATTCTCGGTTCAAGTGCATTTTGTTTGTATCGCTTCCGATAGAAGTTATCTCGTTGGTTATGTGCAAAACGGTTTCGCGTTCTTCGAGTTTTTTAACCACTTGAGCGAGAGAAATATTGACTGACTGCTTGAATTGTTGTTCCTTGACGGCAACTGCCTCTTCGACCCATTGCACTTGCAAAAAAATCAGCCCGATGAGCGAGGCAGTCATAACAACGATTAATGTCCAGATATATTTTTGTTTCATAAAACTTTATTCGTTTTTAACCTCTTCAAAATCAACGTATTCGCCGCCTTTCCATTCCTCAATGTTGATATTTTTCTTTTTCAAAGAGGAATTTTTTTGCGAATTTTCTGGTTGTTGCATTTCAAAATTCGGGTTCATTTTTTTGAGATAATGTTTAATCAAAAGTCGGAGAATCCATTTGACTAAAACTTTTAAAATGTAAAACGCACAAATAATGACGAGAATAATTTGCAAAAAAGTTAACATTCGTTTTTGTTTAGAAATTTGGGGCAAAGATAATATATTTTTCGAAATTTTTTCGATAATTAAGTGAAAAAAATTTTTTTTATTCAATAATTAATTATCTCTGCGACTGTTTAATTTTCAAAATTACTTTCTTTTAAATAAATTTATGAGAACAAAAATTCTTTTATTTTTGATGCATTTTTCTCTTCAAAATTTTTCTCAAACATCAACGGAATTACAGACAGATACGGTTTGTGCAGGTCTTGCTTATACCTATGAGATTGTCCGACCCGATAGTGTTGCTAGAGTAGAGGACGAAACAGGAGTAACTTATTCATGGGGATTAATAAAAAAAGAAGGTGAACTTACAGAATCGGGGAAGAATAAAACCAAAGCAGATGTTAAATGGAATAATAAAGAGGGTGACGATATAGTTTGGTCTGTTAAAAAACGGCGACAATGTATTGGAGATACTATAAAGCGAAAAGTTGTAAGAATAAAACCGCCAACAGCAACATTAGATACTTCACACATTTGTAATGGAGAAATTTTAATCAATTATGATGGGAAAACTCCTGCAACTTTAACTTACAAAATGAATGACCAAGACACTTCAAGTGTCAACATAACCCAAAAACCTCACGTAGTTGGAAAACCATCAAATGTAACAATCGATTATACTTTCCTTAAGGTTGTTGACCCATACGGATGCGAATATTCTTTTGAAAAGGGAAAACGTAATGTTCAAGTTTTCCCTCCTTTGTCAAAACTCGGAGAAATAAGCAAGGGGAAACAAAAAAAATAAATTTCTTTTTTCACTCCAAAAAACCTGTCAAATTTTCGCAAAAATTTGACAGGTTTTTGAAAATTTATTTACGAAAGATTAAGAAATATTTGTGGTGAATAGTCTTTTCCCAAAAATTCGTTCAACGTCTTCATTAAAAATAACTTCTTTTTCGAGTAACAATTCTGCGAGTTGTTCAAATTTTTCTTTGTTATCTGAAAGCAGTTTAAAAGTTCGCAAATACGCTTTTTCAATTAAATCAGAAACTTCGTTGTCGATGAGTTCTGCGGTTTTCTCACTATAAGGTCGGTGAAAAGCATATTCGTTTTGCGAGGAATCATAAAAACTTCGATGCCCAATTTTTTCAGACATACCCAAATATGCCATCATTGCGTAGGCTTGTTTGGTCACTCTTTCCAAATCATTTAACGCACCTGTCGAGAAGGTCTTAAAATGAAGTTCCTCGGCAGCCCTTCCGCCTAATGCTGAGCAAATCATATCATAAAGTTGCTCGCGGTTTGATAGTTGTCTCTCCTCGGGCAAATACCAAGCCGCACCGAGTGTTCGTCCTCGCGGAACAATAGTCACTTTTACCAACGGATGTGCGTATTCAAGCAACCAACTCACCGATGCGTGTCCCGCCTCGTGATAAGCAGTAATAATTTTTTCCTGCGGCGAGATAACTTTGCTTTTTCGTTCTAAACCTGCGATGAGTCTGTCAACGGCGTCGAGAAAATCTTGTTTTTCGATGATAGTTTTATTTTTTCTTGCGGCAATCAAAGCGGCTTCGTTGCAAACCGTGGCAATATCTGCACCTGAAAAACCTGATGTTTGTCGAGATAAAAAATCTAAATCTAAGTTTTGTTCTACGGTTAATGGTCGCAAATGAACTTTAAAAATTTCTCTTCGTTCATTTAAGTCGGGCAATTCTACGTGAATTTGTCTGTCGAAGCGTCCTGAACGCAAAAGTGCGGAGTCAAGCATATCGGCTCGGTTGGTTGCGGCAAGCATAATGATTCCTGAACTTGTGTCGAAACCGTCCATTTCGGTGAGAAGTTGGTTTAAAGTGCTTTCCTTCTCATCGTTGGAAGAAAAACTTGCATTTCTGCCTCTTGCCCGACCAATTGCGTCAATTTCATCAATAAAAATGATGCATGGAGATTTTTGTTTTGCTTGAGCAAATAAATCTCTCACGCGTGAGGCACCGACTCCGACAAACAATTCGACAAAATCTGAACCCGACATGGAGAAAAACGCAACATTTGCCTCGCCCGCAACAGCCTTTGCTAACAAAGTTTTGCCCGTTCCAGGAGGACCAATTAAGAGTACACCTTTGGGAATTTTCCCGCCGAGTTGAGTATATTTCTGCGGTGTTTTGAGAAATTCTACTATTTCCTGAATCTCAACTTTTGCCTCTTCGAGTCCAGCAACATCTTTGAAATTAATTTTTATCTCGTTTTCTTCTTTGTCGAAAACTTTTGCGCGTGATTTTCCAATGTTGAAAATATTTCCGCCGCCGCCCATTCCGCTTCCCATTCTGCGAAATATGACGACCCAAATAATCACTAAAATCAAAATGGGAATCACCCAACTGATGATGTCACTCGTAATATCGCGGCGTGTTTCGTAACGAACACTAATTTTTTGTTCTTCGGTGAAAGATTTTTGCACCTCTTCTAATCGTTTCTCGAAACTTTCCACCGAACCAATAGTGAAATAAAAATGTGGACCTTTTTCAACAACTTTCCCGCCCTGAGGAGCATTCAGCATATTGTCATATTTCCCCGAAATTAACGACTGTTCGGTGAGATGAACCTCGGCTTTCTCGCGGTTGACAACAACCACTTTCTCAATATCGTGGTTTTTCAACATAATATTTTCAAACTCCTGACGCGTAATCTCCTTAGGACCACCGCTAAAATGAACGAATTGTAACCCGAAGAAACCCAACGCAATGAGAATGTAAATCCAATAAATACTAAATGGATTTTTCTTTTTCTTTTCCTGCGAAGATGAAGTCGTATTTTGATTGTTTTCTGCCATAATTAATTGTTAAACTTTAATTTTTTCATCTCTGCGTCAGCCCATAAACCTTCGATATCGTAATAATCGCGATAAACAGGTTGAAAAATATGAACAACAATATTCGCATAATCAAGTAATGCCCAAAAGGCATTTTCCATTCCTTCTTTTTTCCACACGCGTTGATTCAGCTTCTCAAAAACCACTTTTTCAATAGAATCGGCAATAGAAAGCACATGAGTGTTAGAATTTCCATCGCAAATAACAAAATATTCGCACACAGAATTCGGAAGACGAGAAAAATTTAACCACACAATATTAGTGCCTTTTTTTTCAACAATGCCTTCAATAACGGCATTCAACAGAGTCTCGGTATGAATAGAATTGATTTGTTTCATTTCTTTCTGTATTCGTTTAATAATCAAAGAGTTAGTTATTTCACAAAAACACGCTCTTTTGACAGGGCAAAATTAAAAAAAATTATTGTCTTTCGAAAAAAATTTACATTTTTTTGTTTAAAATATTTATTTTTCAGAAAAAATGTTTAATTTTGAAACTTTAAAATCATTAAAATTTTTTCTCAATGAACGAAATTGCAAAGAAAATTAACGAATTAGCAGAAAAATATCGAAATTATACTGCTGAAAATCTGTCGAAATTGGTGCAAATTAAGTCTCTGAGTTTGGGCGAAAAATTTGTGCAGCAAGAAGTAATGCGTCAAATGACGGAAGCAGGTTTCGACGAAGTACGAATGGATGGACTCGGAAACGTTATTGGGCGAATCGGAAAGGGGCAAAAAATTCTCGCTATTGACGGACACATTGACACGGTGGATGTCGGAAATATCGAAAATTGGAATTTTGAACCTTTTTCAGGAGAAATCAAGGACGGTTTTGTGCTTGGTCGCGGAACAGTGGACCAAAAAGGCGGCGTTGCCGCTTCGATTACCGCTGGAAAAATTTTGAAAGAGTTAAATTTTGACAAAGATTTAACATTTTATGTCGTGGCAAGTGTTATTGAAGAGGATTGTGACGGTTTATGTTGGAAATATTTGTGGGAAAAAGATGGTTTGCATCCGCATTTTGCGATAAGCACTGAACCAACAAATTGCAACATTTACCGCGGACATCGAGGTAGAATGGAAATTGTTGTTCATTTCAAAGGAATCTCGTCTCACGGTTCGGCACCCGAAAGAGGCAAAAACGCAGTTTATATTGCCTCAAGAGCTGCTCTTGAGATTGAGAAACTCAACGAAAGACTCAAATTCGACAGTTTTTTGGGCAAAGGAACGGTAACTATCTCGCAATTTGTTTCAGGAAGCCCGTCTTTGTGTGCAGTGGCAGATTATGTGCGAATGCACCTCGACAGACGCTTGACTTGGGGCGAAACAGAGGAATCTGCAGTTGCTGAAATTCAGGAAATTATCAAAGATATGGACGCAACAATCGAAGTTTTAACTTATGAAGAGGAATCTTTTACAGGACTTCGCTACGGAATGAAAAAATATTATCCCACTTGGGTAATGTCTGAAAATCACAAATCAGTAACAACAGGTGTGGCGGCGTATGAATCGCTTTTTAGTGAGAAACCCAAAGTTGACAAATGGACTTTTTCGACTAACGGTGTAACTATCAATGGTTTTTATGGCGTTCCGTTAATTGGTTTTGGTCCAGGAAACGAAGTTTTTGCTCACGCACCGAATGAGAAAATTCCTATCAACGATTTAGTGAAAGCCTCAGCGTTTTATTCGCTTTATGCGTATTTAATTTGTGAGTGAATTACCCCTTTGCTGTTGACGTAGGGGCTTCTTAGCATTGTGCCAAGAAC
>DYQK01000063.1:8178-21025 GCA_020719385.1 Rikenella microfusus | reverse complement strand
TCGAAACTTCATTCGCAAAAATTTCGTTTTTAAACTTTTGTTCAAGTTGATGTTTCGGAATCGCTGAGTCAATAATTTCACAAATAAACGTTCCTGTGCCTGTTGCGGGGTCAAGAATCTCGACATTTCTGTCTGCGAGGGTTTTCGAAAAATGTTGAAGCAACAAAATATTCGTTGCTTCGACCATAAATTTCACAATTTCATTCGGTGTATAAACAACTCCAAATTTATCTGCGGCATTTGGGTTGTAAACTCTGTAAAAATTTTCGTAGACAACTTTCAAAAGTTTCTGTTTCTCGTGATGATCTTGAACAGCAGCGGCAGTTTCATTGATTTTATTGTAATAAGGTTCAATATTTAGCAAGAGATTTTTCCTGTCTTCTCTCGAAAAAAGAACCGAAATTAACTTTTCAACTTCATAAGCAATTGTATTTTGTTTATGAAAATCAGAATCTCCGAAAATTCTTTTAAAAATCTCTTCGGTAAGAATGTGTTGAATCATCATTTCGCGAATGTCATCAAGAGTGATATGCGGATTAATCTCGATTTTACAAATTTCAAAGAAAATTTTGTGTGCATCAAGGAATTTTTTATTCGTTTCTCGTGCTTCGACAATTTTTTTTCGCAAATTTTTGATAATACTCGGCACTTCAATTTTAAATTTCTCGATAGCCGCCTCGAAACTTTTTACTTCCTCGCTTTTAAAAGAGACAAACTGAGTCAATAATTTGTCTAATTTTTTCTTTTCTCGAATTTTAACTCTCGCAACTTCAGAAAAATTTTGAAAAAGAACAGCAATTTCAGAATTCTCGAACAAAATATTTTCTGTTGGAGAACCATTTTCGATTTTTTTTCGAATTTCGTCATCCAAATTGTCTTTTGTATTTTTACTTTCCCAAAGTCCGATAGTGTGTCGATAAGAATTATTAATTATTCCATCGGATCGAACTTTTTTGCCCTTCGTTCCATCAATAAAAACTTCCGCAACAATCTCGTATTGAAATTTTTGTGCATAAACCTTCAATAAATTCCAAAAACAATTTCGAATACGTTGTTCGTTAATTGTTTCTGCGAATAACAAATTTTTATCAACTTCTTGATAATATTTCTCAATAGCAACTAAACTCATAAAATTTTTTTGCAAAGATAAAAAACTTTACACAAATTTTTACTTTTTTATCCTCCAAGATGATGAAACTCATTGATATTGTTGATATTACCAGAAACAGGTTTATTCTCGACAGCCAATTTGATTGCTTCTTCGATTCCTAATTTGCGAACATCAAATTCCAGATTCGAAAAAAGACAAGGTTTAATTTTCCCATCGCTTGTTAGCCGCAAACGGTTGCAAATTCCACATTTACCGCCTTCGCCGCCTTCGACGGGGAAAAATATTCCTTCTTTGAGATTCATTTTCGAAATAAAACGGACTAACAAATCATTTTTCGCACAAAAATTTTCAACATCTTTTGCATCAGATTCTTGAGAATCTTTTTCTACAACACAATTAATTTTTATCGGAGAAAAACCTGCTTTTTGAGCAGACTCAATTCCTTTTAACACTTCTAAGAGATTGCCGCCACGCGTTATTTTTGCAAATTTCTCAACATTTAACGTATCTAACGAAATATTAATTCGTTTTAAACCTGCATCTTTCAAGGGTTTCGCAAATTTTTCGAGTAAAACGCCGTTAGTCGTCAGTCCTAAATCTTTGATTTCAGGAATTTGCGAAATCATTTTCACTAACTCAACAACATTTTTGCGAACCAACGGCTCGCCGCCTGTGATTCGCACTTTTTCGATTCCAAAAGAAACAGAAATACGAATAATCTCAATAATTTCGTTGAAAGTTAAAATATCACTATGTCGCAAAAGTTTGACGCCGTCCTCGGGCATACAATATTCGCAACGCAAATTGCAGCGGTCTGTTATTGAGACTCGCAAATAATTTATTTTTCGATTAAAACGGTCTAACATTGACTCTATCTCCTTGATTTATAACGCTTTGCCCGATTGGAATTTCGAGAAAACCAAATGCTTCGGTCAATATTGAAACGTGTGCCGAGCCGTGATAATTTAAAATTTTAACTTTTCCATCTTTTGTCAGTCCGATGGGCAAGAGCAAAGTGCGTTCGGTTTTTTGACGAAAATAATTGTCTGACATTTCTAAATTTAAACATATCGGTTCAAATTTTGTTCCCATCATCTTGAAAATCAAAGGTTTAACTAAATATTCGAAAATCATAAATGTCGAAACAGGATTTCCTGGAAGTCCGAAACATTTAGTTTGAGAATTTTCTGCAAACAAAACAGGTTTTCCCGGTTGCACCAAAATTCTGTGAAATAATTTTGTAAATCCCAAATTATCAAGCACTTGCGGAATAAAATCAAAATCGCCCATCGAAACGCCGCCTGTCAATAAAATTAACTCATTTTCAGTTGCAATTTTCGAAATCGCATTTTTTAATTTTTCAAAATCATCAGGAATAATTCCATAATAATTTGAAATTGCCCCCAATTTTTCAATTTGCGAAATCAGTTGATACGCATTAGAATTTCGAATTTTCGAGGTATACGGTATTTCATCGGGTTCAACAAGTTCATTGCCTGTAACCACTACGGCAATGCGGGGTTTCGCAAAAACTTCAAACGCAATATTTCCTGTTGCTGCCAAAATTCCGATGTGTTTCGGTCCAATAATTGTCCCTTTTGGCAAAATAATTTCACCTTTTTTAACATCTTCGCCGCAAAACGCAATATTTCTGTTTGTTTCATTTCTCAAATATCGAATTTGATTTTCTGCGACAACTTCGGTATCTTCAACCATCAAAACGCAATCTGCGCCTAGCGGTAACATTGCCCCTGTAAAAATTTTCGAGCATTGATTTTGTGAGATAATTTTTTGCGGCACTTCCCCTGCCTGAATTGTCTCAATAACTTCCAAATTTTTGTCTATCTCATTGATTTTACACGCATAACCATCAACGGCAGATTTATTGAACGGCGGCATATTGACATCAGAAATGAGATTTTTTGCCGAGATTCTTGAGAGACTTTTTAAAAAATTTATTTTCTCTGTTGAAGTATTAACTTGTGTATTATCAACGAGTTGCAGTGCTTGAGAGAGAGTTATCATAAAAATTTTTGAAAAAAATGAACGTTAAATTTTGTAAATTCGAAAAAAAGTTTTAATTTCGAAGTGTGAAAATAAACCACGATTTTGAAAATTTGAACAAATGAAAAATATTTTTTACGAGGGAACAGTCAAAATTCCGTATGTAAATTTCAACGCTGAGCAGGGTTTATTGGAATTAAAAGGTCGTTCAACACCCGAAAATATTGAGGACACTTATCGTCCCTTGACTGAATGGGTGAAGGAATACGTCAAAAATGCTCTTGACGAGACGGTTGTCAATATTCATTTTGAGTATTTTAATTCTGCCACTTCGAAAGCATTGGTCCAAATGTTTCAAGTTCTTGCTCGTTTGCAGAATGAAGATAAAAAAATTATTATCAACTGGACATACGCAGATGACGATTCCCTTGAATATGGACAAGATTTCGAAGACATTATCGGCATTCCTTTTAATTATATTCCCGAAGAGGAGTAATATTCTTTGAGAAAAATATTTTTTGGCAAGGTTTAATAAAAAACGTTGCCAAAAATTTCTTATATTTTTACAAATATCCCAATTCGAGTTTTGCCTCCTCCGACATCATTGACGGCTCCCAAGCAGGAAGAAAAACTAAATCAATATTTACTCCCCGCACTTTGTCAATATCTCGCACTTTGTTGCGAACATCATCAAGCAACGAGTCAGCAATGGGACAATTCGGGGCAGTCAGAGTCATTTTAATATCAACTCTGTTGTTTTTATCAATTTTTATTTCGTAAATTAACCCCAAATCATAGACATTGACAGGAATCTCAGGGTCGTAAACGGTTTTCAACGCCGCAATAACTTCGATTTGCGAAACAGATTTTTCCATATTTTTGAAAAAATTAACAGCAATTCGTTTTGCGAGACAAAACGTTTTCCACTGCTTCAACAATATTAATTGTGTCAATGTTATATTTTTTCATTAATTCGTCGGGCAAGCCGCTTTGTCCGAATTTGTCGTCGATTCCGACCATTTCCATTGGAGCAGGAAAATTTCGCGATAAAAGTTGAGAAATGCTGTCTCCGAGTCCGCCGTTGAGAAAATGTTCCTCTGCCGAGACAACGGCTTTTGTCTTTTTCACCGATTCGAGAATCGCAATTTTGTCTAACGGCTTGATTGTGTGAATGTTAATTACTTCTGCCGAGATATTTTTCGATTCTAAAATCTCTGCTGCTTCGATGGCTTTCCAAACTAAATGTCCTGTTGCAAAAATCGAAACATCTTTGCCTTCGTTCAATAAAACTGCTTTTCCGATTTCGAAAACTTGATTTGCGGGAGTGAAATTTGGCACAGCAGGTCTGCCAAAACGCAAATAAACGGGACCGAAATACTCCGCAATAGCGAGTGTTGCGGCTTTTGTTTGGTTAAAATCGCAAGGATTGATGACCGTGATGTTCGGTAACATTTTCATTAAACCGATGTCTTCGAGAATTTGATGCGTTGCACCGTCTTCGCCGAGAGTTACTCCTGCGTGAGAACCACAAATTTTAACGTTTTTATTTGAGTAAGCGATAGATTGTCTGATTTGGTCGTAACTTCTGCCTGTTGCAAAGACGGCAAATGTTCCTGCGAAGGGAATTTTCCCGCCGATAGTCATTCCTGCGGCGATAGTTACCATGTTTGCTTCAGCGATTCCTGTTTGAAAAAAGCGATTTGGAAATTCTTTAACGAAACTTTCCATTTTTAAAGAGCCGACTAAATCGGCACAAAGTGCGACAACATTGGGATTTTTGCGTCCTGCTTCGAGTAAACCTGCACCGAATCCTGCGCGTGTTTCTTTTTTTTCTGTAAAAGAATATTTTTTCATTTTTTTCGATAAAAAATTTTACAAAAGTAAGAAAAATTCTCAAAAAAATTATTTTTTCTCTCAAAAATTTGAGAAAAATTTAGTTTTTTAGTTTTTTGATATAAAAATATCGAATCGAAAATTTTCCGTGTGTTGTTGAGAATTGGGAGAATTCTTCGTTGAAAAGTAAAATTTTAGGTTTAAAAATTAATTGTTTTCTGTAAAAAAAGGCAAAAGCGATTCCTGATATTAGTCCGAAGAAGTGTGCTTCCCAAGAGATTTGTTCTTTCAAAGGTAAAATTCCCCAAAACATTCCGCCGTACCAAAACATTACGAGTAGAGAGATTGCCCATAATTTTCGTTGTTTGCTCAAGATTCCTGCGGTTAGCAAAAAACCTGCGAGTCCGTAGACGATTCCGCTTGCCCCGATGTGAAAAGACGGTCTGCCGCCCAACCAGAGACATAATCCTTCGCAAAACCAAATTCCGAGAAAAATTTTCCAAGAAATTCGAGGGTAAAAGTAAAATAAACCCGTTCCGAGAAATAAAAATGGGGAAATATTTGACGTTAAATGTTCGAAACTTCCGTGAACGAAGGGTGAGGTTAAAATTCCGATTAAACCGTTGATTTTCAATGGGAAAACGCCGAGAAAAGCGAAATCTTTTTCGAGAAAATATTCCACAAATTTTATCAATGCCATTAAAAAAATCATTAAAAATGGCACTATTGATGAGTAAAATATTCGTTTAACCGACAAAGACATTTTTTTCAATTCAATTTTACTCCGACTAAATGTATAAATTCCTCGCGTGTGGTTTGTTTTAGAAACGCACCTGTGAAAGCAGAAGTAGTAGTTACAGAATTTTGTTTCTGCACACCTCGCATCTGCATACACATATGTTGGGCTTCAATAACAACGGCAACACCTAAGGGTTCCAATGTTTTCTGAATACAATTTCGAATTTGCGTAGTTAAACGTTCCTGCACTTGCAGACGCCGCGAATAGGCTTCAACAACTCTCGCAATTTTGCTCAAGCCCGTAATTTGCCCGTTAGGAATATAAGCAACATGTGCTTTTCCAAAAAAAGGCAGTAAATGATGTTCGCAAAGCGAATACAACTCGATATTTTTCACCAACACCATTTGCTGATATTCCTCTTTAAAAATCGCACTTTTGAGAATTTTTTCAGGGTCGGAATGATAGCCGTGAGTGAGAAATTGAATTGCTTTTGCTATGCGATTTGGAGTTTTCAATAATCCTTCTCGTTGCGGATTTTCACCGAGAAGTTTAAGAATTTCGGTGTAATGTTCGGCAATTTGTCGCAAAGTTTCCATATTATATTTCTCAACTTTTGCGTAACCCGTTTCTTTTGTGCCGTCATTTTGTGGAGAATTGAGATTTTCCATATCAAAATTTTTCGTTTCAAATTTCTAAACTTAATCTTAGAAATTGAAAGGGCAAAAGTAAACAATATTTCTCAAAAATTTATTTTTTTGAGACAAAATGAAAAATTTTTCGTATTTTTGTGAAAAATTTTAAATAGAAAAACGTGGAAAAACCTGAAAAAATTGTTTTTCAAACTGCCAAATACGATGATTTAGTGCAGGTGGTGAAGTTAAAAATGAATCCTTCTCGCAAAATTTTCAAAGAATGGTTTCAATATGATTATTCTCTTTCGAAATCTCAAATTCATTTTATGAAAAAATTGATAAAACAGAATATTAATTTTTTATCTTTTTGCTCGGAAGAAGATTTAAAAATGTATTTTATTGCCATTTTGCTTGGCAAAGTTCGTTTTCGATTTGAAGATAAACGAGGTTTTTATGATAAACCGTTAAAAGCAATTGTCAACGGAGTAGAATTTGGCGGAAAAACAGATTTTATGTTTGCGATGGGCGTCAAAGAACCGCGAAAACCTTATTTTTTCATTCAGGAATTTAAACAAACAAAACATTCTGTCGATGTTGAGGACCAGCTTTTGGCAGAAATGTTAGCCGCAATAGAGTTAAATAAAGTTAATTTAATTCGCGGTGCGTACATTGTTGGTCGGCACTGGAATTTTGTGATTTTAGAAAAAATTGCAGAAAATTCTTTTCAATATTTCGTTTCAGATTCTTGTGATTCCTTAACTTTTAACGGTTTAAAACAAATTTTCGTCTGTCTGCAAGCAGTTAAACTAAAATATTGCGAGTAAAAAATAAAAAATCTGTCAAGTTTTTTTTGAGAAATTTGACAGGTTTTAAAGGTTTTTGAGAAATAATTGTTAATTTTTCATTTTGAAAATGCTTTCAGCGGCAACAAAACCTGTCGAGAAAGCAATTTGCAAATTATAACCGCCTGTGTCGGCATCAAAATCAAGAATTTCTCCTGCAAAAAATAAATTTTTCACTTTTTTCGATTCCATCGTTTCTAAATTGACTTCAGAAATATCGATTCCGCCTTGCGTAATTATCGCTTCTTTGAAACCGCGATGTCCCGAAATTTCAAAACGAAAATCTTTGAGAAAAATTCGAAGTTTGCGTCTCTGGTCGGCTGTTATTTCGAAACCAAATTTTTCCAACGAAATTTCGCACAATTCCGCACAAACAGGAATTAAACTTGCGGGCAAAAGATTTTTCAAAATGGACTTTAACTTCATTTTATTGTGTTCAGAAAATTCTCGCAAAAGTCTTTGGTCTAATGTTTTCTCGTCTAAGGCAGGTTTTAGGTCGATGGAAAAAATTATTTTCTCTTTTTTCTCAATTAAATTTACAATTTTTCTGCTCAAAGACAGAATTATCGGTCCCGACAAACCAAAATGTGTGAACAACATTTCGCCGAATTGCTCCGCAATTTTTTTATTTCGGTGAAAAACATTTACTTGAACATTTTTCAACGAAAGTCCTTGCAACTTTTCCGCAATGTTGTCTGAAGTTTCTAACGGCACAAGTGCAGGCAAAACGGAAATAATTTTGTGTCCCACCGCTGCGGCAATTTTATAACCGTCGCCTGATGAACCCGTTGCAGGATAACTTGCTCCGCCTGTTGCTAATATCACAAATTTTGCGAGGAAAATCTCACCTGAAACGGTTTTTATTCCTTCAATAATGTTGTCTTTGACTATCAAATTGGATATTTCTGTCTCGCAAAGCAATGTTACTCCGTTTTTTTTATTCCATTTTAAAAGCGAATCAACAATTTCTTTTGCTTCTTCGCTTTTTGGAAAAACGCGTTCACCTCTTTCGACAACGGTTTCGACATTTAACTTTTCGAAAAATTGTATTAAATCATTCGAGAAAAATTGCGAAAATACGGGGCGAAGTTTTTTGCCGTTTTCTCCGATATGTTTTATAAACTCGGACATCGAGACTAAGTTGGTTAAATTGCATCGTCCTTTTCCTGTTATGCGGAGTTTTCTCGCAGGTTGTGGCATTTTTTCTGTCAACAAAACCTTCGCACCAAGTTCTGCAAGTCGTCCCGCAGCCATCAAGCCTGACGCACCTGCTCCAACAACTATTACTTCAAAGTGTTTGTTCATTTTTTTTTCAATTCTTCGACAATAAATTTTATATCCAGCATTTTTTCTGTGAAATTTTTTGCAAAGATAAAAAAAAATTGTATTTTTGTGAAAAATTTTTTATGAAATACACAGAATTTAAAACTTTAACGCAAGTAGAAGAAATTTTGGGCGTGAATCATCAGAAAAAAGATTTATTTCCTGTTTTTTCGAATCTTGAGGTGAGTGATTATTTGGAAAAATCGCTCAATGTGGCACGAAGACTTCCTGTACAAACAGAAAAATCTCGTTGCGAATGGATTGTTGCTCCGATTCTTCGGGAATTGCGGGAGAGAAATGATGAATTTTTTACTATTTTTTCAGGTGAACGTTTCGAAGTACAGACGGCAAACATTAAACTCACAGGCGAATGCGATTTTATTCTCTCTAAAGAATATTTTTCGCTTGAGATAAAAGCACCCATTATTGAAATTGTTGAGGCAAAACGAAATGATATGGAGATTGGTTTGCCGCAATGTGCCGCACAAATGTTCGCCGCACAAAAATTTAACGAAAAAAATGGCTCTTATTCGGAGATAATTTATGGTTGCGTAACGACAGGAACGGAATGGAAATTTTTAAAATTGACGGGCAAAGAGTTAATTATTGATTCTCAACTTTATCATACGAAAAATATCGGTGAACTTTTAGCAGTTTTTCAGTTTATTATTGATTTTTACAAAGCGAATACTCAATTTTTATAAAAAATTATAGCGTTGCCATCGTTTAGAGCGATGACAACGCTATTGTAAGAGATTATTTCTCAAAACGTTTCCACAACAACGCACTTTGTTTTCTTGCAAAATCTAAAACTTCAGATTCGTTGATGGTTAAAATTTCTTTGTCCTTGACGATTAATTTTCCTGCAGAAATAACGTGTTTAATATCGGAACTTTCAATTCCAAAAAAGAAATGTCCCAAAAAATTTTCAGAATTTAACTCTGTCGGAGGTTGATAATTAAGAATTACTAAGTTATTTTCGTCATCTCCTGCAAAATTATTTTTCGACAAATAATTGTGAACTTCTCGCAAACGTTGATAAGCAATGTTAAAACTCATTTCTTCGCAACTATTTCCCAAGAAATATGTCATTTTCGCACTTCGAATCATATCGCTGTGCATTCCGTCTGTGCCGAGCATAATTCTTGTTCCCAGTAGTTCGCCGTCAAAACTTCCGACATTATTATTGAAATTGCTTTCGATATTTTGCACCAAATACGCTTTCGAAGAACGCACAAGATGTCTCTCTGCTTCGTTGAGATGAATTCCGTGAGCAAGAATAGTTTTTGGGAGGAATAACGCACCTGCATCGAAAAGCCGTTCAACAACGCGACAATTATACTTTTCTTTGCAAATTTCTTGGTCAATTAAGTCTTCTGCGGTGTGAATATGAATTCCTGAATTGTATTTTTTTGCCAAATCAACAGCTTCTTTGAGCGTTTCGTTTTCTACGGTGAATGAAGCGTGAAGTCCGACAAGTCCTTGATAATGTTGCAAATACGCTTCTGTTTCGAGAAGTCCTGCCTGAGCAACATCCGTTCCGTCTCTATCTGAAATCTCATAACAAAGTAAGTGCGAGATTCCAACTTTCTCAAATGCTTTCGCAATGATTTGCAAAGAATTTTCCACACAAAACGGCGAGGCATGATGGTCTATGACAAATGTTACTCCGTTTTTTGCACACGCAATAGCGGTGATAAGTGCCGATGCTTCAATACTTTGGCGGTCTAAGGATTTGTCCAATGTCCACCACAAATATTTTAACACTTCGAGGAAGGAAGTCGGCATTTTTTTCAATTTTCCAATTCCGCGTGCTAGGGCCGAATATGCGTGATGATGTCCGCAAGCAAAAGATTTCGTTACCAAAAAATTTGAGCAGTCAATAACATCGAAATTTTTTAATACATCATTATTGGGTAAATCTTTGTGAAAAATAATTTTTCCATTTTTACCTTCTTCCACTTCAATGTTAGTCCGTTTTAACACAAGTGTTTGATAATCAACAAATAAGGCGTTTTTGAGAAAAAGTTTCATTTTAGCGAGATGTTTAAGAATTCATTTTAGAAAGTCGTTGTTCGAGAATCGGAATCGAGACGTCGAGGTCAATAATCATAAAAGGAATGCGAATTTTATCAAAATTTTCTGCCACCCAAGCATCTTTCGCTTTCCAGTCGCGAAAGGTGTCGTTAGTAACAATAAAACAGTGGTCTTTTTTTGCTTTCTCAATTAAAAATTCGTCGGCAGTTGTAAAAGCAGGTGCTTCTTGATAAGTTAAATATTTCTCAAGCGGCGAGAGATTTTGCGGGTCTCCAACTTTGTATCGCAAAGAGGCATCTGCGATGACGATGATGTCTTTGAAACGCAGCTGTTTTAACTTTTCCACTAAAAGTCCGATATTTCTGTACAAAGGTTTTGCTACGGTTTCTTTTTCGTTGTTTGCATACGCAACATTACTTCCGTCCACTAAAATGGTTTCGTTAGACATTCTCGAAACTTCGAAATATTCTCCTTCTTTGTCAAAAATTCCATATTCGGTGAGTTCTCTGTGCGAGGTAATAAAGTTTATCATCGCTTCTTTGTTGTCGATTCTGCTGGAAAACCACGCGGGCAAAGATTTTTCTCCCTCCGCATTGATTTTTATTCGATATTTATCTGTCCATTCGTTCAAAAGTTCCATAATTTTATTGATGGATAACTTTTTTCCGTTTTCATATTTTCGAATTTCCATCACAAATAAAACTTCGTCGTGAGTTGCTTGCCCCGGACCTGTCGCTTTTTTAAATTTTGCGAACATTTCGTACTCAAATTTATTCTCAATTTTTAGATGCATTGCCTCTTGATATTCGGCAATGTTGTCAAAACCGAGTCTTGTTGCGTTGAGAAAATCATCGGCGTAGGTAAAACCTTTACTTTTTGCCTCTTCAAATAGAGTTTGGTCGGGGAAACCGAGAAATGTTGCTTCTTGAAAATTTTGATAATCCTTGAAATTTTTGTACATCGCATATTCGTACAATCTCATTGCCGTATCAAATTTGTCAATATTGAAATTTGAGGGCAAAAGTTTAGGATTTTTCTTTGCTTTTGCGATAAATTCATCGTATTTGTCGATGAAACCGAGTTTTTGTGCTTTCAAAAAAGCAAGTCTGTCGGTGATTCCTGAATTTTTGCAATCTTTATACTCTTTGTAAGTCAGAAAATTGCCCTGTTTTGCTTCGTAATATTCAACCGCTGTCGGATATTCGTTTTCCTCTGCATCGAGATAATCCTCAAGTTGTTTATAACCGTTTCGCTTAATTTTGTAAAGAATTTGATTCGCAAAAAACAGGAAAAAACCCTCATCTGATTCGGTTTTAAAAACGTGAGGCACTTTTAAAGTTTCTGCCAACTTGACAAAATCTTTGATTCGTTTGATTTGTAATGAAGCAAAATTTTCAGTCGATTCGATGTCGAAGTACTCAATTTTTAAATTTTTTGCCATAACTTATTGATAATAAACGCTTTTCATTTGCGTTTTTCGAGACACAAAGATAAAAAAAAATTATGAAAAAATAATCTTTTCACAATTTTTTTTCTATTTTTTCGAATAAAAAAGTTTTTAGAAACTTTTAACTTTTTCGAAATTAGAAATT
Organism: Rikenella microfusus; assembly: GCA_020719385.1. Classification (GTDB taxonomy): domain Bacteria; phylum Bacteroidota; class Bacteroidia; order Bacteroidales; family DYQK01; genus DYQK01. The sequence goes on along the minus strand of DYQK01000063.1, from coordinate 8,912 downwards.
TCTACATTCTTCCCGATTCTCGCAAAAATAAATAAACCATATTTTTTAGCAAGTTCAATACTCTCGTCTGGAAAAGAAAATGACGCAACAGCACCTCGCATCGTTAAATTTGAAAAATGAGGCGACAAGGTTTTAAATATTTGTAAATTTTTCTCCGCAAATTTAACTACATCTTTGGGATGAAATTTATATTTCACCTCAATAATCAACAAATCGCTTTCGTTATACAAAACCAAATCATATTCGCAGCTCAAAGTTCCCCTTGAACGGCTAACATTTCGTTCAAGAACTTCGTATTTTATTCCGCCAACTTCGCGATGTTTGAGAAAATAGGTGTAAAAATAATCCTCAGCAATTTTGCCTGTATTTTCTCCGATTCCAAAAACCATCTGTTTAAGTTGCTTGGTTTCTGCCTGCATTTTTACAAATTCTGCATCAAGTCTTTCGAAATTTGCATCAATTCGTATTTGTGCTTCCATATTTTCTTGCCGCATCTTTTCAGTTTCTGATTTAATTTTTTCAGTTTCTGATTTAATTTTTTCAGTTTCTGATTTAATTTTTTCAGTTTCTGACCGAATCTCAGAAAGTTCTTTCTCTGAATCAGACCGAATCTCAGAAAGTTCTTTCTCTGAATCAGACCGAATCTCAGAAAGTTCTTTCTCTGAATCAGACCGAATCGCAGAGATTTCCTTCTCTAAATCAGACCGAATCGCAGAGATTTCCTTCTCTAAATC
>DYQK01000063.1:0-8078 GCA_020719385.1 Rikenella microfusus | reverse complement strand
CAGAGATTTCCTTCTCTAAATCAGACCGAATCGCAGAGATTTCCTTCTCTAAATCAGACCGAATCGCAGAGATTTCCTTCTCTGAATTTGCTTTTATTGCTGCAAGTTCCTTTTCTGAATCAGAACGAATTTTTGCAACAATCTTTCCCGTTTGATTCCAGAGATTTCGAAAAGAATACTTTTTCCTACGTTTCTTAGTTTCTTCCATAAAATTTAGTGTTGAAAATTTTTGCAAAGATACAATTTTTCTCAATAAAATCAACTTTTTTCAATAATTTTTATCTCGTCAGAAGTTAAATGATAAATTTTATAAATCTCAAAATTAATTTTCGATTCGATTTCGTCAATTTGTTTTTGCAAATTTTGCGAAATCTCATTTTTTTCCCCTGTCAAATTTTTGTGCAGAAATAAAATTTTGTCGGCAAGTTCAATAAACATTTTTTGCTCTTCTTCAGAAATAATTTTCATTGGAAATTCAGAAACCGTGCCGTGACGCAACATCGCAGAATTCGAAAGCGGCGTAAAAGTCCCAATAAATTGAAAATAAAACTGCATCAACTTGCTATTCAGCAGACATAACAAATATTTCAACGGAATATTTTCTGAAACCAACGAATAACCTGCGATGACAAAATTTTTATCCGTATTTATTGCAAAATTCCAATGATGCGATATCGAAGCCCAAACAATTTTTTCTTTCTCAAACTCGGAATAATAATTGCAAGAACGCAAATTCCACCAATTCTCGCCTTTATCACTTCGTTTTTTCAATTTTCCCTCAAATTTTTGCAAATGTTCGAAAATTGTTGGAAAATTTTGCGGAATATTTTCGTCATAACCTGTTGCGAGAATGTAGTGCGAATTTTTTTTGTGAAACCACTTTTTTATATCGCGACCACGCAAAATAGGTTTTATAATTTTTGCATTTTGCGAATCTGCTTGAATTAACGCATTTTTCGTTGATTCCTCAATGATAAAAGCCTCATTAAAACTGGTAACTATTCCGACATAATACGAAATTCCGTCAATATTTTTCAATTTCACAGAATTTTTCTCAATTTTTTCTTTCAAAAACAATTTGTCATCTTTGCTCAAAAACCAAATCTCTTCACTCAACTTCCCCGAATCGATATAAAAATGATTTTTGTTAATAAATGTTAAAATATTTTGATATTTCTTAATTTCCTTCGTTACAAAACACGTTTTTACTGCTTTTTTTTCTGAATTATTTTTCAAAATTAAAATACAACTCGCCACTGTTGCGTCTTTAAACACTCGAAAATTGGTAAAATCTATTATTTCGCAAAGATTTTTTTCACTCAATAATTGCCGCAAATTTTTCCCATAATCAGTTTTTGTGAATTTGCTTGAGGTAATAAAACCAATAAAACCGTTATTTTTCAAGAGTTTTAAACTTTTTTCGAAAAAATAAACATATAAATCTGCCTTGCCCGAATAACAAAAATAATACTGCGAAAAATATTTGTTAAATTTTTTCAAATTTCTGCTCGAAACATAAGGAGGATTTCCGACAATAATGTCAAAACCTAAATTTTTGTTAAAAATCTCAAAAAATTCTTTCTCCCAATCAAAAGGTTTTTTAGAAATATTTTTATCAGAAATAATCGAATCGCCGCAACGAATATTTTTGCACTCAAAACCACTTTTTTCCAGCAAATTTTTTCGACAAACTTCAACTGCTTTTTCATCCAAATCGACACCAAATAAATTATTTTCGATAATAAATTTTTCTTTTTCCAAAAATTTAGGAAAATATTTGCGATAAATTTTTCTTAAACAATGAAAACTTTCAAGCAAAAACGCACCTGCGCCGCAAGAAATATCAAGAATTTTTACATTTTGCAACGCAAAAAAACTAAAATTATTCTCCAAAAACCAACGCTCAACAACTTGATTTACAATATATTGCGTGATAAAATTCGGAGAATAAAAAATTCCCAATTCTTTTCGAAAATCGTTGGAAAGAGTTTTCTCGTAATTAAACATTTCTCAAAAAATTTTATAATAAATCTGCCAAATTGTTAAAAACTTGGCAGATTTTTTTTGTTAAAAACTGTTAATTTTTCAATTTCACCGTCAAACGAACAGGATTATGGTCGGAATATTCAAAATCTAAATTCACATTTTCGACCAACACCTTCTCAACATTCGGCGAAACTAAATAAAAATCAATGACCGTAGTTAAAGTTTTCGCAGCACTATAAGGAATATCAACTCCCCGATTCGTGGGATTTTCATTCGAAAATAAAAATTTCCACTCCGCAGACATTAAATCCGCAGGAAGTTTATAATTTTGAATCGTATCAAATAAATTTCTCGCAAATTTTGCCTCAAAATTCGGTGGACAAATATTCCAATCGCCGCCTGCGACCACATAATTTCCTTTTCCATATTCTTGAAGCAAGAAATTTTTCAAAAACTCAGACTGAACTTTGCGAATTCCTCCATCAGAATCGTAAGCCTCGTTGTGTAAATTAACAATTATTAACTCTTTGCCGTTTGTCAATGCGTAACGCGAAACTAAAAAACAACGTTTTAACATAAATAAATTTTTCGGAAACGCATATTCGCCGGGCAACGCATATCTCTCAACCGAGATTGGTCGAAACTTGCTCATCGTTACTAAACCCGAAACAACCTTGCCCATCGGAGACAGGAGCGGCATCGGCACAAATTTCACGTCATAATTTTTTGCAAAAAAGAACAGATAACTCGTATTTTTGCCCTTCATTCCACGTAATTCATCCAAATGATAACTCCGCTTCGCATCAATATCGACTTCTTGCAGCAAAATAAAATCGCACATTTTATACTGAGACAAAATTTGCAAAATATTTTTCAAATTATTTTGTGTTGCCTCCTCGCTAATTCGCATATTTTTGCCGCCATCATAAAAGAAATCTGCCTCGTTGCTCAAACCTGCATAACCAATATTCCAAATCAAAAGAGAATACTCCAAAGAATCGCTTAATTGGTCGGGCTTGTCGGAACTTTCATAAACCGATTCTGTCGGTGCGGGAACGAAATTTGTTACCGAAGCATAAATTATGACTGCAAGAATCGATAAAATTGCCAAAATAATTAAAACGAAAAGAAATTTTAACATTTTTTTCATATTTTTCAATGTTTTTAATATTTGTTTTCAACATCTTTTGCCCTTCGCTCAGCTTCCTGATTCACATTATCTGCCTGACGCTGTGCCTCGCGAACACCATCTTGGGCTTTGTTAGCCGCTGACTGAATGATTTGGTCGGCTTTTTTTCGCGCCTCATCTTTAACTTTTTTTGCGGCAACTTTTGCAGCTTCCTTCGCAAACGCATTCGGCGCTTTGTTCACTAATTTGTCTGCCTCTTGGTTTGCTTTTTGCAAAATGTTATCTGCCTCTTTGCGAGCCAAATCCTCGGCTTGCTGTGCCTTAACTTTTGCTTCTGCAACGATTTTGTCTGCTTTTGCTTTGCCTTCGGCGCGAATCTTGTCTGCCTCAGCTTTTGCTTTCTTTTTCAATTTCTCTTTTTCCTCATCAATTTTGTCTTTTACAACATCTTTTACGTCATCGGTTAAACTGCTTTTGATGCTTGTAACTTTGGGTTCTGTGACCGTGCCGCCGATGAGAATTGTTATCTCAACATCTTTTTTCGGCAAATTTAACGGTAAATTATTTAAAATTTTCGATGCCAACTCTTTCGGAACATTGGTTTTTGCCTGATAATTGACCGTTTGGTCTAAGCGTTGCGTGCCGCTGAATTCAGTTTCGATGTTTGCAATTTTTATTTTCGTTGGTTCAATCTCGATATTTCCGTTTTTTATAACGAAAAACATATTTAAGTTTTGCAACGAAGGATTTTTAAACTGCGACATTTTTGTATTTTCTGCCAACAAATTGAAAAATTTCGAATCCGTGAGTTTAATATCGCGACTTCGCAAATTTCCTTTGCCGTTAAAAGTCTCGAAAAGCGGAGACAAATGACTGTCTAAAAATGTTTCGAAAGTGATTCCCAACGAAATATTTCCTGCACAATTTTTTGCCACAGGAGCAAGTTTTTGAACCGTATTAAACGTTTTAAAAGTTTCAGGAATATCAAAATTCTCAATATTTAACGCAAAATTTACCTCAGGCTTCGAAATATTTTTTGAATTATAACTTCCTGACATCAGCATAGAACCTTTTAACAAATTCATTTTCAAGTTATTAAGAGATAATTTTCCATCTTTTATCTCAATTAAACCGAGAATTTCAGAAATTTCGATTTTGTCAAAAATCACTTTTTTCAAATTCGAAGAAAGTTTAAAATCAAGATTTGTCGGCACCTCAGGGGCTTGCAATGTTGATGTCGAAGTATCTTTTTTCGTTTCTTGAGATTTCTCTTTTGATAAAAATTCGTTGAGGTTTAACATTTGTGAAGTAAAAGCAAAATTTCCTGCAAGTGTTTGATTTTTAAACACATAACCTAAAATATTGTCGACATTTCCCTTGAGTTGAAAATCACTTGCACCCATTTTTACATCAAGATTCTCAAGTTTAACAAATTGCGGCGTGAAAAATAACAACATTTGCGAAATATTTACCGTTTGCGGAATATCTTTTCCCTTGAGCAAATAATTTGTTACCTCAACTTTGCCGTCTGCTTTAAAAAGTTCAAATTGTTTTTTCTCGATGTCGGATAATTTGCCGTCAAAATTGAGATTTGTCGAAATTAAACCTGTCATTTCCATATTTTCTAACGGAATAATATCTTTCATTGTCGCTAAATCGAGTTTTCCGTCAATTTTTCCTTTCAACGCAACATCGGCGGCAGAGGTTTCAACGTGCAGATTCGCATCAACAGGATTTCCGCCTAATTCTACGTGAAATTTCGAAACATCGACAATATTATTTTTTCCATCTCCGCCTTTTCCTTCGATTTTCACAGAAATATTGATTTTTTCCGCAGATTTTGGAAGTGCTGGATATTTAAACATCGCATTTTCAACGTTGAGCGTTAGTCCGAAGGCAGGAATATTTTTTGCGTTTAATGTTCCTTTCAAAAAACCGTTGAAGGCAAATTTGCCCGCCGTTTGAAGTCCTTGAAAATCTTTGAGAAATATCGCAGGAATCAGAGACAAAACATCTCTAAAATCAGTTTTTTTCGCTTCGAAAGTGAGGTCGAAAACTTTGTTAGTCGTGTCAGGGATTTCTACTTTGCCGTTAAAACCGAGATGAATTTCATTGACAGAAAATTTATTGTCTTTGAAAACGAAAATTTTGTTTTTCAAATCAGCATCAATTTTTGCCAAGAATTCCAATTTTGTCTTTGTGAGATACGAAATTCCTGCATTTTTCACCGACAAAGACGCAATTTTCAACAAAATATCTAAATTAGTGTTGTCTTGTGACAAATCTCCTTTGAGTTTGAAGTTAAAATTTTCGAGATTAGCCCACACTCGCATTTTTTGGTCGTCATACGAGATTCTTGCCTCAATAATTTCCAGTTTTTTGAGGGCAATTTTAAACTTTGTTGGTTCAGATGGGGTGGAATCTTTTTTTGTTGTTGCCGAGTCTTTGGCAATATCCCAATTTGCTTCGCCGTCTTTGAGAACTTTTCCCGAAATTTTTGGGTGGTCGAGAATTACTGCGTTAATTTTAATTTCATCTCCCATTAAACTCAAAATATTGAGGTCGGCAGCGAAACTTTTGAACGCAACGAGCGTGTCGTTTTCAAAATTTTCAATTCCCACAACAGACAGACTGTCAAGTTGGACGCGCAGGTCGGGAAAACTTTTAAAAACCGAGAGATTCAAATCTTTGAAATTTGCCTTCGCATTGATATTTTTGTTAATTTGCGTTTTGGCAATGTTCAAAATTTTTCCTTTAAACAAAAACGGAATCGCAATGAGAATCGCAATTAAAAGCAAGAGAAAGATTCCAAAAATCTTTAAAAAACGTTTGATAAATTTTTTCATTTTATTCTAAATGTTTGATTATTAAGAAATTACAAATTTACAAAAAAATAAAAAACTAAATAACAAAAGTAAACTAAATTTTCAATTTTTTTTTACAATATATAAATTTTTTGTATATTTGCAAAAAATTTTCGTTAAAAATTTTTATTATGAAAAAAACGTTAGTTTTTCTGTTTGTAAGTTTATTTTTTCATTTATGTTCGTTTTCACAAGGTTACGAGATTTCTGTGAAAATCAAGGGTTTAAAAAACGCAAAACTTCTTTTGGGGCATCATTTTAACAAAAATATGTATCCCGATGACACAATTATGTTGAATCAGGATGGTTTCGGCGTTTTTAAAAAGAAAAAAACGTTGACAGGCGGAATGTATTTGATATTTTTGCCGAATCGGACATTTTTCGATATTATGGTTGACAAAAATCAAAAGTTTCTTCTCGAAACAGATACAACGCAATTAGTTGATTTTATGAAAGTTACAGGCGACGAGCAAAATAAAATCTTTTTTGAGTATCAACGTTTTTTGGGCAAACAGGGAAAAGCCGCAAAAGAATTCAGAGATGCGAGAGAGAAATCGAAAGCAGATACGGCAAAAGTAAAAGAAATCAACAAAAAACTTGCCGAAGTTGACGTACAAGTGAAGGAACGTATTCTTTCGATTATTAAACAATATCCCGAAATGTTTTTTTCGAAATTTTTGAAAGCAACTCTTGATGTAGAAATTCCTGCGGAATTGCTTAAAACGATGAACGACACGGAGCGATATTATTATTGGAAGAATCATTTTTTGGACAATTTTGATGTCTCTGACGGAAGGTTGTTGCGAACCCCGATTTATGAAGATATTATCAAAAATTATCTCGATAATGTTATTCCGCAGCATCCCGATACGGTAATTTCTGAGGTTGACAAACTTCTGTTAAAATCAAGGACTTCGGAGGAATTATTCCGTTATATGTTGGTAACTTTATACAATAAATATGCGACAAGTCAAATTATGTCTTTCGAGAATGTTTTTGTTCATATTGCAAAGGAATATTATATTCCTGAGGCAAAATGGAGCAACAAAGAGTTTGTTGAGGATTTAAAGAAAAAAGTTGCCCGCAAAGAGCCGAATTTAGTCGGAAAGATTGCACCTGAATTGACGATGCAGGAAATTCCTCGTGATACCGTTATGATTCGAAACCTTCGAAAACAACTCACCGAGATGAGAAAAGAAGGCACCGAGGCGAGAAAAGATACTGCTTCGATAAATAATGAGGCAAGAATTTTGAAAAAAACTAACCCTAAGAAAGCCGATTCTACGTTGCAAAAGGAAATTTTAATCAATAATCGTTATGGAAAAATTCTGCAAAAATATACCGACCAAGTGAAAGATTACGTTTCGATTCTTGAATTGCACAATAAATACGTTATTCTTTGGTTTTGGTCTCCCGATTGCAGTCACTGTCGCAAGGAAACGCCCGAATTGGTGAAAGCATATAATGAGAAACTGAAAAATTTTGATGTTTCAGTTTGTGCGATATTTCTGCATCGCAATGTTGATGAATGGGAAAGATTTATTGATGACATCGGAAAATGGATGGATTTTGTCATTGAACACAAGTTAAATACGGTTTTTCATAATATGTGGGATTTGTATAACACAACGCAATTCCGCGATAAATTTGATATTTCGAGTTCGCCTGTTTTGTATTTACTTGACAAGGACAAAAAAATTATCGCAAAACGAATCGGTGTGGAGCAAGTTGTTGAGATTATTGAAATGATGGAAAAAGATAAAAACAAAGAGAAAAAGTAAACTTTTTCTGTTAAAAAACACTAAAAAGCATTTCTATCTTTCTCAAAAGATGGAAATGCTAAATTTTTTAGAATTCAAAAACTTATTCCTTCACAATTTTTAACTTAATAATCATTTTTTGCGTTGTGATTCCTTCTGCGTTTTGAACTTTGACAACATAAATTCCTGAAGTTAAAATCGAAATTTTGGAAAAATCTGAATTTACATTTTTCGAAATAATCAATTTTTGTGAAAAATTTACTAAAAATAAGTTTAAAATTTTGTTGTTTAGAGAAAATTTTTGTATCTTTGCAAAAAATTAAAAATGTATGGCATACA
>DYQK01000280.1 GCA_020719385.1 Rikenella microfusus | reverse complement strand
GGCTTATGGCTTATTTACCAAAGCTTTCAAAACCGATAAAGTGGCTTTTGTAAATCCAAACCCACAAAAACCAACTGAAAAACCAGACCGCCTGCCTTACAAACCTGAATATGCCTCTTTTTGCACAGCAGAAGAATGGAATGATCCAGAATTAACATTTGAAAATCAAGAAGCACTTTTGAGAATGAACGGTATAGATGCGAAAAAAGCAAGAGAAGATTATATGAAAAAAATAATTGAAGAAAATAAAAAATTGGAAAAAGATACCAAAAATCAATAATTTTACTTTTTTACTTTTTACACAAATGACAAGAGAAGATTTTAACCTTACTGATGAGCAAATAAATTTCCTAAGAAATCCAGCTTCAAGAGAAGTCCCTGCGGAATTAGTCAATCTTTTGAACGAAAAATGACCAAATAGTCCTGAATTTCAACAAGCAAACGAAGAATTTTTGATTGGTAAATTGGACGAAATGCTCAAAACATATAACATATCGGGCAAAGAATAATTTTCAAATTTCTAAAAAAAACATTTTCTCACAGAGCTGACTTACAAGTAATTGTCAGTTCTTTTTTTTATATAATTCAAAATTTGCATTTTTCAAAAAAATAATTACAATTGGATAAATTTATTTTATAACCAACTTTTGCTATGAGTATAGATGCAAATAATTGAGCTGACCAGCTAAAAAGTATTGATACCAAACAATTGGCTATCAACGACCTTTCGGACAAAATGAAAGTTTTTGCAAACGAACCCGAAAACAAAGACAAATCGGATTTGATTACTAAACTTGCCCCGCAATTTATCCAAACTCTCGCAAAATCAGAGGGCAACGACACTTATGATATGCAACAAATCTCGGATTTACAGATTTTGCAAAATTTTTTCAAAGAAGTGGATAAAAAAGTTTTACAGGATTTTGAAAATTGATTTGAAATGAAATGATTGATGAGAAAAAAAACAGAAGCACTTTTCAAAGGCAAAATAAATGAATTTATTGAAAAAGCCAAAAGTAGAATAGACAGTCAAAAAAATGAAAATACAAGTGAAAACGATTTGGATCATTTGAGAAAAAATGAAACTCTCAAAGCCACTCGTGATGCCCAAGAAAAACTCAAAAAAGAACATAATTTATCAGCCCCCGACGAAAAAGCCA
>DYQK01000279.1 GCA_020719385.1 Rikenella microfusus | reverse complement strand
ATTTGAATATCGAGTACACTTTTATGCAAAAAATGGACAAATACGCAGAATTTCCAAATTTGTGTTTTGTTGATACTCTCGACAATATCAATGCGTTGAATTATGAGGGCAAACAAAATAAAATTTTCGGACTAACAACCGAAAACACGGAACGCATAAATCGACAAAATTCCCGCAAAATCTCCGTCATTATTGGAAATCCGCCGTATAACACAAAACAAGTAAACGAAAACGAGAATAATAAAAACCGTGTTTATCCCGAAATTGCTGAACGAATTAAAAATACGTTTGTTAAAAATAGTACTGCTCAAAAAACAGCGATGTATGATATGTACGTACATTTTTACCGTTGGGCGATGGACAGAATCAATAAAAACGGAATTATTGCGTTTATTACAAATCGCAGTTTTATTGATGCAAAATCTTTTGATGGTTTTCGAAAAGCAATTCAGGAGGAATTTTCGCATTGTTACATCATTGATTTGGGCGGGAATATTCGAGATAATTACGGCAAAAAAGGCAGCAAAATTGCGAATGTTTTTAATATTCAAGTCGGCGTGGCGATAATGTTGTTGATAAAAAAAGAAAAACACAAAGGAAATTGTTTTATCAATTATTTCGCTTTGCCCGCAGAATACACAAAAGAGGAAAAACTCGACTGGTTGTACTCTACAAAACTCGAAGAGGTGGAATTTGTCAATATTTGTCCTGATGACGAAAATTTTTGGATAAATTTGCCCGAGAAAAATGATTGGGAAAATTTAATTCCTGTTTGCTCGAAAAACAATATTGAAAAATCGATTTTTCATTTGTCTTCAAACGGAATTCAAACGAATCGAGACGAATGGGTTTATGATTTTAACAGAGAAAATCTCGAAAACAAAGTTAAATTTTTCTGTGAATTTTACGAAAACGAAATGAAACGTTGGAACGAATCCGACAAAACTGAAAAAATTAATAATTTTGTTGACAGAAAAATTAAGTTTACTTCAGAATTGGAAGCATATTTAATGAAAAATTCGGAGATAAAATTTGATTCTGCGAATATTGTCGAAAGTTTGTATCGTCCTTTTGTGAAGAAATATTTGTATTTTGCTCCGAAAATGGTGCATCGAATTTATCAAAATCGCAAAATTTGGGGTTTTAGGAATCAATTTGAAA
>DYQK01000172.1 GCA_020719385.1 Rikenella microfusus | reverse complement strand
CTGAGATAATTCCGCACTTGGTCTAAATTTGTAGCATTTGCAACTTGATACGGATTTGCTTGCGTGCCATCGCCGCCTGCAAATTGTGCGTTTACAACGCTGTTCATTCCTAAGAAAATTAGGAAAATGAACATTAATTTTCGAAAAATTTTCATATTCTAAAATTTTTTTGAAGTTTAAAAAATCTGTTTAAAAAAACGGTGCAAAGATAATAAAATAATTTACAAAAACAAATTTTTTTACAAACATACAATAAATTTTTACAAAAATACGTTTAATAAATAAATGTTAACCTAAAATTTTTTCGAAAAATGAAAAAAATCTCTTTTACATTGGTTTTATTGAGTTTATTTTTAGTTTCTGTTGTAAAATCTCAAGATGTTATCTCTGAATCGACCAATTATTTGGCAACAAACATTGTAAATGCTTTGAAAGGAAAGAAAATTCCTAAAAGTGCGAAAATTGCTGTGTTGTATTTCACAACAAAACGCGGCAATAACGACACTGCAAAAACTGAAATTGGAATAAGCGTTGCGAAGGAACTGGAATATTCCTTGACGCAAAAAAATGCGTATACAATTTTAGTCACTAACGAGCAAGTTTTGTCTGAATCGCAGAAATATTTTTTGCCGCCAGCCGAGCATCAAGCAGCAAGCGATTATTACACAAAATTTCTGAACGGAATTACTCCTGATTATTTTGTTGTTGGTTCGTATTCTATTCAAGACAAAAATTTTATTCTTTCGAATGTTTACATTAGGTCGAGAGAAAGTAACAACAGTTTTGCTGTTCAAGGTGCGGAAGCAAAAATTACAAGTCAAGCAGATGTGCAAAATTTGTTGGAAAAACCGCAAACTCTTGAGAAATTGGCTGAAAATTTAGCATATCAACTCAAATTTCACAACAGAAAGCGATTAGTTAATTTGCGAGTCGAAAATATTACGGCAGGAATAAATTGCGGCAATACTTCAGAATTTGGTTTTCAATTTACAGAACTTTTGAAAGAAAAATTGATTCAAATTTGCAAATACGAAATTCGAGATGTTGCAATGCGAGGTCTTTTCGATGAAAACAGAACTCCACACACTCTCACGGGCTATCATTACGAGGAAAATGGAAAAGTGAAAATTCGTTTAACTCTTTTGAATGACAAAAAAAGTAAATTGCAAATAGCAGTTGTTGAGGGAGAAATACCGAGAAATGTTGTTACTGTACAAACTGATGTTGCTCCGAATAATATCGGACCAACAAGTTTAAACAATGTTAATACCATTATTAACAATTTAAACACCAATTCGCAAGAATTAAAATTGGAAATTGCGACTAACAAAGGAAATGCGAATCCATTTTTTTATGAAGGTGATTTTTTTGCGTTGTCTGTAAAAGCGAATAAACCCTGTTTTGTGCGAGTTATTGATTTTTTATCAGATGGCACTCCGACTCTTTTAAAAGATAATTTTGAAATTCCGCAAGAAAAAGTAGGACAAACGGTTGAAATTTTTTCAGGAAAATGTGCATCACCTTTTGGACCAGAAATTTTATACGTTAGTGCTAGCACAGAAAAATATCCGCCGCTTAGAACTGAAAGCAAAGACGGTTATAATATGATAAAAGATTCTGTAAAAGATTTATTATCTTCGACAAATCCTAATTTTCGAGGTTTTAAATCAGAACAATCTGACTATAAAATCAATGTAACAACTGCACCGAAGAAGAAATAAATTGTTCTCGGAATTGCAAAAAAGCATTTTTATCTCTCTTTTGAGAAAGATAAAAACGCTTTTTATTACAAAATTTTCGATTAAACCGTTCTTCCAGGATAAACTTTTAACGCCTCAGAGAGACACTCAACAGCTGCTTTTAAATCTTCGATTTTCAAAACATACGCAAGACGCACTTCATCTTTTCCTAAATTTTGCGAAGAATAAAAACCTGTCGCAGGAGCAAGCATCACGGTTTGCTTTTTGTACTCAAAACCTTCAAGCAACCATTGACAGAATTTGTCGGAATCGTCTATCGGCAAGCGAACAATAGAATAAAACGCACCTTTCGGCATCGGAGCAAATACGCCTTTGATTTTATTCAACGACTCAATAACAAAATTTCGACGAGCAATATATTCGTTGTAAACTTCTTTGAAATATTCAGGCGGCGTTTGCAACGCAGCCTCTCCAATCACTTGTCCCAAAGAAGGCGGACTCAATCTTGCTTGAGCCAACTTCAACGCAGTCGAGATAATTTCTTTATTTTTCGAAATCATTGCTCCAATTCGCACTCCACAAGCAGAGTAACGTTTCGAAACAGAATCCATTAAAACCACATTTTGCTCCAAACCAGGAAGTTGCGTTACAGAGAAATGTTTCAAACCGTCATAACAAAATTCGCGGTAAACCTCGTCTGCAAACAAAAACAAATCATATTTTTTCACTATTTCTGCAAGTTGTTCAAGTTCCTCGCGAGAATACAAATAACCTGTCGGATTATTTGGGTTACAAATCATTATCGCTTTTGTCTTTGGAGTAATGACTTTTTCGAAATCTTTTATCGGCGGCAATGCGAAACCATTTTCGATTCGAGAAGTAATTGGAGTAACTCTCACTCCTGCAGCAACAGAAAATGCGTTGTAATTTGTATAAAATGGTTCAGGAATAATAATTTCATCGTCAGGATTCATACACGAGAGAAGCCCAAAAGAAATTGCCTCCGAACCGCCGCAAGTAATTAAAATATCGGAAAAATCAACATCAACGCCGATACTTTTGTAATAATTTGCTAAACCTTTGCGATAAGATTCGTTCCCTGCCGAATGGCTATATTCAATAACTTTCTCGTCATATCTCGCAAGAGCGGCAAGAGCAACTTCAGGGGTTTTTATATCGGGTTGACCGATGTTCAAATGATAAACTTTTATTCCGTTTCGTTTTGCGGTTTCGGCAAAAGGAACTAACTTTCGAATCGGAGACGCAGGCATTTGTTTGCCGCGTTCAGAAATTGTTGGCATAATTTTTTTGTTTTAAAAAGTAAAAAATTCGAGACAAAGATAAAAAATTATTAAAATTTCGTCTCTTTTTAGGGTAAAAAATTTTTATTTTTTTCGAAAAAACTAAAATGCACCGTTCCATATTTTCGTTCTTGCGAAAAATACGGATGTTTCTCAAAAGAAATATTTTGAGAATGTTCAATAATCAACAAAAATTCGTTTTTCACAGACAAATTTGCAAAGATTAAGTCAGGTAATTTTTCCACACCGTTCAACTCGTAAGGCGGGTCGGCAAAAATCAAATCGAAAAACAACGGTTGACGCTGCACAAAAATAAACGCATCTGCTTTGAGAATTTTAAAATCCGCGCTCGGAATATTCCACTCAACAGCCGTTTTTCTGATAAAATTTATGGAATGTTGGTTGTTATCAACCGCAACGACTTGCTTACTCCCACGCGAGAGAAACTCGAAACTGATATTTCCTGAACCCGCAAATAAATCAAGAATTTGCAAACTCGAAATGTCAATTTGATTGTTTAAAATGTTAAAAAGTCCTTGCTTCGCAAAATCCGTTGTTGGTCGGGCAGCAAAATTTGACGGTGGAATAAGATTGCGAGAACCAAAAATCCCACTAATAATTCGCATAATGCACCAGATTTAACAAGTTAAAATATTCGTAAGGTTGCACCGAGTCGAAAGAAAAATTCCATTCGCCCTGCAAAGCGGCAAATTTTACGTTCAAAATGTAAATTTTTAACAGCAAAACAACTTCGGAATCTTTCTCGATATTGCCCGAAAGAATGATTTCTGCGTTTTTGTCATCAATTTTCAATTGTTTGAGAATATTGAAAATGTAAAAAGTTGCATCTTGTGCCGAGAGAAAGGGAAAAACATTATAAAGCAACAAATTTCCTGACTGACAAACGGCAACGTAGAAAAATTGTTTCTGAAAACAAACGTGAATCTCGTTATTTGCGTGAGAATTGGTTAAAACACTTTCGATAAAAGGCAAAGCAGCATGGCGAATTGTTGCTTGCGGCAACCGATTCTGAACAACAGAAATCAACGAATTTGGAACGGCAAAAACTAAAAACGCATCAAGACGCAAAATTAAATTTATGTGAACTGTTGCGTTTTCTTCCAAAAGATGAGTAAAACGGAGATAAGATTCTGCGTTCCCGTCTTCGAAAATAGTGGCAGGAATAATGGTTGAGTCTGTGTTTGAAAACAAAACCCAAATATTTTGATATTTTCGATTCAAAAGATTGTCATATTTAAAAATTGCCTCGATTTTTTCTGTCACTTGTTGCATTGCAATTCCTGAAACAAATTTTTCAGATTTCAAAGCGACATATCTTTTTTTTGCCGAATCAAAAACCAAATAACTATAACCGTCAGGACCAATCTCGATAATTAAACCATATTCTTCGGTTTTTTGCGGAGAAAATGTTGTATCAAAAAGCGAAATATCTTTCATAAAACGAGAGTTTTTTATGTAAATTTATAGAATTTTACACAGATCTTTTTTTAATTTAGGTAAATGTTTTTTGATAATTTCCCAAACTTCCTCTTCATCAACACCAAAATAATTGTGAGCAATAATATTGCGAAAACCATAAATTTTTTTCCAATTAATTTGCGAACACTGATTGCGAAAATCAAGAGATAATTTACCAACTGATTCTCCCAAAAGAATAAAATTCATCAAAGTTGCATCAAAAGTTTTAGAATCAGACGCAAAATCGTCAGTATTTTTGCAGTTTTTTGTATAATCAAAAATTCTGTCAATAACTTCAAGCATTTGTTTTACTAAAATCAAATTTTTTTCAAACATAAATCACATCTTTTAAAATTAATTCTCGAAACAAAGGTTTTATAGCACTTTCTCGACAAATATCAATTCGTCTGTGAAAATGTTTTTGTAATAATTTTCGAAATTTACGTTTTTTCTCGAAAATATTTCTCGTTCCGCGAGGCATTTCAATAATAATATCAATATCACTCTTTTCGGTTGCTTCATTGCGGGCAAAAGAACCAAAAATTCCTAATTTTGTAAGTCCAAATTCTTCACAAAAAAATTTTTTATTACCTGATAAATAAAACAGAATTTCCTCTTTTTCTAAATTTCTCATTGAATAAATTTTTTAATTCTAACTAAAACTGAAATTTTTATCTTTTCATAAAAGTAATTTTTTACAAAGATAAAAAAAATCTCTAAAAGAATTTCCTCATTTTCGTTTTCGAAATTTTTTTGCAAAAGTAAATAATTTTTTTGCAAAAACAAAATTAATTTTTCTTATCTTTGCTCAAAAATTTTTCTAAAAGACGAAATTTACAAAATTATTCTTGATAAATATTTGTAAATTTTTCTTATCTTTGCAAAAATTTTTCTAAAAAATGATTACTTATCCGATA
>DYQK01000062.1 GCA_020719385.1 Rikenella microfusus | reverse complement strand
TAATCCCTTATTAGTGTAGTTTTGTTTAAATTCTTCTGAACTGTTTGTTTTTGTATCCCATTTCACATTTCCGTCTTTATCCTCAATCCATCCATCTAGTCTTCCATCTGGGTCAACACGATTTATGGGGTTATTATGGCAATAAACATACGGCGAAATCGAGTAATCTGCCTCACACAGCGGGTCTGTCTGCCAAAAGCGAGCCGTTATTGGCGAGAACATTCGGGCTAAAAAATCATACGTTCCGAGATTTTCAATTAATTCCTTGCCGTTGTAAAAACGGTTATTAGTCGAAAGGGAAAATTATTTACATTTTTTTATCTCCCAAATCTGATTATTTTTAGTTACGGTAATAGTAAGTTCTTCTAAAGCAGATTTTGCAATGGAATCTAACTTTTTCTTTTCTCGACTTTTATCAAAAAAGTAACAAGTATGCAAACTCATAATAACAAAATTAACAGAATCTTTAAGATCTTTGTTAATCATCTTAGCACCACTAAATGTCGTATCATTAAAAAAATTTCCTTTAAACTGTATTTTATCAAATTTTTCATCAAATAACAGCTTGTGTAATAGAGTATCAGAAAAAGTAAGTATTTTAAAACCTACAGCGTCAGGTCTAGTAGTTTTAGGGTTTATTATTACGAATTTTTCTACACATGCACACCTTTCCTCCTTTCCTTTTATAGCATTATTACGATAACAAGACAAAAAAGAAAAGAAAAATATTGTGAGAAGAGATAAAAAAAATTGCCATTTCATAAGTAAATGTTGTCTTTGAAAAATTAGCGAATATTGTATCTGTGAAAATACTTATTTTTCTCTTTATCTGTGAGATATTTTTTCCCATAATTTCCATACAGATTTTGTTTGAAAATTTACAGTAAAAGTAATATATTTATTTCAAATAATAAAATGATTTAACAATTTTTAAGAATTTTATATAAAAATTAATTATTTTTCTTTGCGAAGATAATTTTTGAGAAAATAAAAAAATTTTTCAAAAAAGTGTACTTTGTATTAAATTATTTTGTAACTTTGCGGTGAATAATTTTTTGTTTAATTTTTAATTTTATATCTATGAAACGCTTTGCAATGTTAGCGTTCTTACTTTTTGCTTTTGTTTTTGTTGGTTTCTCACAAACAGATGTCATCATAGGAAGCGGTAATGATGAAACTATTGACGATTATGTAACCGCAAAACGTGCTCTTGGTTATGCGACTTCACACAACTTCGGCGTTGTTGAAAAGGGTTCGGTTATTGAACATCAGTTTAAAATTGTCAACAGCAGCAATGCCAATATGAATATTACTGATATTCAGGCACCAAAAGGAATGGAAGTGAAGATGACAAACAAAACAATCAAAGGAAAAAGCAAAGGAACATTTACGGTTGTTGTCAACACTGAAAATTTTGACAAAAGTTTTCAAGGAGAAATCATTCTCAAAACTGACAAAGAAACGTTAAAATATTCCGTTGAAGGCACTTTGAAGTAAGACGTTATTAAATTTTACCGACTATCTGTCGTGATAGTCGGTTTTTTTTATAAAAAATTTCTTTTTTTCGAAATATTTTTGTTTAATTTAAAATCATACTGCTATGAAACGCATAATAATGTCAGCGTTTTTGTTTTTTGCATTTGTTTATCTTGGTTTTTCTCAAACCGATAACACTAAGGGGTCGGGTAACGATGAAGTTATTGATGAATATGTCGTTACAAAACGCAATGTTACTCCTGCCAAATCGCATAATTTTGGAATTGTTACAAAAGGAAGCGTTGTTGAACATCAATTTAAAGTCGTAAACAGTTCTCTTTCAGAGATGAACATTACTAAAATTGAAGTTCCTCAAGGTATAGAAATCAAAATGGACAACAAAACTTTACAAGGGAAAAGCGAAACTACCTTTACAGTTGTTGTCAACACTAAAAATTTTGATAAAAGTTTTCAAGGAGTTATTATTCTCAAGACAGATAACCCTAAAACTACCGCAATTAAATATACCATTGAAGGAATTCTTGAGTAAAAAACTTTTTTGCAGACTATCTTTTTGCGAGATAGTCTGCTTTTTTTCAACGAACCAACGTTACATAACCCAAAATTGACTTATATTCGCCTGCAAAATCAATAACATAAAAGTACGAATCTGTCGGAAGAGGTTTTCCATTGTTAGTCCCATCCCATTCGGTTTTATTTTTTTCTGATTTAAAAACCAAATTGCTGTAACGGTCGTAGACAAAAATTTTTATTTGCGGGTAAGTTTCAATCCCCAAAATCACCCATTTATCATTTTTCCCGTCATTATTCGGCGTAAAAGCATTCGGAATACTAAGACAAGGAGCATTTTCAACAACTAAATCGACAGAATCTTTCGTTAAACAATTTTTTTCGTCATTGACAGAAATGACATATTTTCCTGTTTTCAATTCTCTCAAAACCGAATCTTGAATATTTTCGCCGTTTAATTGAAACAACAACATTCCTGTGCCGCCCGAGGCGTGAATTTCGATTTTTCCAATAGTTAAATCCTCGCAAATTAAATCAGTTTTTTCGAGAGATAAAGTTAAAAGTTTCGGCTCTTCAATGTTAATTGGTTCAGTTTTTAATTTGCAATTTAACGTATCTCGAATCTCAATTTGATAATTTCCTGCGGCAAGATTTTCAAAAATTCCATTATTTTCGAGAAAAGAATTTCCATTATCAATAGAAAACTTAACTTTTCCGTGATTTCCTGTTACTTGAACAGAAATTTCACCTGTTTTATCGCCGAAGCAGCCATCAACATTTTGTTTTTGCACCGAAGTTACAGCAAAATTGCCCTCATTTTTAATATTGATGATTCCGCCGTCAGTTTCGCAGCCGCTAACATAATTTTTTACGCGAATATCATAATTTCCAGCAGGCAAATTGTCGAAATAATTTTTATTGGGAAAATAAGTTTTTCCGCCATCTATGGAATAGGAGTAATGTTCATTATTTGCCGATTCTATATATATTGTTCCCGAATTTGAACCTTCACATTTGGCATTAACTTTCGAAATATTTTGAATTTCAACAGTTTCAATATCAAAATGGACATTTTTTTGTCTCGCTGCGTTGGCACACGCATCAGTAACATTTCCAATTAAACTTATCGAATAAGTTCCTCCTTGCGAGATTGGTTCTTCGAGTCGAATGGTAAAATTTTTGCTATATTTTCCACCCAATGCACAAACTTTGCTTTGCACCGAAAGAATCAGATAAGTATTTGAAGATTGGTCGGTTATTGAGAAATCTTGCGGACTAACACTTTGACAATCAACGTTTTCTGAAAAATAAACTTCGAATTCTCTGCCTCCACATTTTATAGAATCAGTTTTTATTTCCTGTAATGTTGGACCAATGTTGTCGAAAATTTTTGCCGTTGAGGCTGAAAAATCAATATTATACCCAAATTGCGAGGTATCAAAATTCGAGACATACAACACATAAGTATTTCCTTCCGCAACATTGATGTCATCGTTCCAAGCGGGACCGTTGTAATCTCCAGGACCGTTACAATTTCCCGCAATTCCTCCTGACTTTCTTGAGTCAGCACCTGTTCGCCCGTCTGATTTTCGCGAACCAAAATTATTTGAACTTACCACAAAATTTTCGGGATTTTTCTGCAAATCTTCGCAATTTCCATTTGTTAGGTCGAAAAAAATCCAGTCATAATCAGAAACTGAATCGCCGGGATAAGTCAAAATTGAGTCGTGAGGAGTAATCGAAAAACGCAATGCTCCTGCACTCTGAACGGTTAAAATGTACCAAACGCCGTTGGATTCGGGCGTATAACAATCTCTAAATTTTAGAATTTCATCATTATAATTTCCATTTCCTCTGTGCGAGTAAGGTGTTGGTTCGATGTAAAGATTTCGACAAACAGGAATTGCACCGAGGCAGTCGCTTGTTGTTGGGATTTGCGTTTTCGCAAAAAGTGTTAATAAACAAAGAATCAAAGAAAAAAAGCAAGTTTTCATAAATTTTGAAAAAAATTTTACACAAAAATACGAAAAATTTTAGAATTTAGCAAGAAAAATTTTGTAAATTAAAAAAAAGTTTTTATTTTTGCAAAAGTTTAATTCTGAGAAGGATTCTTTTCTAATATGAAGAGAATCAAGCGATTAACAAGAAATTTTTTATCAAAAACTAATGGCAGTTCGTATTCGTTTGTCCCGTCACGGGAAAAAAGGCTATGCATTTTATCATATTGTTGTAGCCAACAGCAGGGCGCCGCGAGACGGCAAATTTATTGAGAAATTGGGTGTTTATGACCCAAATCAAAAACCTGCTCATGTCAATTTTAATTTTGAACGTGCTTTGCATTGGGTGCAAACAGGTGCAGTTCCGACAGATACTTGTCGTTCTTTGCTCTCGCATTTAGGGGTAATGTACAAAAATCACTTATTAAAAGGCGTGAAAAAAGGAGCAATGTCGTTGGAGCAGGCTGAGTCAAAATTTAATTTGTGGAAAGAACAAAAAGATTTAAAACTTCGAAACGAGAGAGAACAACTTCTTGAGAAGCAAAAAAATCTCAAGAAGAAACAATTCGAAGCCGAAACAAAAGTTCGAGAAGCAAAAGCGTTAGCCATTGCAAAGAAAAAAACGGCTGTGAAAGGAGAAGGCAGCGAGAATACAGAAAACTAAAGTATTTTTTAACATTGTGCTATGAAAAAAACGGGATATCTTTTCGATATTCCGTTTTTTTTGAAAATTAAGTGAAATTTATATTTTGTGAGAAAATATAAAACAAAACTACATTTAAGTAACAATTTCAAAAAATGTTCTATCTCCAAAAAAGAGATAGAATTTTATTTTTTTTTGCATATAAAAAATAGATTTCAAAAGAGACGAAAAACCCTTTTCAACAAAAAATGTTGAAAAGATAAAAATATTGAGTGAAATTTCGATATAAAACAGTTATTTACTCCTCAATTTCAATCATTTTGAAAGGAATTTTCAAAATTGACTGATAATCCTCACCTGCCTCGAGCATATCCTCGTCGTCCTCTTCGTAATACCAATTTATGATGACTGAATTAGTTACCCGATAAACGGTTTCCAATTTTTTAAAAACATCTAAGATACATTTCGATGAACTGGTGTTAAAATATTCCAATTGTATATTTACTTCGGTATTGGTTTTTGCCGTTGTGGCATATTTGTCCAACCAGTCAATCAAAGGGCGATAAAAATCTATGGCATTTTCGGGAATTGAACGACCTTTCAATTCCACAACTCCCTTGTCGGGGTCAAAATTCACGGCAGGAGTCTTCGGCGAACCAGCCAGTTTTATGGGTTGTAAATCCATTCGATAGAAAAATTTTAGTTAATAAAAAATTGTTATGTTGTTGTTTGTATCATTTTAAAAGGAATTTTAATGATTCTTTGATAATCACCTCCAGCTTCGAGCATATCCTCGTCATCTTCCTTGTAAAACCAGTTAACAACAACATTTTTACTTCCGAGATAAATTATCTCTAATTTTCGGAGAACGTCCAAGATACACTTTGAAGTGCTGGTGTTAAAATATTCCATCTGAATATTTATTTCGGTGTATTCTTTGGGCATTTTCGCATATTTAGTGAGCCATTCAAGTATTGGTTTAAAAAAATCCGCAGCGTTTTCAAGAATAGAATTTCCTTTCAGTTCAAAACTTCCTCTTTCTGCGTCAAAATTAACCGTTGGAGTACGCGAAGTACCTGCTATTTTAATAGGCGATAATTCCATTTCTCAAAAATTTACTCTGTTATCTCTACCATTTTAAAAGGAATCTTCAATATTGACTGATAATCCTCGCCTGCGGCAAGCATATCCTCGTCATCTTCCTCATAAAACCAGTTAATAACTACTCCTTTATTGACGCGATAAATGGCTTCTAACTTTTTAAACACATCCAAAATACATTTCGAAGAGCTGGTGTTAAAATATTCCAACTGAACATTCACCTCGGTGGTCGATTTGGGGGTTGCAGAATATTTATTCAGCCAATCAATCAAAGGACGATAAAAATCTATCGCATTTTCAGGAATTGAACGACCTTTCAACTCCACGACTCCTTTGTCAGCATCGAAATAGATACTTGGAGTCTTTGCTGAACCATCTAATTTCAGTACAGATAAATCCATTTGACAAAAAAATTTAATAGTGTTTAATTTTTTTTGATAAAAATACTTAATTTTTTATTTTATAATTTTTTTTGTTTCAGAAAATTGTGTAGTTTGTAATTTAATAAAATATATTCCTGCTCCTACAATAATGGTATTGTTTACGCCATCATAACGAGGATAAGCATACAGGCTATCTCTTTTAAATTGCCCATACAAAAAACTATTCATTACAAAAAGAATGAACAACAAAGAAAAAAGAACTTTTGAAGTTTTCATAATTTAACGAGATATTTGAAATTTGTAAATTTCGTTTTTAAATTTTAGTGAAAAACGGTTGTTTTCAATTTTGTATTTATACTCATCCTGATTTGTTTCATAATTAAAACGAAACATTTGTTGATCAATTCCAATGATATAACCGTTTTCATCATCAACTTCATAAATGTCTGGATTTACTTCAATGGTTTTCCACGTGGGAATAAAATTGGGAAGTTTGAAAAAGGTAAAATAATCTGCACACAAAATAAAATATTTTGTCTCACACCAAAAATTAAATTTTTCAAATCCGCTTTTAGTGTCGTAATCACAAATCTTTTCTCCCTTCTTGTTGTAGATTCGGAGTTTTGAGGGTTCTGCCATTCCGCCGTTCACGGCAATGTATTCGGCGCCTTTAGGAACGCGAAGTTTATGAATTGCTCCTTTCATTTCTATTATTCTCTGCATTATTTCTTCACCTGTCGGAGAATAAAGAGTTAAGTATTGCTCAAATTTAGGTTTACCTGTCAAAAAACCTAATGTTACAAAATAACCATCTTCTGACATAGCACAGTTACAACCTTCATATTGTCCCAAGATTCTCTTTATCAATTTCCCATCTTGATAAAACTCAATATCTTTGGGTGCTCCACAATTTCCCATACAAAAATATGGCAAACCTGCCCGTACCGTGGTATGTCCATCTTTACTTGTTTGATACCATAGAAGTGTAATGATTTTCATACTGTCAAGTTTATAACTTGTTTGAGTACTTTTTTGCACGGTTTTAACTGTGTCGATTTCTTTGCCCAAGAATTTAATAATTGCTGTCTGCTTGGGCGAGAAGACTTGTGTTTATCGCAAAACACAAAAAAATTAATAGCCATTTTTTCATACTCAAAGATAAACTTTTTCAAATTCGGAATAATGCAGCAAATATTAATCAACAAATTGGAGTTAATTAATAATTACGTCTAAGCAAAAGAAATGATAATCGGAATTATAAGTGTGAAATTTATATTCCAATTTGTTTCCTGTCTTGCGAGCAATATCTATCATTCCGAGTCCGCCGCCGCCCTTGTCGGAAAACTCTTCATTGTTTAAAATCAATTTATATAAAACTTTCAACTCATCGGGAGAAAGATAATTTATCTGGTCCATTCGGTCTTTCAATAACTGTATTTTTTCGTTTTTCACAAAATTTCCTGTTGAAATTTTATATTGCCCCGCAGAAACTTTCGAAAATATGAAAATGGCAAACTTGGCTTCTAATTCCTCCTCGCACTCAGGAGGCTCTTCGATATGATGATACAAATTTTGCAAAGCCTCAACCATTACGGTATATACTTTTTTGCGAATCTTTGAATCCTCATTGATATTTGCAAGTCTTGCTTCCACCGTACCTAAAACGTTAGTTATTAGGTCTGCTGAAATTGAACCTTTGTAGGCAAGAATGATGTTGCCTTCTTTCATCTTGTTGTACCAGTCATGCACATCAAACTGTTGCATAATTTTTTGATTTTCACAGAGTTAAACAAAACATTTCGGCACACAACCTGCCGCAAAAGAAATTTAAAGTTTTGCAAAGATACAAATTTTATTTTGAAAATACAAATTTTTCTCAAAAATCAGAAATATCTTTTTGTTTTCGACTACCATCATACATCGAAAAACCTAAAAATTTACACTCAATAGAACCGTTGTACAAAGAATATTTTTTACAAGGACGTAAACCAATTTTTTTTATTGCCTCAAAATTCCCCGACAAAATCCAAACATTATACCCTGAAAAATGATGTTTCAACCGATTCCCTATCATCCCGTAAAAATTCTCAATATCTTCTTTTTTCAAACGCTCACCATAAGGTGGATTTATTATCAAGGTTGCACCCGAACTCGCATAAGGCGGCTCAAACTCTTCAAAAGCACAAACCTTCGCAGTAATCATCTCTCGCAAAAACGCATGATGACTATTTTCGATAGTCTTGCGAAAAGACTTGCGAGAAACATCAACACCTAATATTTGAGGAAAACTTTTATTTTTTTCAATACTTCGCTTTGCATCTTCGATAATTTCTGCCCAAAAAAGATTATCAAAATCTTTCCAACGCTGAAAACCAAATTCTTTGCGATAAAAATTCGGCGGAATATTTGCACAAAGCATTGCCGCCTCGATGGGCAACGTACCTGAACCACACATCGCATCAATAAACGTACTCTCGCGATTCCAACCCGAAAGTTGAATCATTCCTGCCGCTAAAACCTCATTTAACGGAGCAGAAATTGTATCCACGCGATAACCACGTTTATACAACGGCTCATCCGAAGAATCCAACGATATTGTCCCTGAATCCTCCGAAATATGAATGTTAACTCGAACCGTAGGATCAGTCGTATTAACCGAAGGACGAATCCCCGAATTTTTGCGAAACTGGTCAACAATTGCGTCTTTCGCCTTCAACGCAACATAACCCGAATGGTTAAAATATTGCGAATTTACAACGCCATCAACAGACAAAGTATCCTTAAATGTGAGATACTTACTCCAATCTATTCTCTGAACAGACTTGTAAAGTTCCGCCTCGGTCTTCGCCCTGAAATCTAAAATCGGAATCAGGACTTTTATCGCTGTGCGAAGGTGCAAATTTGCCTCATAAAGCAATTTTTTATCTCCTTCAACGCTGATTGCGCGTTTCAAAATCGTTAATTTCTCGGCTCTTTCTCCAAACTTCTCCTTCACCTCTTGGGCAAGAACTTCCTCTAAACCGTGCAACGTTTTGATAATAATTTCGAATTTTTTCACTAAAAATGTATTTTCTCGTTTTGCCAAAAGTATAAATTATTTTCGAATTTTTCTCAATTTTTTGAAAAAAATTAAACAAAATTGTTCATCTCGCTTAAAATGTTCAACTTTGCCCGCCTTTCGAAAAGTTTTTGAAAAATCAAAGTTTTATAAATTGTTTCTTGAGACAAAACATTTCGCAAAAAATTTAAACGTTTCGCAAAAAATATCTCGTCAGAAAGAAAAGAAAATTCCTTGCGAATTTTTTGCGAATATTCCTGATAAATTGAATTTTCACTTCCTAAAATTGCTAAATCTGAATCTAAAAATAATTTTTCATCAGCAGAAAATGTTTTATTTTCAAAATGATTTTTTGTTTGTAAAATTAACGAAGTAATTTTTTCAATTTTCATTTTAGAGAAATTTAACTTTTCTAAATGATTTTTTGCAAAAATTAAACTTTGAAATTCATTATCTGTTTGCGAAGGAAAATAAATTACATCATGATAAAATGCCGCTAAAATCAACGTATCAACTTCATTTTCAACACTTTGAACCCTTAAAATTTGAGAAATCATATTCGCAACATGTTCAAAATTGTGATAAAAACGATGAGTCTCGAAATAATGTTCTTCTATTTCTGTAAAAAAATTTTTCGCAAGAACAGAATCGTTACAAAATTTCGAAACTTCGTTTTCAAAAATTTCTAACAAATTGATTTTCACTGATTTACAACTAATTTACTCGTAATAATTAGTCCGATAAAGAAAATTATCAACGAAATGGAAGTTAAAGTGAGGAGAAACTGAGGGTTTCTCATCATTTTATTTCTTGCCCTAAACGATTCTAAATATCCGACACAAACGGCAAAACCAAACTGAATTGCGAGAAACAAACCAATTTGATAAAACCACTCTAATTGCGTAGAAATCAAGCAGTTAGCGATAATATTCCCATAAATCACAAACTTCAAAGACGTGCCAATATGTGCGAGAGCCATATCAAAACCGCTATTATCAAGCACCATTACCTCGTGAACCATTGTTAACTCAAGGTGCGTTTTGGGATCATCAACGGGCAAACGACTATTTTCCACCATCGCAATTTGCACAAAAACATAAACGACTAATATTCCAATTATATACGAATAATTTTCGGTGAATTGAAGGTGCGAAAAAATTTCATAAAACGAGGTATAACCCGTCAACATCGCTACAGACGCCAAGAGAATAAAAAATGCAGGCTCCAGCAACATCGAATAAAGTGCCTCGCGATTTGCACCCATTCCTTCAAAACCGCTACCGACATCAAGTGCCGAGATAATTTGAAAAAATTTGCCCACCGCCAACAAATACGCAAACAACAAAAAATCCCCTTTGAACGAAATTATCGCTTTTTCGTTGACAAAAGGCAACAAAAACATCGCACAAATGATACTTGCAAGCGTTATTGACGAGGCAATTTGAAACACAAAACTTGTCGAAGTGCTAAAAACACTTCCTTTTCGCAAGAGAACGTAAATATCTTTGAGCGGCTGCAAAATGCCAGGACCTTTTCGTCCTGAAAAAATGCTTTTTGTACGGTTAATAATTCCAACAAAGAATAACGCACAAAAAACAGTTAAAATTGTTCCTAACATATTGATTTATAAAGAGTTAAGTTTATTCATTTTTTTCTGTTTCGACAATGATAAAAATTTCTTCATTCTCTTTTTTCATAAAATATTGTTCGCGGGCAAATTTTTCGAGATTCTCCTTGTCCGTGCGAAGTTGATTTAATTGTTTATTTTTTTCATCAATTTTTTGTTTATAATACTCAATTTCCTGCTTTAATTGGTTGATTTTCAACGAGTCAGAGATTCTCTGAATCAAATTATTCCCATCGAAAATTGCCACCCAAATAAAAAATATCAAGAAACCAAGAATATATTTATTCCGCAAAAAAATGGGAATTTTCAATTGATCTAAAATATTTTGAAGCGAAAAAGACATAAAATTTTTATTTTACAGAGAAAAATAATTTATCAGAATGAACATTTTTTGAAACAAAAAATTCTGCAAAAAAATCGGGCAAAAACGGATTTTCTAAACTTCTTTGCGAGAAAATATAACGACCATCGCAAACAAAACCCAATTCCGACCAATAAATTGCGGCGTAAAAACTTGCCCAAATTGTTCAACATTAAACATAAAATGCAGTGAACTTTTACAAATATAAACTTCGCAGCAAAAGTAAATATTTTTTCTCAAATTACGAATTATTTTCGAAAAAAATATATCTTTGCCCAAATAATTTTTAAACGAAAAAAATGTTAAATTCTTTGCGGGCAATTTATTTTTCGCCGTTATTTTATGGAATAATTGTTGGTTTTGTGGCTGTTTTTGCTTTTTCGCAATTTTTTTCGCTGCTTTTTTCGATTGCAAAAATTTCTCTCTTGATTTTTTTTGCCTTAATTTTTTTCGATATTTATCTTTTATTTTCGAGAAAAAAATTTTTTACCGCTTTGCGTGAAGTTTCTGATAAACTTTCTAACGGCGATGAGAATTTTGTGAAAATTTTTGTGCGAAATTTTTATCCGTTTCAGATTTCGCTTCGAATTATTGATGAAATTCCGTTTCAATTTCAGATAAGAAATTTCGAAATCAAAGAAAATTTAGAGAAAAATGAGGGAAAAACTTTGCAATATAAACTTATTCCCAAAAAACGCGGCGAATATTCCTTCGGTTTGTTGAATATTTACATTTCTACGTTTCTTGGTTTGGTGCAAAGACGAGTGAAATTTGAGAAAGAAAAAATTGTCAAGGTTTATCCTTCGTATATTCAACTTCGAAAATATGAGTTGATGGCAATTTCGAATCGTTTAACGGAAGCAGGCATTAAAAAAATTCGAAAAATGAGTCAGACAAATGAGTTTGACCAAATAAAAGATTATGTTCTCGGCGATGACCATCGAACTATTAATTGGAAAGCAACCGCAAGACGCAACAAATTAATGATAAATCAGTTTCAAGATGAAAAATCGCAGCAAGTTTTCTCAATTATTGATATGGGGCGACCAATGCAGATGGCTTTCGAGGGACTAACTCTCTTGGATTATTCCATAAATGCGGCTTTGGTTATCTCAAATATCGCTTTGTACAAGCAGGATAAAGCAGGTTTAATTACTTTCTCGAAAAATATTCATACTTTTTTGCCCGCTCAACGCAAGGAAAATCAAATGTTGCAAATTTCAGAACTTTTGTACCATCAGGAAACGAAATTTTTAGAGTCAAATTTCGAAAATTTATATTTTTCGGTGCGAAAACATATCTCGCAGAGAAGTTTATTGTTGATTTATACGAATTTTGAGGGAATTTCTTCGTTGCAGCGGCAAATTCAATATTTCAAACAACTCGCACAGAGACATTTAGTCGTAGTTATTTTTTTCGATAATACAGAAATTAAGCAAGCTTTAAAAACGAAACCGCAAAACGTAGAGGAAATTTATGTGAAAACAATAGCAGAAAAATTTATTTTCGAAAAAAGACAAATTGTCAAGGAATTGAAAAAGTACGGCATTCACTCAATTCTCACAGAACCGAAGCATTTAACCGTCGAAACAATAAATAAATATTTGCAACTCAAAGCATTAGGACTAATCTAAGAACTTTATCTCTTTGATTTTCAAGGAGATAAAAATAAAAAATCAGACAAAAATAAAATGTTTTTGAAAAATCAAAAATATTTTTTATCTTTGCAGCTCAAAGCATTGGGACTAATCTAATTGGTGTTTTTCCAAATATGCTTCGATTTTTTTCACCGCATGGTGAAAAGAAGCCTTTAACGCACCAACCGAAGTTTCTAAGATTTGAGAAATTTCCTCATAAGTTATGTCATCAAAATATTTCATATTAAACACTATTCTTTGCTTTTCGGGAAGAGAAAGGATCGCTTTTTGTAATTTTTTTTGTATCCTATCGCCGCAAAAATAAGAATCGCTTTCTAAGGTTTTCAAAAGTTCTTTATTGACGTCTCCCAAAAATAAAAATCGCTTCGGATGTTTTTGTTTCAAAAAAGTTAATGATTCATTCGTAGAAATTCGATATAACCAAGTGAATAATTTAGAATCGCCTTTGAAACGGTCTAAATTTTTCCACACTTTGATAAAAGTATTCTGCAAAACATCGTCAGTGTCGGTGTGCGAGATAACAATTTTGCGAATATGCCAATAAAGCGGCTGTTTAAATTTTTCGACAATATAATTGAAAACCTGCTTTCGCGTTTCAGGTTTTTGCGATAAACTTACGATTTCGATTTCAGAAAATTCTTGCATTGAAATTTTGAAAAAAATATTTTGCAAAATTAAAAAAAATTTTTTACATTTGGCAAATTGAAATTTAGAAAAAATGACTGTTCGAAATAAAATATTTTTCACCATATTATTCACTATTTTTATCTTAGTGATAGGTTTTTTGATTTCTCAAAAATGGGCTGAAACCCGCTATTTAACCATCGTTCGCGAGCAAAAAAAAGAACGAAATGAAGCTTTTCAAGCCATTTTTAACATGCGGACTAACAATATGCGGCAAATTATTACCGATTATACTTGTTATGACGATATGGTCGATTTTACAAAAAATCGAGATACAACATGGGCAAAACGCGCTATTACCGTCACAGAAACCTATGAAATTCAAGCCGTTTGGGTCGTCAACTTAGAAAATGAAGTTATTTTTTATGACCACGACAAGTCTGCCGAAATTTATTTAGAAATTCCCAAGGAAGTTTGCGACATTTTGTATTATAAAAAAAGAATTTATTTTTTTATGCTCTCGCAGCACGGCGTAGTTGAAATTTGTGGAGCAACAATTCACAAATCAAACGACAAAAAACGCAGAGAAAAACCATCAGGTTATATGTTTATTGCAAGAATCTGGGACAATTTAACGTTATCTGAACTCGAAAAATTAACCAACAGCAAAATTTCCATCAACTTAGATCCATCGTTTTCGACTTTAAACAGACAGGATTACACCGTTTCGTGGACCTTGCGAAACTGGCGAAACGACCCAATAGCAGAAGTCTCCGCTTTCAAAGAAAATACCGTTCTCAAAGCCGTCAAGCAGCTGTCCTCTTATTCAGGAATATTTCTCACAGTTTTTATTTTGATTATGATTTCGATTTTTACGCTTGCTTTTCACAAATTTATTTTTAAACCCTTGAAAACCATCACTTTTGCATTGGACACACAAGATTTTAGAAATATTATCTCTATAATTCGCAGAAAAGATGAATTTGGAAAAATTGCACATCTCATTGAACGATTCTTTTTGCAACAACACGACTTGCAGCAAGAAATTGAGGAAAGATTGTTAGTGCAAGAAAAATTATCCGAAACAAATCGACTTTTAGAAGAACAAAATCAAGAAATTGTCTCACAAAAAACTACATTAGAACATCTGCACACCGAAACTAACAAGAGAAGTAAACGAATCAACGAAAGTTTAGAATACGCCGCTCACATACAAACAGCCGTTTTGCCGTCTGAAAAATATATAAATAAAGTTTTTGCAGACATTCTCAAACATTTTATTTTGTATAAACCGAGAGATGTCGTCAGCGGAGATTTTTATTTTATCGAAAAAATTACTACCGAAGAAGCAAACTCCCAAAATGAAGGTTATCTCGTCATCTCGGTTGCAGACTGCACAGGACATGGCGTTCCAGGAGCGTTCATGTCAATGTTAGGTGTTGCCTTCCTCAACGAAATCGTTCGCAGAAAAGAAATTAATCACACACATATGATTTTAGAGGAACTGCGAAAAAGAGTCATTGACGCACTAAAACAAACCATCGAAAACGAAGAAAACGATGACGGAATGGACATCGGAATCTGCGTTATTGACTTACAAACGAATCGAATGCAATTCTCAGGTGCAAATCATTCGCTTTATTTGATTCGAAATAACACATCGCAAATCATTGAATATAAAGGAGATAGAATGCCCATCGGAATTTATAGACGAAAAATGGCGTTCAAAGACAAAGACATTATTGACCTGCAAAAAGGAGATATTTTTTATCTCTTCAGCGACGGTTATACCTCGCAATTTGGAGAAATCAATGCAGAAAATAAACAAAATTTCGACAATTTCCCGTATAAAAACATCTTTTTCGACTCAAATTCTAATGAACACAAAGGAAAATTTATGAATTTTCGTTTTAAAAATTTGTTAGAATCGATTTGTAAAGAATCGTTAAAATCGCAAAAAGAAATATTAGAGCAAACTTTTCAACTATGGAAAGGAAAAAATCCGCAACTCGACGACATTTTAATTATTGGCATTGAAGTAGAATAATTTTTTAGAAAAATGAAACAATTTTTTGTCATTCTCAATTTTTTTCTTATTTTTTTCTGTGCGAAATCACAAGATTCGACTTTTTTTTCAAAGGAAACAGAATTTATAAATCACTTAATAAATAAAAAAAAATTTGATGATGCGTTATTTTTGCTGCAAAAATTTGATTATCCGACAATTCCGACTTTTTGGAAAGATTCTTTGTATTTCTTGACTGCGAAACTCTTTGATTATCAAGATATCTCAGATTCAGCAATTGTTTATTTTAATAAAATTTCTCCTTCTTCGAAAAATTTTTTGACGGCAAAATATTTCTCGTCTTATCATCATTTAGTGTTGCAAAACGATTCTGCCGCAACCGAAATTCTCACTCAACTGCCCGATTCTAACGAAGTTAAACAGATTCATTTGGCTGGAATTTCTCTACTAAACAAAAATATTCAACAATTTCAGACTCATTCGCAATATTTCTCGAAAAAAAATTTTCAACTACAAGCAGCAGAGGAAAATTTAGAGATAATTTGCAACGAAATGAACAATTTTAAATCGAAATCTCCATTTTTGGCAGGTTTTTTGTCAACAATTTGTCCTGGAGCGGGCAAATTTTACATTGGAAAAATCGGTGAAGGCGTTGCGGCACTTTTATCTGTCGGCATTTTGGGTGCGATAACTACTGAAAATTATCTCAAACAAGGATTCTCGGCGAAAACAATTTTTTTCAGCGGAATGTTTGGAATTTTTTATTTGGGAAATATTTATGGAAGTTTTTACGGTGCGAAACGTTACGAAAATGAATTTTTTTATCAACAAAAAACGAAAATTTTAATTTCTGTAAAAATTCCGTTGAAAAATTAAACTTTCTCAAAACTTTTTTTATCTTTGTAAAAATTTTTCAAAAATGAAAATAAAAAAACGAATACGAAAAATTTTTATTAAAATTGGAATTTTCCTCGGAATTTTAATCGGTTTGTACAGCGTTTTTCGAAATCCGATAGTGCAAACGTTTATTTCGCAAAAAATTGCAAATCATTTTTCGCAAAAATTGAAAACAATTGTGAAAATTAGCGGCGTAGATGTCGGGTTTATCGACCATATAATTCTCGAAGATTTTTATATCGAAGACCAACAAAAAAATTCACTTTTGCGGGTTTCAGAACTCAAAGTCTCAATATCTGACTTCGACCTAACGAACCAAACCATTGATTTAGAAGACGTTACAATTGTTAATCCTGTTTTTCACATTTTTGCAGACTCAACTAATAAAATGAATTTTCAGTTTCTCATCGATGCTTTTGCCGATTCTATCCCACAAATTGACACTTCTGCGTCTTTGTGGAAAATTAAATGTCAACATTTTAGACTGCAAGACGGAAAATTTTCGTTTCAAAAAGGTAAACCGAATTTTATGGAACACGGAATAAATTTTAACGATTTATTTTTTAAAAAAATTAATGTCTCCGTCGAAAATTTTAAAATGAACGGAAAAACCATCTCGCTGAATCTCAAAAACTTTTCCACAGACGAAAAAAGCGGCTTAAATATTGAAAATCTCGAAAGTCAAATTTTAATTGATACACAAAAAATTTCTATTCGAAAAATAAAATTAAAAACGAAAAACTCGCAATTTGCTGCGAAATTTTTTGATTTTCGTTTCCTCGGCTTCAATTCTTTTGACAATTTTTTTACAGAAGTTTTTTTAAACATCAACATTGATACTTCTACTCGATTGAATATCAAGGACTTATCTTATTTTGTTCCTGATTTAAAATTGATAAACAAAGACATAAAAATTGCAGGAAAAATTGCAGGAACGTTAAATCGATTGTTTGTTGATAGTTTATTTTTTCGTTTGAGTGAAAAAACTTTTCTCGCCGCACATCTCTCTGCGAATGGTTTGCCTGAAATTTCTCAAACTTTTTTCGAAATCTTTGTCGATTCTTTGAAAATTGACCAAAAAGATATTGCGAAATTGCGAAATCCAAAAGATACAACCCAAAAGTTATTGTCTCTTCCGCCGCAGTTAAATGCTTTGGGAATCATAGAGTTAACAGCAAAAATCAAAGGTTTTCTCAACGAAATTTATATCGAAAGTACATTAAAAACGGCTGTAGGAAATATTTACTCAAATTTGAAAGTAAAAAACGATTCTGCAACAAAACTTTTGTCAATGCGGGGAAATTTGGCGACAGGAAATATTGCTTTAAACAGAATTCTTGGCAACGAAGTGCTTGAAAATGTGCAGTTTAAAGATACTTTTGCGATACTTTTGCCGCAAAACGCCGAGCCGCAAATTGCGATGAAGGGCAAAATTGAAAAATTGAAAATTTTTAATTACGTTTATCAAAATATTGAGTTCAAAACTGATTTTTCGAAAAATATTTTTTCGGGCAACATTGAGTCTTTCGATGAAAATTTGAACTTTTTATTTCGGGGTAACATTGATTTGTCTGAAGTGCCGAAATTTGATTTTTTTCTTGATTTTACAAAAGTTCATCTGCAAAAATTGGGACTAATAAACGATTCGGCGGCAAAATTTTCTGCATGGACAACCGTAAAAATGCAAGGCGACAATATCGACAACTTGGCAGGTGAGGTTTTGTTAAATCTGAATTTTTTTGAAAATTCGCAAGGGAAAATCGGCAAACATTCGTTCTTTTTCGAAGCGAAACCATCGGAATTTATTTCTCTCAAATCCGACATTTTCGATGCAGAAATTAAGGGGGAATATGATTTTTTATCTTTCGACAAATGTTTTAAACAGTTGATTTATAATTACTTACCGACTTTAATTGAAAATTTTGAAGAACAAAATTTCGCAGAAAATAAAAATGATTTTCGCTTTGAAATTGTGTTAAAAAATTTAGACGAAATACAAAAATTATATTTCCCCAATTCTTATATCGAAAAAAATACGAAAATTTTAGGACATTTTAACGCAAAAAATCAAGATTTTTCGCTGCAATTTTCTTCGAAAAGTTTGAATTTAGAAAATCACGAGGTAAAAAATTTGGAAATGAAAATTGAAACTTCGAAAAAAGAGTTAACATTAAATTTGCAGACTCCATTTTTTGCCCTCACCGATGTAAATCCGTTGAAAAATTTGCAAATAAAGACTTCCGTAGCGAAAGATACGGTTCATTTGAGTATTTTTTGGGACAATTTGAAAAAAACTTCGCAATACAGTGCGGCAATATTTCTCAATACTTCTTTTACGAAAAATTTTAATTCTTTGCGAACCATTGTTGATGTTTTGCCCTCGCAAACCGTTATTGCTGATACTTTGTGGGAGATTCCGAGAAGTCAAATTCAAATTGATAGCACTTTTATTCGGGTAAAAAATTTGAAACTTCAACACGAAAACCAAATTTTAAACGTCAACGGGGCAATTTCTGAATTTGACGATTCTTTGCAAATACATTTTAAAAATCTAAATATTCATCATTTTAACATTTTAACAAAATCGAAAGGTTTAGAGTTGAAAGGAATATTGAGTGGCAGCAATTATGTTTCGCAAATTTATAAAATGCCGATATTTGCGTTCAACGATTCGATTATTAATTTGATTATCAACAACTTAGAGTTAGGAAATTTTTACGGTATTTCTCAATGGCAGAAGGAGAAATCTCAAATTGATATGCACATATTTCTGAAATTGCGAAATGCGTTGGAAAATTATTTTGACGCAAAAGGTTTTTACTCGCCAGTTGATACGGCAATTGACTTTTTTGTCGGCGTGCAGGGATTTAATTTGAAAATTTTGCGTCCTTATTTGGATAATTTTCTCTCAAAATTTACCGCAAATTTGTACGGAAACGCACATTTATTTGGGAAAATATCGAATTTGCAATATGATGCAAAAATGATTCTGAATCGAGCGGCTTTTACCGTAAATATGTTGCAGACTCAATATGCGTTGAGCGAGGTCGAAAAAGGCAGCGATTCTATTCACATAACCAACAATTTTATTGCGATTAACAAATTGAAAATCACTGCGTTAAATACGAAAAAAAATAGTTTTGCTGTTTTGTCAGGGAAAATTGAACATCAAAATTTTGACAACATTCGACTCAATATTTTGCTTGATATTAAAAATTTTCTTGTTCTTGATACGAAAAAAAGTGATACTTCTGCGTTTTATGGGAAAGTTTTTATTGGAGGAAATGTGAATCTTAAAGGAACGCCGCAAGATTTGAAAATTGATGCTTCGATAAAAACCGAAAAAGATACGAAAATTTTTGTTTCGTTGTTGACTGCCTCGTCTTTTAGCGATGAAATTCCGTTTATCATTTTTACAGATAGCGTTTCGAAAAAGAAAAAAGAGAAACAAAATGTTGACCTTTCGCGTTTCGAGATGAATCTTTTGCTCGAAGCAACCTCTGACGCAGAGATGCAATTTGTTATGAACGAAAAATTAGGTGATATTATTAAAATCTTCGGTGCTGGAAATTTGCGAATGGAAATAAATACGGACGGAAATTTTGGAATGTACGGAAATTATACCATCGAAAAAGGCGATTATATGTTTACTCTGCAAAATATTATGAGTAAAAAATTTGACATTGCCCGCGGCGGGAGTATTAAGTGGAACGGAAGTCCGATGGATGCGGTGATCGATTTTTCTGCACTTTATAAAATTCCTTCTTGCCCCGTTTATGATTTATTACTGATGGAAATGTATCGAGATAATCG
This sequence comes from Rikenella microfusus, assembly GCA_020719385.1. GTDB lineage: Bacteria > Bacteroidota > Bacteroidia > Bacteroidales > DYQK01 > DYQK01. The sequence goes on along the minus strand of DYQK01000062.1, from coordinate 995 downwards.
CGTTGCTGTTGAGTGTGGCATTTCTGTTTCCGAGAAAATTTTGAATCCCAAAATTCAATTTCACGCTGCGATAACAGACTCTGAAGAGAGTTTTGCAAGTCAATTTAACAATTTAGATGAGGAAAATCAAATGAAACAATTTATTTCATTGTTGGTTTTACATCGTTTTCAGCCGCTTCCCACGATGTCAGGAAGCAATATTGAACAAGAAGGCAGCGGGACAAATGCTGTGAGCAGCAATGCTTACGAGTTGCTTGCAAATCAAATTAGTCATTGGTTGTCGCAAATTTCGAATAAAATTGATGTTGGAATATCGTACAGGGAAGGAGAAAAAGAAAAACAAAATCAGTTGCAAGTGGCACTTTCGGCACGTTTAACGGATAGAATCACGGTTAGCACGAATCTTGGAGTTGGAGGAAATGAGTCTCAAAAACAGGATAGCGTCAATAATTCTGTAACGATGAACGACATCAACGTTGAGGTGAAGTTAAATCGGGCAGGCACTTTGAAGGCAAAGGCGTTTAATCGACTCAATAATACAAATAATCCTACGGTGGAGCAATCTCAAACGACACAGGGTGTTGGAGTTTTTTATCGCAAAGATTTCGATTCGTTTAGTGATTTGGTAAAAGAAACTTGGGAAGGAATGAAAAAATTATGGCGTTTTATCACTTTTCGAAAACCAAAGGAAAATTCTCAATAATTTTTAACGAATTTTCGAAATTTGAAAGAAATTTTTACAAAAAATTTCTTTTTTTCTGAAAAATTTAATGAAATGCACGAAAAAACCGCTATGTCTTTAGCGTAGCGGATGAATGTGCTGATTTTTCGACTGTCCGTTTTACGGACACATTTCGAAAAATCAAAAAAAATTAATTTCTGTTTTGCTTTTTCGAAAAAATATATTAATTTTGCAAAAGTTATCCGCCAAAGATGTTATGTGCTTACAAATATAGAATTTATCCCACAAAATCACAAATCGAAATGTTTGCGAA
>DYQK01000061.1 GCA_020719385.1 Rikenella microfusus | reverse complement strand
TCATCCGCTACGCTAAAGACATAGCGGTTTTTTCGTGCAGATGATAAATCAAGTCAAAATCTCGCCCAATTTTGAGATGATGAAAGTCTAAGATATTCAGAAATTCTGCATTCGAAAAAAAGTTAAATTCGTAAGTTTATTATTTTTATAATGAAAAAATTTTTTTAAATTTTTAGTGAAAATTTTTTGTAAAATAAAATATATTTTTTACCTTTGAAAAAAATTAATTACGTTAAAAAAACGATATTATGGCTGATGTCATTAAAAAAGAACCCATTGAAGAATACGGTATGAGCAAGAAAGACCGCACAAAATCATTGTTTTCAAAAGTCGGAGTCATTGGTTGCGGGAATGTTGGACAAGTGATTACACTTTCCATCGCAAGTCGCGGACTCGAGGTTGTTTTCTTGGAAACCGACCAGGAAAGAATTCATCAATCAAATCAGTCAATAACAACTGAGTTAGACAACAAAATTAATCATTGGGGAATGACCGAGAGCGAGAAGCGCGCGATTCTTTCTCGAATCAAAGCAACTATTGCTTACGGCGACCTCAAAGATTGCGATGTTGTTATTGAAGCAATTCTTTCTCACGATATGAATACGAAAGATGTTCGCAAAGATATTTTTCGAAAAATCGAGGAGCATATTTCTCCCGACGCAATTATTGCCACGAACTCAAGCACGGTTTTAGTTACCGAATTGTCATCAGAATTGAAACACAAGGAACGTTGCGTCAGTTTGCACGTTTCGACCACCGCTCCCGATGCGAGTGTTATTGAAGTTGTAAAAGGTCTTCACACTTCAGACGAGACTTACGAGAAAGCAAAATTATTTGCGAAATTAATTGGAAAAACACCTATCGAGGTGCAAGAAGCGCCAGGTTTAGTGACGGTTCGGCTGTTTGTGCCGTTGATAAACGAGGCTTGCGAGATGTTGATGGAAGGTGTGGCAAAAATGGAAGACATCGATTTTGCTGTGAAAAACGGTTTTGGTTTACCTCTCGGTCCCTTCGAGATGGCAGATAAAATCGGTTTAGACAAAATTGTTCGTTGGATGGATAATCTTTATTCCGAGTTCGGTGATGTGAAATATAAAGCGTCTCCAATGATTAAACGTTTGTTCAGAGCGGATCATTTGGGTAGAAAAACAGGGCAAGGTTTCTATCGTTATGACAAAGATGGGAAAAAAATTGTTCAAAAATAATTTAACGAAAGGAGTTTGAGTATGAAAATTTTAGTTTTAAATTGTGGCAGTTCGTCAATAAAATATCAACTTTTTGACATGACGAGCAGCGAGGTTTTAGCGAAGGGAATAGTCGAAAAAGTGGCTCTCAAAGGTTCGTTTCTCAAGCATGAACGAAGTGACGGCGAAAAAGTAATCCTCGAAGGCGAAATTCTTGACCATCAAACAGGAATCGAATATGTTTTGGGCGTTTTGACAAGTGAGAAATATGGAAGTTTAAAATCTCTCAACGAGATAGATGCTGTCGGACATCGCGTTGTTCACGGAGCAGAAAAGTTTAACTCCAGCGTTTTAATTACCAACGAAGTTATTGAGAAAATGGAGGAATGTATAGATTTAGCACCTTTGCATAATCCTCCAAATTTGAAAGGCATTTACGCAATAAAGAATCTCTTGCCGCAAGTGCCGCAAGCAGGCGTTTTTGACACTGCTTTTCACCAAACAATGCCCGAAACGTCTTATATGTACGCTTTGCCGTATTCTTTGTACACAAAATATGGCATTAGAAGATATGGTTTTCACGGAACAAGTCACCGTTATGTCTCGAAAAAGGCTTGTCAAGAATTAGGTGTTGATTATTTTACACAAAAAATCATCACTTGCCACTTGGGAAACGGTGCTTCTATTGCCGCTATTGACAAAGGAAAATCTGTTGATACTTCGATGGGATTAACGCCTGTTGAAGGATTAATTATGGGAACGCGTTGCGGAGACCTCGACCTCGGCGTTTTGCTTTACTTGATGGACAAAGAAGAACTCGGAATATCAACAACAAGTGCTTTGATAAACAAACACAGCGGAATGTTAGGAATATCAGGCGTTTCGTCAGATATGCGAGAAATAGAAAAAGCAGCTGCTGAAGGCAATAAAAGAGCCATTCTCTCGTTAGAAATGTACGATTACCGCGTGAAAAAATATATTGGAAGTTATATTGCGACATTAGGTGGACTCGACATTTTGATTTTCACAGGCGGAATCGGTGAAAACTCCGACACTTTGAGAAAGAGTGTTTGCAGTAATATGGAATTTTTGGGCATCGAAATAGATGAACAAAAAAACAAAGGACTTCGCGGAAAACTTGAAGTCATCAGTAAACCTTCCTCGAAAGCGAAAGTTATGGTTGTGCCGACTAACGAGGAACTGGTCATTGCAGAAGATACTCTCGAAATTATTAATAATTTGAAATAAATTTTTTCTAAAAATTTACCACCTAACACAAAAAAGGTGGTAAATTTTTTCACTCGCAATATTTTAACAAAGACAATAAATTTTTTCAAAAAACGCAAATTTCTGAAATCCCGCTTCGGTCAATAGTGATTATAAAATCAAAAGAATTTACCTCAAATTTTCCAACGCAATTCGAAATTTTTGAACTCAAAATCATTTTCGAAGGAGATAACTCGTTGTCAACCTCACAATATTCAAGTGAAAATTTTGTTTTCAAAAACGAAAAAAACGGCGAAATAAAGTCATAAAAAAATAAAATTCCTTTTGGAAAAAGTTCATTTATCGGAAGTAAGTCATTGATTTTCAAATTTTTATGAAAACTAAATTGCACTTTATAAACCGCAAGAACAAATTTATATAACCAAGATTTTTTATTGCCGTAAAAATTTGTAAAAAACAAAACATTTCCATCATTGAAAAAATATGCCACAGATTTTGATTCAGAACAATATAAAAAAGTCCGATTTAACATATCTACTTTTACCTGAAATTTCACAAATTTCAAAATCTTTCCCTTAACAAACGTAAACATAATTTGCTGCCCGACAAAAAATGTAAACGTTTTTTTCAAAAACTGCGAAACTTCAATATTCGAAACAACTTCTTTTTCCCTCGGTCTTGCAAAATATTGCCATTCGGTAACATTTTTCTCTCGAGAAATATAATACGAAAAGGGATAATCAAGCGTTGTTGCCCCGACGTACGCAAAACTTTGTACCTGAAAATGCAAATGCGGATACGGCGAATTGCCCGAATTCCCGCATAATGCCAGCGGTTTCCCTTTGTAAACAAAATCGCCTTCAGAAACTTTAAAACTTCCTGCTTTTAAATGAGAAAGTTTTGAGTAAAGATATTCGGAATGCTTGATAATCAAAGTGTTACCCCAATTTTGAGAAAGATTCCTATTTCCAACCAAATTGTCGGGAATTCCGTCAACAATTTTTACAACAACTCCATTTGCAGGGGCAAGAATGGGTTTTTCATAACAATAATAATCAGAAACCTCGCGTCCCGCGTTGCGAAACGGCTTATTTTGTGCGTCAGTTATCATAAAATCGAAAGCAAATTTCCACTCATCTTTATGCGTATCTTTTCCATTTTGTCCTTGAGAAATAGTCCATTCTCCGAAAAAAGGCAGAAAAAAATGAAAATAATGACTATTCTGATAACGAGAAATCGAATTTTGATAAAAATATAAATTTTTTTCAGGCGAAGAAAGTTGTACTTGCGTTAAAATCAAGCGTTTAGAAATAATTGGGCGGATTTTTAAACTATAAATCACCAATAAAACAACAACATTAAACGGCAACGAATAAATCGGCAGTTGATAAATTGCAAAAATTCTTTCTGAAGCAAGCGTAATTATCGCAACGAGCGGCAGCGTAAAAATGTTAGTCGCAAACGAAATTTTTGACGGAATAATAAAAATTCCTCCCAACGCAATAGAAGTTAAAATGTAGTTAAAACCGATATAATTGTACGAAAGTTGCGTAAAATCTGCACCTCCAATTTTATAAAACGAATACGCAATATAAAAACCCAAAAGCGAAAGCACAAAAGCCATTCGCGAATAAATCAAAAGTCCGAAAGCAATAATTATTCCCGCAATTAAATGATATTGAAAAAAAATTGCCCCAAGCGAGAGAAAATATGACTTCAGAGAACGAAAAGGAATCGTCGAATCAAGAAATTTATACGCATCAACAAGAGTTTTTCCACCGATATTTTGCAATTCGTTGCTAAAAAATATTCCTCTTTCACTTAATTCTAACGCTTCCAAATTTCTACTTGACAGAGAAATAATCGCCATAACAATCAAAAACGGAATGCTGAGAAACGGTAAATTGTATTTGTAAAAAATTCCCTCGCAAGTCCAGGTGATTAATAAAGTTAAAACGGTTGCAAAAAATAAGAGAAAATATAAGGGAATTGATGGTTCAAATTCGGTGGCAACTCCGAGTCCGACTAACAAAGCATTGAAACTATAATATCCTGACTGAATGGTTAAAGTATTGTAATTCAAAAGTTTAGCGATAACATTCGCAATTAAAACCGCAGCAATTCCTCCGATTCCTGTGTAAATATCCATAAAAGTAACCAACAATAAAATGATTCCAAAAATTTTTTTGTCGGAAAAGAAGATTTGCGAATACGAATTTAAAATACTCGAAATAAACATTTTTTTCAAATTTTTTTGCAAAGATAAAAAATTTAACTCAAAAAAAAATGTTTTCACTGTTTTTGAACAATGAAAACATTTAGAAAATTAATATCTAATTTTACAATTTGGCAGTTTCTGTTTAAGACGTTCAATTTCATATTCAAGCGAACTTTTAGTAAACGAACTTTGAATAATTAGAACTTTAAGATTCTGCAAATTATATAAAAAACTAAAATTGGAAATTTCGCCATAAATTGCCAAAAATTTCAAGTTTTTCAGTTGGGAAATTGCATTGGGGAAATTTGTTTTGTTAAAGTCCTGCAAAAAATTACCTTCTATAACCAAATATTCCAAATTTGTTAACTCTGATAAAAATTCACTGTTTTGGGAATTGTGCTTATAAGAAAGGTCATTAATAAGAAAGAACTTCAATTCTCGTTTTTTCTCATCAGGAAATAAGTTTTTCTCATCAATTTCATTTTTATAATGATTATAATGAAAAGCAAATCTCCATTCATTTCCCAATCTATGAACTCCATAACGGGTAGAATCAAAAAATTCTGCACTTTCTCTACGAAATTCTTCATAATAATGATAATTTGCCCACAACAAAGAATTAATTTCGTTAATTCTATTGCCCATTATAGGAGATTTTTTTTGTTTTTTGGGAATAATTATCGTTGTGTCTTTCAAATCAATGTTGACCGTGTCTGTGTTAGTGTAACTTCCTTCCGAATAATCAATGATTTTAACATTTTTTAACTTTACTTTTATCGGAGCAAAATTTTTCAATTGCTTTTTAGAATACCGAATAATTGTGCAATTTTCTAATTCCGTCTCAATAGGTGCAAAATTTTCAATGTCGTTTTCAGAAAAATCAATGATTTTAACATTTTTTAACTTATTTTTAATCGTCGAGAGATTGCGAATACGATTTTTTGAAAAGTTAAAAACGGTAACATTTTCCAAAGAATTTTGAATCGGAGACAAACTTTTTATATCGTTATTAGAACAATCTAAATAACGAAGACGAGTAAATTTTTGCAGCGGACACAAATCTGTCAAATTTTCATTCGCACAATTTAAACTATCCAACGAAATGAGTTTTTCCAATTCCGATTTTGAAGGTTTATCTGACATTTTTAGATGTCTGCGAAAAATTTCTTGCCATTGTGTCGACAAAGTTTTCCACCAAATTTCTAAATTTGCAAAAGGAATACAAACAACTAAATCAGATTCAGTATCTTTTTCTGTTTCATAATCATCAGGTTTCCAATCGTCTATCGGTTTCACAGAATCTTTTTTCTGATTTGAGACAACTATAACTGCATTTTTCGAAAAACAAGAAGCAAAAAACAAAAATACAAGGAGAATTGCAAAATTTTTCATAATTCAAACATTTTAAATTCATAAATAATGACTCTTTTTTTTGTTTACTACATAAATATTTTTTTGTAAAGGTAAAAAATAATTTAAAACTTTTGTATTTTTTTCGAAAAAAAATCTTACTTTTGTGCAAAATATTTTCAAATAAAAGGTTTCAAATAAAAATTTAAAATATTCGTAAATTCTTGAAAATCAATTTAGTAATTGCCATTTCAGGAGCAAGTGGTTCGCCATATTCGCGTTTGTTGTTGGAAAAATTGACAACACTTTCGAGTCAATACAAAAAAATTGCCGTTATTTTTTCAGAAAATGGGAGAAATATTTGGAAAACAGAAAATTCAGATTTTTCAATTTCGCAAATTCCGTTCCCGATTTTTGAGAACAACGATTTTTCTGCAACTTTTGCGTCAGGAAGTTCCGATTTTAACAAAATGATTATTTGTCCTGCTTCGATGGGAACGGTAGGAAAAATTGCGAGCGGAATTTCTAACGATTTGATTTCTCGCACCGCAGACGTAATGCTCAAGGAAAAACGCACTCTGATTCTTGTGCCGCGCGAAACTCCGTTAAATTTGATACATTTGCAGAATCTTACGCACTTGGCTCAAGCAGGGGCAATTATTTGTCCTGCGATGCCGTCATTTTATAGTTTGCCGCAAAATATTAACGCACTTTTGGAAACCGTCGTAGACAGAATTCTCGAACTCGCAGGATTTAAAATTCAAACTTTTAGGTATAATTTTGGACGAAAAAACTGAAAATATTATTTCTCAACCACAAAAAACCTCGTTATTGAAAAAATTTAAACGTTTTTTAGTAACGACAGCGTTTATTTTGTTAAATTTAACGGTCATTTTTTACTTTACCGCAGAACCAATTTTGCGATATGTGTTAAAAAACTCCATTGCGAAAAAAAGCGAAGGACTTTATTCGCTTGATTTTGATGATATTGAACTAAGTTTGTGGAATCGTTCACTTTCTCTGACCAATTTTACTTTACATCCCGACACTTTGATTTATCAACAACTGAAAAGTCAGGGAAAAGTGAAAACTGCACTTTACGAAATTCGACTGCAAGAATTAAGAATTCACAGAATTGGTTTATATCGGTTAATTAAAAATAAGTCATTGAATATCAATGCGATAGAAATTGATAAACCTGAAATTCAGTTAATTTCTACACCGCAAAATGAAAATAAAAAAGAGAAATATGATGCAATTCACAAAGATTTATACCCTGCCATTTCAAAATATCTCACCGAATTAAACGTTGATACGATTTCGATTCGGGCGGGCGTTTTCAATTTGTTTATCAAAAAAGAACATTCGCAAACTGCCACGTCGGCGGAAAATATTTCGATTTCGCTTTTTCAATTTCGGTTAAATGAAAATTCTTTTCAGAATCGAAAGCAACTTTTTTACTCAAAAAATATCGAAGTAAAGATCCGCGGCTACAAATTAACACTCAACGAGCATCTTTTAACGGCAAAAGAGGTGAGGATTTCGACAAAAGATTCGTTGATTTTGGTGAAAAATGTAATGTTGAGTCCTACCGTTTCGCAAAAAGATTCGTTAAAAATGTTTACTTTTTACGATATTTTGATTCCTGAAATAAAAATTTCTGCCGCCGACGTCAATGCTGCGTATTTCGAAAAGAAAATTAAGGTGAAAAATATTTTGTTAAACCGCCCAAGACTGAAAATTTTTGCGTTGCCGAAGCCCGAAAAGCCCACAAAATTAAGGAAAGACACAATTATTAACGCAAAAGAATTCGATTTATATAAAATTTTTGCAGGGAAAATTACTTCGTTGGAATTTGAAAATTTTGCGTTGAAAAATGGAAATTTCGATATTTATCAAGATTTTTCGTTAAATAATTCGATTTATTCTTTGACAGGTTTTTCGATGGAATTAAACGATTTTTTGGTTGACTCGACAGCGAAGGAAAATAAAACGAAAATTTTGTATGCAAATGATATCTCGTTGAAAGTCAATAGGTTAGTGATGAAATTGAAGGACAAAATGCACGTTTTGCAGACCGATACGTTGTTTCTTTCGACGAAAGAAAAGTTAATTTCCTCACAAAATATTCGTCTTACGCCGACTGCACAAGCAAAATGGCTTGCGTTTTATCAAAAGAAAAAAATTCTCAATATTTTTATTCCGCAAATAAAATTGATTGGAGTAAATCTCAAAAGTGTTTATAATCAAAGCGTTATGCCGATTTCTCAATTTTTAATTCAAAATCCTAAAATTGATATTCAGAGTTTTGCAGAGGAAAATATTTCGAAAAAGAAAAAACAAAAATTTTCGGCAGATAATTTGTACGCAATGATTTCGCCCTATCTTAAAAGTGTGTTTATCAACGAGTTAACGTTGCAAAACGCAGATATTCATTTTGAAAATAAACTTCGAGATTCGGTGAAAAATTATTTTTCAGGCAATATCTCTCTTGTTTTGCAAAAATTTTTATTGAGTCCGCATTCGAAACACGGTCCCGATAAACTTTTTTACGCAGATAGTATTGAAATTGAAGTGAAAAATTATGAAATGAAAATTGCCGATAATTTGCACATTTTGCACGCAGACAGGGCGTTTTTGTCTACGAAAAAATCCATTTTATCGCTTGACAATTTAAAAATTTCTCCGATTTTTTCAGAAAATAAAATTGCTCAGTTAAAAAAAAATAATAAATCGACATTTTTTGATGTAAAAGTGAGAAATGTTTCGCTACTCGGTGCTTCGATTCATAATGCGTATTTTGATAAATACTTGAAAATCAACGTAGTAAATATTTCGCAGCCGCAAATTCGTATCGAAAAATTTGTTGATGTAAAGAAAAATTTACAAACCGATTCTGTAAAAATCGATTCTGCAAAAATCGAGAATAATTCTGATGATTTTTTTAAAATGTTGTCAAATTATTTGCAAATTATTGATATTCAACGACTTACTCTCGACAGCGGTTATGTGGAAATGACAAAAAAAGATTCTCTTGAGCAGCGTTTAACGTTTTTTCACAGCAAAATTTTTGCGGATTTGCGAAAATTTTATCTCAAAACTGACTCTGTTGAGGAAAATCAAAATTTATTTTTTTCTGAGAACATAAAAATTCGGGCAAACGAGTTTTTTGACGAGATGCCGAATAAAATTTATGATTTGCGAATCGGCGAGATTGAGTTTTCAACGAATAATTCGGAGGCAACGGTGAAGAGTTTTTTTATGATTCCCAAAATTCCTGCCGCCGATTCTTTGAGAAAACCAACCATTTTTAATGTTTATTTTCCCGTTATAAAAATTAAGGGAATCGATATTAAAAAAATTTACAAAGATAAAATGTTGAATATCAATGAAATAACCGTTCAAAACCCAGCAATTGCGATAATTAAACGTCCGAAATTTATTACGTGGTTCGAAAATGATGCGTTGGAAAAACAAATTAAAATCAAAATTCCAAAAGGCTTGATTGCGTTGAATATCAATGAGTTAAATATTGAAAATGGAAAAGCAAAATTTTTTAATCAAATTTCAGAAAATAATATTTTTGAGTTTTCAAAAACCGATATTTCGGGAAAAATCGAGAAATTTCATCTCGATTCTGCGTTTTTCGACAAGGATGGCAACAACGTTTTAACTTTTGACAACGTAAATTTACATTTGAAAAATTATTTCACAACAACGCCCGACAGCATTCATTTTGTAAAAATTGACGAGGTAAAATTATTTTCGAAAAAAGGCGAGGCAGAGTTAAAAAATTTCAGAATCGAGTATGATAGCACAAAAAACGCTTTCAAAACGTTGAAAACTTGGGAAAAAGCACTTTTGTACAAGATAAAAATTGCGGAAGGAAAATTATTTGGCGTAGATTTTAACAAATTTTATAAAACTCGTCATTTGCAAATTGCGAAAACCGATTTCAAAAAAATGGAGTGGTTTTTTGTAAGTTACCCCGAATTGCGAAAACCCAATACTCCGAATTTATTTGAGGCAAATTTTTTCGACAAAATACGAAAAAACCTTAGTTCGTTGCTAATCAATGATTTACAATTTGAGAAAACAATGTTTTCTTACACAACAATTTCTCCTGATACGACAAAATATTTGACTCTTGAACGCATTTCTGGAAATATTTACAATTTTTTCATCGATAGTTTGGGTCCGAATCGTCCTAAAAAATTTTTGTATGCAGACGAGATGTCGATAAAATTTGATAATTTTCAGTTTCGTTCTCCTTTCGATTCGTTGTATGTTATGAAAGCGAAGGAATTAAAAATTTCTACAGCCAAATCGACGGTTTGGGCGAGTGATTTTTTGTACGAACCCCAATTTGAGTTTTATGACTTTTCGAAAATTCTTGGCGTTGAAAAAGGGGCAATGAAAATTACAATTCCAAATTTAACCGCAGAAAGATTTGATATTCGCAATTTTTTAGAAAAAAAACATAATAAAATAGGGAAGATTTTTGCAGATTCGTTGCTTTTTCATTATTTTCAAGATAAAAATTTTCCGCAAGACAGCAATTATGTTCCCAAAAATCCGATTCATCAAATTGTGAATGGGAAAAATTATTTGCGAATCGATACGATTCAGGCAAAAAACTCAAGAATTTTGTACGAATATTTGCCCAAAAAATCGCCGCAAAAAGCGTTTTGTGAATTAACAAAAATGCAGGTAAATATTTTTAACCTCACAAACGATACAATTTTGATTCGCGACAGCATTATTACAGAAATTCAGGTGCAAGGTTATGTGATGGATCGCGGTTTTTTGAAAACAAATTTGCGAATTCCGTTAAATTCGCCGAATGGAAGGCATTTTCTGAGCGGCAGTGTTGACACAATGGACTTTCATCCTCTGAATTCTTTGACGCAACGAATGTCGAAAGTCTCGATTATTAGCGGTTATCTCAATGGTTTAACTTATGAAATCGAAGCCGATGATTATAAGGCAGTCGGAACGATGCAATTTCGATATAAAAATCTCGAAGTTGCGTTGCTTGAGACCGAAGAGGGCGATTCTACGGTGAAAAATCGAATATTTCTGTCGTTTATTGGAAATGCGATTCTGCCGAGCAGCAACCCAAGACGAATATTTTTGCGAGAAGGAATTATTTATCAAGAGCAAAATTATAATCAGTCAATTTATTCGTATTGGTTAAATTCTTTGATGAGCGGTTTAAAATCGAGTGTTGGTTTTGACAGCAAGGAGCAGAAAAAATTGAGAAATCAGCCGTTTTACCTGAAACTTCAAGAGCAGCAAGAGGAGAAGGCAAAATCAGATTACGAAATGGCAAAACGGTTGCGAGAAAAAATGAAAGAAGAAAACGAAGTGCAGCAAGAAATTCAGAAACAAATTGTTAAAGAACAAAAACGAAAAGCAAAATTAGAACGTCAATGGCAAAAAAATTACGAAAAAGAACGAAAAAGAAAAAAGAAAAAATAAATTTGTATGAAAATTTTTGAGAAATGTTTTATCTTTGCAAAAAATCTTTTCACAAAATAAATTTATGAAAACCTCAATTATTACTATTGACCCAGAAATACAAAGCGGTCAGCCTGTTTTCACAGGAACGAGAGTTCCCATAAAAACTTTTTTCGATTACTTAACAACGGGAGAAACCATTGAAGCATATTTGGAAGATTATCCCTACGTTACAAAAGCACAAATACAAGCATTATTATCGCTTTTATTTTATGAAAATTTTTAATTCTCCTTATTTTCCTGCTTATTTTTCGACTTTTACGTTAGGAATAACAACTTTTATTGCTCAAATCATTTTACTTCGCGAGTTTCTCTCGGTTTTTTACGGCAACGAGTTAATTATCGGAATGTTCCTTGCCGACTGGATGCTATTGACTGCCGCAGGTGCGTATATCGGCAAATTTTTCAAATTTTCAAATTCGAAATTAATATTTTTGCAAATTCTCATCGGAATTTTGCCGCTGTTTACTTGCTTCATTATCAATGCGTTGCGAAATATTTTATTTCCTGTCGGCAGTATGGTCGATATTATCTCGATTTTTTATACGTCATTTTTTATGCTCCTGCCGTTTTGTTTTGTTTCAGGAATGTTTTTTACTTTTTTATGCAGCGAAATTTTTGAAAAAAACAACAAAAATCACGTCTCAACGGTTTATAGTGTCGAAACGGCGGGAAGTTTAGCCGCAGGAATTGTATTTAACTTCTTCATTATCAATATTTTAAACTCGTTTCAACATTTAAGTGTTTTATTAATTTTAAATTTAATTTCCGTTTTTTATCATTTTTCCTGCAAAATAAAATCTTGCAGAAAAAAAATTATTTTTATCATTTTTTCACTTTTTTTAACATTTATTTCGTTATTTTTTGATTGGAATTTTTACACAAAAAAATTGCTTTTCGAAAATCAAGTTATTGAATATCAAAGAAATACGAAATATGGCAATTTAACCGTTACAAAAAGCGGCGAGCAGCACAATTTTTATGAAAATGGCGTTTTTTTATTTTCAGATAATCATATCGAAGAGGCGGAAGAATCGGTGCATTACGCAATGATTCAGCATTTTTGTCCGCAAAAAGTTTTGTTGGTTTCAGGTGGAATTTCAGGAATGATAAGTGAAATTGCAAAGTATTCACCGCAAAAAATAGATTATATTGAACCCAATTCTGAATGGATAAATATTGCTGAAAAATACATTTCGCAAAAGTTTAAAATCCCGCAACTCGTTATTATTCAAGAAGATGTGCGTTTGTTTTTGAAAAAAAATACAGAGAAATATGATGTTGTTTTGTTGCATTTGCCCGAACCAAATACTTTGCATCTGAATCGTTTTTATACGGTGGAATTTTTTACTTTGTTGAAAAATTCTTTGTCCGATTCTGCGGTAATCTCGTTGAGTTTGCCCGCAGTGGCAGATTATATGAATTTTGAAGCAAAACAGACTCACTCAATTTTGTTGAAAACGTTAAAACAAGTGTTCAAAAATGTTTTAATCGTTTCGGGAAACGCAAATTATTTTTTATCTTCAGATAACAATTTGTCTATCAATGTTTTACAGAAAATAAACGAGAAAAAAATAGAGACCGTTTATGTCAATTCGTTTTATATTGATGAAAATGATTTAACCGAAAAAAGTTTAAAATTGATGAGAAATCTTGACGCAAATTGCCCTATAAATAAGGATTTTCAACCCATTTCGGCGTATAAACAGATGCAATATTGGTTGAGTCATTTTGAAAATCATTATGCGTTATTTGGGCTTGGTTTTTTGCTGACGGTTTTGTTATTTTTGGTATTTCTCAACAGAATTCACCCAATTTTATTTGCGACAGGGTTTTTTAGTACGTCTTTAGAAATTATTTTGTTGATGTCTTTTCAAATTTTTTATGGAAATATGTTTCAAATGCTTGGCATTATGGTGATGCTGTTTATGGGCGGACTTGCTGCGGGCGGCTGGTGGTTTCACAAATTTTTAACGGTTTCGCAGCAAAATATGAAAAAATTGCAAATTTTCATCGGAATTTTTTGTGCAATTTTACCAATTTTTATATATTTTTTAAATAAATTAACAAATTTTTCGTTTTTTGTTCACTTCATTTTTGCCATTTTAATTTTGTTAGTCGGCATTTTAACAGGAATGCAATTTGCCTTATCCACGCGTTTACAAACCTCGCAAATAAAAACTGTTGCCGCACAAAGTTACAGTGCAGATTTATTAGGTGCAGCAGCGGGAGCAATTTGGGTTTCGATTTTTGCACTTCCCCTTTTGGGACTAACAAACACTTGTCTCTCGGTGGCAGGAATCAATTTTTTGTGCTTGATAATAATGATTTTGTGGAGAAAACATTAATTTTTCTCAAAATTCGGGGCAACAATTTTCCTCGGAGGTAAAACAGATTCTTTTAAATCTAAATTTTTTTGTTTAACCATCTCAATAACATTCGATTGTTTGCCGATAAACATCAATTCTGCCTCAATAGAAATGGATTCTGAACGCAAATCGTTGAGTTGTCGTTGCAAACGCGAGATTTCGATAGTCAATTTTTCCGCATGATAGCGATTCGCAATATAAAAAATCGCCAGCAAAGCCCAAAATAACAAAAACGGAATCTGCCGCACAACAGATTCTTTTGTCAAAAGCGTGCCGTCGAGCAAATATTTCAAATATTCACTTTTATTTTTTTTCGTACTCATTTTTTACAGACATTCGTTGTAAAATTTCTCAATAAAAATGTTAAAAGACATTAAATTTTCCTTGTCAATATTCGATTTTTGAGAAATAAAACGAAAAGAATTGTGTAAATTTTTAATTATTTCGAGCGAAACACCTGTTTTTTCTAAAATTAAACTTATGTTTTCGTTCCAATTCTCAAGCGAAACGGATAAAAAATATTTTGTTCGCAAAAATTCGCAAAGATAATTCCATTTTTTCTGAGCAATATCTTTGTGATTTCCTGTTTGAAAATACAATCTTCCAATGATTTCGACAAAATCAAGCGAAGTATTTCTCGGCGATTCAAAAATCGGAATAATTCGTTGCCGCCGTTTCCCTTCAAAGAAAATATAAATTAAAATTCCAAAAATCAAGAGAAAATAAGATATTTTTAACGCAGGTTGAGTCAAAATGTAACGAAGCGGCGTTTCCTCTTCTTCCAAAATTCGATATGGTTTATAATATTCGTCCCAAAAAGTTTTTTCGTAGGGCAAATACGAAAAACATTTTGCCGCATATTCAGAATTATTTTTGTGCAAAAGATTATAATTTGTGAAAAAATACGGCTGCGAGTGCAGAAAAAATGCACCTTTTCCAAAATTAATTTTGATAAAATTTATTTCGTCAAAATCGGAACTGCCTAATAATGTTGTGTTTAACGAATCAAATCTCACAAAATAATTCTCAAAACCAACTTTCGTATAACCATATTTTTTTTGCGAATGTAAATTTTTATTGTAAAAATTGATAAAAACCGTATCGGTTATGTCGCTGAAAAAACGTATATCTGTGCGAATTTGCAACGTATCAGCAATTTTCCCCGAGAACCAATCTGCGGCAATAAAAAATGTTGCTCCTTCGGAAACCATATTTAACATTTTCTCCGATTCTGCGGAATCCGTTGAAAATTCACGAGTTATAAAAATATAATTACTTTTTTGTATAGAATCCTTCGCAAACGAAGTTCGATTTTCAAAAAATTGATTTTTTGGGAAAATATTTTGCAAAAGTTCATACAAAACATAATTTCCAAAAGGAATTTTGTCATTTTTCGAAAAAGTTGCCTTCCAATTCAAATCCTTCGGTGCAGAATATTCCACGAAAATCAAAACAACAAATATCGAAATTAAAATAACGTAATATTTAATTCTTGACTTTTTCATTTTTAAAAAAAGTTAAAAAAGAGTTAAAAATATCTTCGAAATGAGTCTTTGAAATGTTAAAATTTCCATACCATACAAATTCATAATATTTTGTTAATTTTTTAAAATCTTGATAATGAAGCGATTGTCGAAGTTCAAAAATATAATCGTTATTTGTTTTGTGCAAACTCCATTCTATCAAATTGTTATCTGTTAAAATTTTTAACATTTTGAGATACAAAAGTCTTGTTGCTTTTCGAAAATTTTGCGTCTGAATTTCGTTTTGAATCATCGTATCAAAATCAAGTTGATGAATATTTTCGGTCAATGTTTCGTATTCTACATCAGAATTTTTGCGGTCAAAAACGAAAATTCCCTGCATTTTTGTTTTGAGAAAAACCCAAATCAAAAACCCAATTAGTCCTAATATCAAGAGAAAGCGAATATAAGGTGCAATTCCTTTATCACTGAAAAGTTTAGAAAACTTTCGCAGCAACCACATTTTAATTTCGTCCCAAAGAGTATAACTTGGAGGTGTTCTGTCATACTGAAATTCTGCATTTCGTTGAAAATCAAGCACTTGCAACGAATCAAAATGGCGAACTTTTACCAACGAAGTATCTGTCGGCACATTTGGAGTTGTGCTAAAAATTTTATTTGTCGCAAAAAAACAAAAAAACAAAACGAGAAAAAAATTTTTCACAACGAAATTTTTACAAAAAAACTCCCCGAAGGGAGTTTTTTATTATTTACCAACATAAGTAATGTTGTCAAACTTTCCTTCGGTGAATTGTTTCGAGGTAGTTAAACCTGAATAACCCGTGAATTGGAAAGTTCCTGAAATTTTTTTGCCGTCAATTTTGGAAATTGTTACGGTGCCGCTTTTGCCCACAAAAATATTGTTAGTCGAATCTTGCGAAGAAGTGCTTTTTTGATAGGTAAAAAGTGCTTTGTAAGTGCCTGTCCCGCCTGAAATAGTTGGGGGTTTTAACTCGTAAGTGCCAGTTGCTATTCCTTTTGCGGTGAGAATGATTTTTTCGTTGTCGCTTGATGTAACCACTTTTACAAGTGTTATCACTATTGATGAGTCACCAACTTTTGCGGCTGCACTTCCAACCATACTTGCTTGCCATGCGGCACCGTCGATTTTTGCACTTGCACTACCTAAGACTTCGGTAACAGAATCTTTCGAGCAGCTGTAAAACAAAAATGTTGCGGCGAAAATTCCAAAAGCAAATTTTAATACGTTTTTCATAGAAAATAAAAAAAATTTCGCTGCAAAGATAAGAAATTTTTAACACAAAAAAAATATTTTTGAGAAAATTTTTTATCTTTGCAAAAATTTTTCGAAACTTTTCATGACAAAAAAATCTTTTTTCCCGCAACACATTTTATTTTTAACGTCTGTTTTTGCAACAGGAATCGTTTTGTGCTTCATTTTTCGTTTAATTTTATTGTTTTCGAATTGGAATTTGATAACTTTACAGTCAAAAAAATTTATTTTTTACGCAATTTTCAACAGAGGAATTTTATTTGATATAAATATTAACGCTTATTTTTTGATTTTCCCATTTCTGATTCTTACGATTTTATATTTTTTTAACAATTTTTCTCGAAAAATATTAAATTTTGTTAATTTTATTATTCTCATTTTTTATATTTTTTTGATTTTAGTTGCCTCAAGTGATATTCCATATTTTAAGTACTTTAATTCTCGAATTACAAGGGCAATTTTAAATTGGACAGATAATTTAACCTTAATGTTTAAAGAACTTTTGGGGTATAAAAATTTTTATCCGTTTATTTTTCTCTTTTTTATTTTGTCTTTTGGAATAATTTTTTGGGTTAAATATTTGTCTAAACGTTTAATTATCAACAATATAAAGAAAGATTCTTTGACAAAAAAGATTTCGTTTTCATTGATTTTTTTGATTCTACTCATTCTTGGGATTCGTGGAGAATGGAATTTTAAACATCGACCAATAACGGCTGAGGATAGTTTTTTTTCAGATGATAATTTTGTGAATCAATTAGGAATAAATGCGGTTTTTAGTTTTTTTGATAGTTTTCGAGCATTGCGTTTTGATAAATTTGAGAATGAAGTTGCGTTAAAAAATGTTAAAAAATATTTAAAAATCACAAAAACAGAATCTTACTCGCCGCTTGCTCGCAAAATAAATTTTTCCGATTCGTCGAAAAAACCGAATGTGGTTATTATTTTGATGGAAAGTATGAGTTCTGTGAAAATGAATCGCACTTTAACGCCGTTTTTAGATAGTTTGTCGCAAGTTTCGTTGTATTTTCCGAATGTTTTTTCCGCAGGAATTCACACTTACAACGGTATTTTCTCAACTTTGTTTTCTTTTCCTGCTTTGATGCACGAGAAAATTATTGCCTCGCCGCTCGGTGCGGGCAAAATTTTTGCAGGAATTTCGAATGTTTTGTCGAAAAATAATTATCAAACGATATTTTTTTGCACGGGAGATAAAACTTTTGACAATATGAATGGTTTTTTGATTCCAAATGGTTTTCAAAATTTTGTCAGTGAGGAGAATTTTCCTGCAGAAAAAATCGAAAATGGTTGGGGCGTTTCAGATAATACGATGTTTAACTTTTCAATTTCAAAATTAGATTCGCTTTTTGAACAGAGAAAACCTTTTTTGTCGGTTTTTGTAACGGTAACTTCTCACGAGGGAAATGATTTGCCAAGGGAGAAAAATTTTATTCCGCACTCAAAAAACAAAGTTGACCAACTTTATGAGTATTCAGATTGGGCTATTTCGCAATTTTTTAAACAAATTTCACAAAAAAAGTGGTTTTCGAACACAATTTTTGCATTAATTGGCGACCATGGACAGAATTTTTCGCCGATTTATGATATGGATTTATCTTATCATCAATGTCCGTTGATAATTTTTTCTCCTTCGAAAGAATATTTTCAGCCGCAAAATATTGAAAAATTAGGTCTTCAAATAGATGTTTTTCCAACATTGATGGGAATCGTAAAAATTCCTTATGTAAATAATACTTTGGGGATAAATTTATTGACCGAAAAGAGAGATTTCGCTTATTTTTCTGCTGATAATAAATTGGGTTGTCTCAATGAGAAATATTTTTTAATTATTCGAAATAATGGCGAAGAATCGTTGTATGAGTGGAAAGAAAAAAGTACAAAAAATTATATTTCGCAACAGAAAATGTTGGTCGATAGTATGAAAACTTATATTTTTTCGATGCTGCAAGCAACGCAATGGATTTTAGAAAATAATAAAACTGAAATTTTAAATTAAAACTCTGTATTTTTTCGAAAGAAAAATAGGGGCAACATTAAAATTGCCCCTATGTAAAAAATTTTAAAAAATTACTTTACTTTGATTTCGTATTTGTAGAGTAATTCTTTCAAGAATGGTTCGAGTGCGTTGAAAATCAATTCATCGAATTTGTCTTCGTCTAAAACGGTAGTGCGAGAAATTTCTTTTCCACCTTTCGAAACTATCATCATCGTTTTTGTATCGCCACTGCAACTTTTCGCTTCCACTTCAACGGTTTGTCCTGCTTCTTTCATACCGAGTTTTTGTTTTAATTCAGCAACTTCGGCTTGTAACTTAGCGACAACTTCGTTTTCAGAGAGTTCAACATCGCGAATCTCAATACAAATTCCGTCTGGCAATAAATCGCGTTTCATTGTGTATTCGGCATAATTGGGATGTTCTAAAATAACAACATCTGAACCAAAATGGAACATTCCATAATCGTGAATATCGTCAGCGGTGTGATTCATCATAACGAATTCCATATCAGGATTTCTCATCAACAAAGCACAATTTGTATCGTGATATTGATTATTGACAAAGAGTCTTTCGCCGAAATAAACGCCGTCTTTGCGAATTGAACCGAACCCAACGTCTTCTTTAATTCCTTTGAGATAATTTCCTACTCGATTAATCAAATTATCTGACAAACTATTGCCTGCGATAATTGGAATTCTCGAATATTTAAAATCTTTCCCAAAGAAATGTGCCATAATTTTGCCAGGAACATCAACAGAACCACCTTCAGCGGGCGCAAGGTGCATAAAAACTCCAGGACCAGCATTGATTTCAATGATTCCGAAATCGCCTTCTTTCCAAGATTTCGTAATATCTCTTGCTAAAACGTCAATTCCCATTGCGGTAACTTTGAAGAAACGAGCAATGTCTTCGGCAAGCAAAATGTTGTCTGGATGTGCAAAATCAGTAACATTGACAGAAACGCCGCCTGCAGAGATGTTTGCTACGCGTCTGAGAACTACTTCCTCACCTGCTGCGGGAATATCTTGTGCGGTACGATTTTGTAATTTGAGAAAATCGTGCATTGTTTCGTCAAGTTTAATCTTGCAAAGTGGAGAACGAGCAGTATCTGCGCGTACTTCTCGCAAATTGTCAATGTCGATTAACTCTTTAATTGTGTGTTTGCCGTCTCCGACAATGTACGCAGGAATTCGTTTTAAACAAGCAGCGTATTTTCCGCCGATAGTTAAAATTCTGTGGTCGTGACCGTAGATTTGTTTTTGGACCAATGCGCCTTCGAAGTTTACACCTGCCTCTTGAGCAGACTTAACAATAGCGTTGAAGGCTTTGCTTACTTCTTCGAAAGACATGATGCCTGTGGTTACTCCTTGTCCTTTGTGGCCTGCAACAGGTTTCACAACGCATGGAAAACCAATAGCCTTTGCTTCTCGTAAAATTTCTTCTTCAGAAAAACAATTTACTCCCTTAGGTGTTGGTAAACCACACAATTCGAGAAATTCGCCGACCATATCTTTGTATTGCGTGAACTCGGTGTCTTTAATTCCATCGCTGTGAAAGATAGTTGAACGTCCTCGTTGTTGTTTTTTACCGTAACCCCATTGGAATTGATTTTCCTCAAAATAATAATGAACAGGAATTCCGCGAATTACTCCGCCTTCGTACAACGAATAAATGGTTGGTCCACCGTGTAAAGTTTTGTCGAATGCAGCTTGTAATTTTGCGAAACCACCGTTAAAATCAAAAGATGAATCGTTTTCGTTCATTGATGAGAACCAATCGCAAACGAAATAAACGCATTTTTCTGCCAAGTGGTCGTCCATTTGTTCAATGCCGATTTCCCACTCATCTCCATCTCTGTTGACAGCATATTTATTGACTAAAACATCAATATCCATTTTGCAAACCTGCATCAACGTTTCTGCAAAGAGATAAGCAACTCTGTCAATAGGTTTTTCTGCAAGTTTAGGGAATTTTTGGAATACTTTTTCCTTGTAAAAGTCAATACTTGGACCATCAGGGTCTAAATACAAATTGAAAACCAAAGCGGGACGGTCAATATATAAGTTTGGTCCCGAATAAGCGTAAAATTTACTTACGCTAAAATCTTTTTTGCGGCTCATTAAATCGTTATCCATATCGTTTATTTCTCCGTTAAAATTAGTAATTGGAAAAATTTGGGTAGCCATTTTATTTTAAATTTTAGAATTTTCTCAAAAAATTCAGGGCAAAGATAAAAATAAATTTGAGAAATAAACAATTTGAAAATATTTTTTTCAAAAAAAAATTATTTTTGTGAAAATCGCCGCCAAGCTTTGAAAAAATGGCAACGATTTGATAAGAAAGTAAACAAAATATTAATTTGTCTGAGGATTTGGTAAATAATGTGAATTTGGGAAGTGAAACGGAATAAAGAAAAATAAAGTAATATAAAAAAACGTATAAAAATTTTGATATTTCTCGAAAAATTTTATTAATTTTGCAAAAAAAATTATGAAACGCAAAGACAGACAACCAAAATACATCAATCCATACACAGATTTTGGGTTTAAACGGCTCTTCGGCACAGAATCGAACAAAG
>DYQK01000171.1 GCA_020719385.1 Rikenella microfusus | reverse complement strand
AATTTAAATCAAGTATTAAGCCCAAAATCGCAAGTGAAGTAACTGAATTAGATACAGATAATCATCAGCAAAATCAACTTTCAATTAATTTGTTAAAACTCAAACAACAGTTTACTTCGGGTAGCGGAGAATTATTTGATTTCATTAATAACTTTGAGTTTGAAAATGAATTAAGTTTCGATGAAAAAGTAACAGTTTTTTGTAAAATTGCATCGCTTTACAATGATGAATTTGTTCATTCGGGCGAATTTAAAGAAACAAATAACGTTGAATATGCAGTAATTCAAACAATTAAAAATTAAATGGAAAACAGTAAAGTTCCACCAATAGAAACACAGGAAATATTTGAATTTCTTACAAAAGGTTATTTCATAAGTATTGACAGTGAAAAAGCTGAAATTCAAAAACTTCATCGAGCAATAAGCGAAGATGACAATTATGGAATTCTTTATGATTATTTTAATCGTTTGGGTTTTCAACTTATTAACGGAAACGACCATTCATACTACTATTTTGCAAAACAGGATACCAATAAAAAATTAGAAGACAAATTAAAAATCGCTTACAAATGGATTGATATTTACGATTTTCTAATGTCGTATGGTGAAAGTATAAATGAATATTTTTCGGCAGGAAAAATTTTTACCCCCGACCAAATATTTACAATTTGCAAAGTAAATACTGAATTAATGGATAAACTCAACAAATTGAATAAAAATATTTCAATGCCGTATGATAAAATTACTAAAATAATTGAAGAATTAATAAAAGCAAGTTTTTTGGAAGAATACAATCCATACAATAAAGAATACAAAGTGATTGCGGCATTCGGGTATTTGGAACAACTTATAAAAACCATTGATATAAACACAAACGATGAAGATACGACATCTTAATAAAATAGTTTTTATAAAAAGTGCCGATATTGATTATCAAGAAATTGAAATTGACGGAAACGTGCATTTTATAGGAGACCAAGGGGCAGGGAAAAGCACAGTTCTTAGAGCTTTGCTCTATTTTTACAATCCGAGCAACGAAAAATCGCGACTTGGAATTGGAAAAGACGATAAATATTTTCTTGATTATTATTTTGAGTTTGATAATTCGCATATCGTGTATGAAATTCAAACAGAAAATTCTAAATTTTGTGTATGGTTAACCAAAGAAGTTAATCGTCCGGCTTTTAGATTTATTGATAGTGAGTTTCAAAAAGAATTTTTTATTGAAAAAACATTAAACGGATTTCGGTTTTTACTTCCCGATGAAATTAAAAATGTTTTACGCAAAAAAACAATATATTTTACACACAAATTACAATTATTAAGTGAATATAAAAATGTTCTTTACGGTGCTTCAAAAGAAAATGTATTCAGGCAATTTGCTTTGATGCAAAGCCAAACATATCAGAACATCCCGAACACGATTACAAATGTTTTTTTAAGCACAAGTTTAAAATCTTCTAATATTAAACAAACCATAATTCATTCTTTGGTTGATGAAGAACAATCGGAAAATCAAAACAAATATACAATAGATTTATCCACAACCCGAAAAGATATTGTAGAATTTGAACAGGATTTTAACGATATTGCCGATTTTGATACCATAAAACTCAAAGCTCATCAACTAATTACAATTTCGGACAAGTATAACAAATTAGAACAGGAAAAAATTCTTACCGCCCAAAATCTTGGAGAAAGTCAATTGTTTTTCAATAATGAATTGGAACAAATTATTGAAAATTACAAAATTACAGAAACAAAAGTTCAAAAATCGCAAACATTTATTAATCAATTAAAAGCAACACAATTTCAAACTGAAAAGCAAATTAGCGACGAATTAACTATTTTGCAAAACGACCTTAAAAAAGCTCAAAATTTAGAACAAAAATGGACAAATATTAAAGTATCTAATCATTTAATCGGAATTAAAAATATTTTACTAAAAGTTGATAATCAATCTTCATTGCTAAATCAAAAGGCAACCGAAGAAACACAACTTCAAATATTTAAAACTCAATTTGATAAAATTGAATTAAAATATGATTTTATTTTTAAAGAGATTGAAATCGAAAAGCAAACCGCACTTAATCTGATAAAAAATTCATATTCGGAAACAATTATCCAACTGAACGATAAACAAAACGAAACAAACGAATATTACTCAAAAAAAATTGATGAACTGAATGACACTTATGAAACGAATTCAAAAAGTTTAGCCGACAAGAAAGATGAAAATCAACAAGAGCTTAACAAACTGATAGAAAAACGAGCTGCAATTCCATCACAAGAATTATATAAATCAGAAATTAATGAATTACAGGACAATGTAAAAGAGTTTAACGACAAAGAGAATACAAATAATAGTGAAATTGCAGTATCAAAAAGCAATATAATCGCTATTCAAAAACAAGCAGAACCGGAAGAAAAACTATTAATAAACGAGTTTGAAACCAAAAAGGGCGTAATCTCTGAAAAACTAAGCAAAACGAAATTGCAAATAATTGAAATTGAAACAGATTTACAATCTTACGAAAGTTCTTTATATAAATTTCTGAATGATAATTATTTGGGTTGGCAAAATAAATTTGCAAAAGTTTGTGATAAGGAAATTTTGTTCAGTAAAAATTTAAACCCGAAATTTCACGAAATATCCGAATTATTCTATGGTTTGGAAATTGATTTATCGGAAGTTGAAACAAAAATAAAATCAATTCAGGATTATGAAACGGATAAAGAAAATTTAGAAAAAACATTATCCGAATTACAAAATGAATTTCAAAAACTAATTGAAAATCACGAAAATGATAAAACAGAATTTGTTAGAAAGCGAAACAAAAAAATTGGAGACATTAAACGTAAAATTGAAAGTTTAGAAAGCGATAATTATCAAATCCAACTTAATCGAAGTAAATTAGAAACTCAAATTGAAAATTTTACAAAAAAAGCAAAAGAAGAGAAAGCAAAACAATTAGCTGAAATTAGTCCAAAAATTTCAAATCTCGAAAAACAAATTTCGGAATTAACAACAAAAATTGATAATCTCGGACAAGCGAAAAAGAAACAAAAAGAAAGCATTGAAAGTGAGAAGAAAGTTAAAATAAAAGAAATTGCAGATAAAAAACTATTAGCAAAAAATGATTATGACCATAAAACAGTCGAAAACGAAACGTTTTATTCTGAAAAAATAAACCTAAAAAATGCGGAAAAAATAAAAGAGCTTGCCGGCGAAGGAGCTGATACAAATACTATTTTGCAAATTGAAAACAAAATTAAAATAATTTCGGAACAATTAACAGAGATTGAAATACTTCAAAAAAATTACGTAAATAAATATGAAGTTGAAAAAGAAGAAATTTTTAGAATTACCGAATATACAGATAAAATTAAATTAGTAAGCGAAAATCTGCAAAATCTTAAAACTGCAAATAAACAAGAATTAGAAAAATATGAAAGCGAACTAAATATTATAAAACAAATCTTTGAAAATTTAAAACATCAAAAAGAAGAAACAGCAAAAGATTTAGAAATTTACGAAAAATTTCAGACAGAGAAATTATTTTTAGAATTAGCGTATTATATTCAAACTATTTCAAAAGCCCAAAAACACGATAGTATTGAAAATCTGATAAAAAAATTAAAAGATATTGTAATTGATATTGGAATACAAGGCAAAGAATTATTAAAACTCACAAAAGAGTTTGTCAGCCCTTTCCGTCCAAACAATATTTTTCAATTTCCAAAGGAATTTTCAACCGAAATTGATTGCTTAAATTTTATTCAAAACAACTTGAAAGAATACATTGAAGAAGAGAAAATTGAAATTGTAAAACAGCAAACAAAGAAAAAGCACGCAGGTTTAATAAAACATATTGTTGGTGATATTGATATACTTGTTGGGAAAAGGAAAGACATTGACAAAATTATTAATGACATAAACAAAGATTTTAATACCGATAATTTTGTTCTCGCAATTCAGGAATTTGAAATGCGAACACAAGACACTGCAAATAATATTGTTCAGATATTTTTAAAAATAAAAGAATTGCACGACGAAAATTCTTTCAATCTGGAAGAACCGAATTTGTTTACAAATCAAAAAATGGAAGAGAGTAAACAAAAATCAATCAATCTTTTAACATCATTATTAAAAGCGTTAAAGGAATTTTCAAAACCCGAAATTAATTTAGAAGATATTTTTGAACTTGAATTTAGAGCAACGCAAAATAATAGACCAACAGGATGGAAAAAAGAACTATCGGATGTCGGTTCACATGGAACTGATATTCTTTTAAAAGCAATGATTTACATAATGTTGCTAAATGTTTTTAAAGAAACGGCATCAAAAAAATCAAAATTTAAGGATTTTCGTTTGCATTGTATCATGGACGAAATTGGTAGAATTCACACAAAAAACATCAAAAGTTTAATAAAATTTGCCAATAGTCGAGACATTTGGATGATTTTTGGTTCACCCGAAGAAAACGATGCTTTGGCTTACAAATATGTTTACAATTTTGAAAAGAAAAATGGAACAACAAAAGCGACACGATTAATATATGACAAACGACAATAAATTAACTTTATCTTTTAGCAAATTGCTTCAAAGATTGTTGCGTGGTGAAAAAATTCCTGAAAAACTTTTTTCTTCCGGCATTAACAAATCTTTATTGCAAAAGTTTATAGATGAAAAAATTTTATTAACAACCAGACAAAGAACAAAATATGTTTACTGTTCGAGTGCAGATAATTTACATATTTTCCTTTCACAACAATTCGGAATTTCAGATTTAGAAAAATACATTCAATTTTTAGAAAAAGAAGAAACAACAAGAGCCGAAGCTACCGAAAACGCATCAAACAGTAAACATAAAAAAGGTAGGATTTTTAACGGATTTTTTCTAAAAACATATTTGCCTTTGACAGCAAAAATTGAAAATCAATTTTTTCCTTTACAACCTATTACGGGAACTTGGATATACATTGAAAACTATAAAACGCTTGAAATTGATAAAGATATAACCATTGTAGGAGTTGAAAACACCGAAACTTTTACATTTATTGAAAATTACAAACATCTTTTTATTGATTTAAAACCGTTGTTTTTATTGCGATACAACAATAATTCATATATTGAATGGTTGCAAAAAATACCAAATAATTATTTACATTTTGGTGATTTTGATTTATCGGGAATTGCAACGTATATTACTGAATTTAAGAACAAATTAAATAACAAAAATTGCAGTTTTTACATACCTGATAACATCGAATATTTAATTAAAAATTCAAAAAATAGAAAGGATTATATTAAACAACTGAATGATAAAAGAGTTGTTAGTGTAGATTTTGAAAAGCACAACGAAGTAATTGACCTTGTGAAATTAATAGAAAAGCATAAAAGAACGATTGAGCAAGAAAATCTAATGAAGATAAAAATAACAACCGATAA
>DYQK01000060.1 GCA_020719385.1 Rikenella microfusus | reverse complement strand
GTGTTTGTTTTTCATAATTTTGATTGGTTTTTGTTTAAACGCTGTCAGGTGCAAGCACTCTGACAGGTTTCTTTGTCAAGTTTATAAAACCTAACAGCGTTTGCAAAACCTGTTAGCGTTTAATAATTTTAGAAAAAAATTTTGCGACAAAAAATTTAATTGGGCAATAAAATGCCGTTATTTTTTTGCACCCATTCTGCTGTTCGCGGCGTAACCCAAAAACCGTTTCCTTGCGGGATTTTCTGATTTGGAAAATGTTTTTTAAACCATTTAAACAATTCTGCCGCCGAATCTAAAAATTCTTTCGGTTTTTCAATAAAAATATTATTTTGCAAAGAATCTTTTATGTAATAAAATCTACCTGCTTTTAATTTTTCACCGTTAAACACAAAAAATGGCTGTGAAAACTCTATCACAGGCGAAGCAAATGGGTCAACAACATAATAATTTTGTGTATCAATATATTGAGTCTGTATAAGATTTTTCTGTTCTGAAGGTAAAAAAAACAAAATTCCATTTTTATTTTCTGTCCAAGAAGTCAAAATTTCTATTGTTGAGTTTGTATTTTTCCAAAAAGTTACTGCAAACTTCATTTTTTCAATTTGTTTGCTAATTTCAGCCACATCTTCGGGCATTAAATAAAAATTAATTTGGCTGCTGTTCATAAATTTTCAGTTTGATTATATGCGTGAAATTCAACTGTTATTCCTGTTGCCTCTTCGATGTCTTTTATTGCGTCTCGTTCTCGCTTGACAGGAATTCCTGCCTGCGTCTGAACACCAACTTGATGCAATTCAACAACGACTAATCCCGAAAGTCCTGCCACATCGACATAACGACTATCGCCATTTGCTAAAATGATTCGTTTTTCAGTTTTTGCACCAAGTCCTCGTTTGAGAATGCTGTTAAAAATCCTTTCGATGAGATTTCTGTGTGCCTCGCAACCTTTTCGACCATTAGGATTTGGTATTTTTTTCTGTTCACTCATTAAAATCGGATTAAATTTTCACAAAAATAAAAAATAAATTTTTAACGACCAAATTTTTTCGCAAAAAAATGAAAAAAATTTTGAAATATTTTTTATCTCGTTGATAATCAAAGAGATAAATTTTCAAAATTTTTTGTTTATTAAACGCTGTCAGGTGCAAGCACTCTGACAGGTTTTTTGTCAATTTTATAAAACCTAACAGCGTTTGCAAAACCTGTTAGCGTTTAAAAAAAAAATTTGTGCTGCAAATATAAAAAAGTTTTTTTTTAATATTTGCACCTTTTGAAAACAAAAAAATTAATTATTTGTCATTTGTTTTCGCACCCATTCAATAATCAAAACGGCAGATTTAATGCCATTTTGCGAAATGTCCACTTGCAAATTTCCGTCATAACCGCCATATTCGTGCAAATTGGGATATGCCGATTCGTTAAACTCGTTTAAAATACTTTTGTTCATTTTAGCGAGTTGTTCGCGGTAAAATTCTACTCGCAACGAATCTCGTTTTTTCTGTTTATTTTTAGGAATCTCGATTCCTTTGTATTTAAACAAATCGTTGAGTGCGAGCAAAACGCCGTTGTATGCGGTATTACAAGCCATTTTCACATATTTTGGGTCGGCGTAAAAACGGTCTTCTTTTCCTGTTTTTGTACTCAAAATTTCTTTTGCGTTTTCGATATAACGCATTGCTTCGGTGTAGGTGTCGATATAATTTTTCATAAAAATTATTTTTTTGCGATGCAAATATATAAAAAAGTTTTTAAAAATTAAATATTTTTTTATATATGTAAACGCTGTCAGGTGCAAGCACTCTGACAGGTTTTTTGTCAATTTTATAAAAACCTAACAGCGTTTGCAAAACCTGTTAGCGTTTAAAAAAAACTAAATTTATTGCGGGGAATAACGAAAAAATTTTAAACGCAATATTTCAATTTTATTGCCTGCAAACAAATATAAATCTGCTTTAAACTATTGAAATTTAACGAATCACAGGCATCAGAAATAAAAAATTGATACGAATTTTCTGCGATTTTTTCGAGAATCATAAAACGCCAAATTGCTCCGACAATATACGCACCTCGCATTAAATTAACTTTATTTAACTCTATTGCGACAAGCATCTCTGACAACAGTTGATTTTTGGGATGCGAACTTTTCCCTTCGCGTTTAAATTCTTGAATAAAAAAATATGGTTTTTGCGGCACTTCAACACCCATCGCAAACATAAAATCGGTTTTCCCACCAAATTCAACATTATTTATTGTTGCTTTCAATGGTTGTTCGTAAAAACCACGCTTATCTTTGAGACGAAAACGCACTTTTCCAAGCAAAAAGGCGATAAATTCCATTTTCAAATCCTCTTCGGAACAATAAGACAAAAAATCAAAATTGTCTTTTATCAAGTTTTGTAAATAATTTTCCTCCTCATCAGAGAGAGAATATTGAAAATTAAACCATTCTTTAAAAATTTCTTGTTCAGGAAGTTGTTTTAAATCAACAACTTGCACCAAATCATCATATTTGGCAGTTTGAAAAATAATTTTTTCAGGTTTTCCCATAAAGTTTTATGTTTAAAATTTTCACAAAAATACGAATTTTTTGCGAAAAAACAAAATTTTTCGAAAAAATTGTAAACTTATAAACTTTGCCAAATTTACGAAAACCGAACAGGGTTTTGCAGAAACCTGTTAGCGTTTAAAAACTAAGAATTATTAACCCCGCAATTTATTGCGGGGAATAACAAAAAAGCATTGTCAAGTTTTAAACCTTGACAACGATTTTTATTTTCTGTAAACAATTAATTTAGGGATTGTTGTTTAAATATAGGTTTGCAATTATTAACCCAATATTATGAATAATTTTGTAAAAAATTAAAGACAAAACAAGAATTTTCCCTAATTTATTACATTTAAACTCTATTTTTTGTTAAAATCTGATAAATTAAGTTAAAATTTGTGAAATATTTTAATTGAATTTCCCTTTTTTCAGGGTCACGAATGATAATTATTGATGTACCTACATTTAAACAACAATCCCAATAATTTTAAATCCCCTTTGTCTTTAGCAAAGGGGATAAAAGATTTTTTGCAAAAAAAAGAAAAAACATTGAAAAAAATGTTTACCTTTGCAGTTGATAACGATAACCAAGTTATCTCTATGTTCTTTCTAGGAATGGAATGTTCCGAAGTGACACTTGGGGAGAGAGTCTCTGTGGATGACCGTTTCGCAAGAAACCTAAGTAGCATACTCTCGAAGAACCAAGAAAAATTCTTGGCACAATGCTAAGAGGCCCCTTTGTCAGCAGCAAACGGGTAATTCACTAATTCAAAAATCAGTCAGACTAGTCTGACTGATTTTTTTTTTATTTTTTTTGAGAAAAATTTTGTTTTCTCATTATTTTTTTTCACCTTTGTCTCTCAACTTAAAATTTGAAATCGAAAAATGAAAAAAACAATAGAAATTATTTGTGAGAATAATAAAACTCGCAAATATTACGAACTCGGAACATCTCTGCACGAGATAATTGTTGACCAAAATATTTATTTGAAGTATCCGATTTTGGGTGCAAAGGTCAATAATGATGTTGAGGAATTGTCTTATCAAATATTTAAGCCCAAAGTGGTAAAATTTTTTGATATCTCTGATGTTGATGGAGCAAGAATGTATGTTCGTTCTCTTTGGTTTGTCTTGATGAAAGCCGTGAAAGATTTGTATCCTGACGCAATATTGAAAATTGAGCATTCCGTTTCGAAAGGTTTTTATTGCGAGATAGAAAATTCTGATAATACTTCTGAAATAGTGGAAGCAATTCGTCATAGAATGCAGCAAATTGTTGAAGAGGATATTCCTTTTGTGCGAAAAGACATTCTTGTCAGTGAGGCAATGCAACTTTTTGAGGAGAATAATTATTTTCACAAGGTAAAATTATTTCAAACTTGTCCCGAACTTTATACTTCTGTTTATCATTTGGGCAATTTGGTTGATTATTTTTATGGTTATCTCGTTCCTTCAACGGGTTTTTTGACGGTTTTTGATTTAGTAACTTATCAAGAGGGAATGTTATTGAGAATTCCCAAGCGTTCAAATCCCACGGAGTTAGAGGATGTTATTGAACAGCCGAAATTATTTGAGATTTTTCGCGAGTATAAACGTTGGAGTAAAATTTTGGGCGTCGAAACCATCGGCAGCATCAACGAGGCAGTTTTGAACAAGCAAGCAGGCGAGTTAATCAAGATTTCAGAGGCGTTGCACGAGAAGAAAGTCGGAAAAATTGCTGACGAGATAAAAAATCGCGAGAAAGTGCGTTTAATTTTGATTTCGGGGCCTTCGTCTTCGGGAAAAACTACGTTTTGCAAACGTCTCGCAGTACAAATGAAAGCCGCGGGGTTAAAACCTTTTCAAATTTCGTTGGACAATTATTTTGTTGACCGCGAACATACCCCAAAAGACGAACACGGCGAATATGATTTCGAATCTCTCGATGCTTTGGATGTGAAATTGTTTAACGAAAATTTATTAGACCTTTTGACGGGAAACGAGGTTTCGTTGCCCAAATTTTCGTTCACATCAGGAACGCGTTTTTATACGGGTGAAAAATTGCAGATTTCTCAAGAGACAATTTTGCTTATCGAGGGAATTCATGCTTTAAATCCCAATTTAACTTTGATGATTCCGAATGAGTTGAAATTTAAAATTTATGTCTCGGCACTTACGCAAATCGGCATTGACGGGCATAATCGAATTCCAACAACAGATAATCGTTTGCTTCGCCGAATCATTCGCGACCATCAATATCGTGGTTATTCCGCATTGAATACGTTGCAACGTTGGCCGAGTGTTCGTCGAGGTGAGGAGAAATATATTTTTCCCTTTCAAGAGGAGGCAGATGTGATGTTTAATTCTGCGTTGCTGTTTGAGTTAGGTGTTTTAAAATCGTATGCGGAGCCGTTGTTGCATTCTGTTCCGCAGTTTCAGCCAGAGTATTCGGAGGCAATGCGGTTGTTGAAATTTTTATCCTATTTTCAGCCCATCTCGGACAAAGAGTTACCGCCGACTTCTATTTTGAGAGAATTTTTGAGCGGAAGCACTTTTGATTATAGTTAAATTTTGTTAAAAACAGGAAGAGTCTCGCAATTTGCGAGACTCTTCTAATTTTAAACGAAAAAATGAAAAACAAACTTTGAAATTATTTCGATTTGGTTTGAGTTTTGCCCGATTTTTTGTTTGTTGCCATGAATTCTCGTGCTTTTTTCGCCAATTCGCCTGAAACTTTTCTGTCTTTCAACAAAGTCATAATTTCTCTTGGAGAATAAGTGTTTTTGCTAACCACATTTTTGAGAGTCGGCATTGGAGAATCCGATTTTGGAGCAGGACGTTTCGCTAACTTTTTGCCAGGAGCAAATGAAATTTGTGAATCTTGAATTTCACCATTCTCAATAGTTATGGGTTCGCCTGCTGCCGAGAGAAAATAATAATTATTGTCTTCGTTTGCTTCTTTTACTACATCAAAAGCATCAGCAATTAACACCAAGAAATATTTTCCCGAAATATCTGGCATTTGATAATCAAATTTGAAAGGTTTTTCCTCACCTAATACTGCGAAACCAACACTTTGTCCACCACCAATATCACCATAATTCCACCAAGAAACAGGTGCGCCAAGAGCTTTTTCTCCTGTTAACACATCATAATGACGTTCATTATCGCCGAAGTCATCGGTGTAATAATCTGCAATGATAATTCCATAATCATTTGCGTCATAAGCATTGTAATACAAATAGAGAATATACCAATCTTTCTCTTTCGAGATAGATTCGTTTCCGACATTATATACGTTGTAAGTAATTTCTCTATCTCTGGCTGTTGAACCTTCGCTACTCAAAATATCTTCTAACTGCCAAGGTAACAAATCTACATCTTGCGTTGTTGGTTCAACGTTTCCGTCTCCATCGGGGTCGGGATTATAATCGCCGTCGCTTTTTTTGTTTTGAGCCACATAAGCGGCGAAGCAGAAACTATTTGCAAAGAAATCATAATCAACCCAAATATAACCGTTGTCGCCCCAAGTTGTTCCCCAAGAGTTAACAACGCGAAATGCACTTTTCGAATCGTCATAACCCGAAAGAATCATTGCGTGATAAGCGTGTTGCATTCCAGGGTTGGTGTAAGTATCCGAACTTATTGGACTGCTGCTGGTCCAAGTCATAAAATTATCGCCAAGTTTTGCTCCAAAGACGACAGGTCTGCCTTCGGACAAATATTTTTTAATTTTTTTGACATCAACATTGTTGTCCTCAGCGATTTTTCGATAATTTTCGATTTTATATTTCGAAGCTTCTTGGTCCCAACTTGACTCGGGAGTTCCTGAACAATTTCCCAACGAAGTATAAGGAACGGTACTCATCATTGCACAACCTTTTCCCATCAAAACATCGAAAGCAGGTTCGAAACCTGTGCCGTTGCAATCTGAACCTTTCATATTACTCGGAACCGACCAAAATAAATATTTCGGACTGCCCTGATGATTAGTTTGTGCCAATTCTGTACCCGACCAACCTTGGTCAATGCCCTCTAAAACGGTCTTGCAATTATACGCAACAGCCCATGCAACGCAAGTCCCATATTGTCCCTGATTGCCTATTGGGGGAAATTTGTCAACAATATTGACACTTGAGGGCAAAGAACTTGTACTTGACAAATTGATGTCAGATTCCTGCTGTGTAGTATTGTCTTGCCCTGCACCTGTTCCGATACCGAGCCAACCAAGAGGATTATTTGCGTTGGCGGTGCTGTCATCTCCAGCAAGTTCGGAACAACTTTGAAAAGTAAAGGTAAACGAAAAAGGAATTACCAAAAACAACATCGCAAAAAGGATGTTTCTCATCGTTTTTTTCATACGTCTACGGATTTGATTTGTGAGTAAAATCGTTAATTTGTAAAGTTTGATTAGAAAAATAAACAGATTGAGTAAGATTTAACGAAGCATTTTTTTCTAAAACCACATTTCTCGTCTCTGGTTTTCCATATGAAAAAATTGCCTTCTCAAAACTTACCTTCTCTTTGAAGGTCGACTCTGAAAATTTGGACTGCAACGAAAACAATGTCTCTTTGAATTCTGCCGCCGCAGAAAATTGACAACTCATAAATTCGCTGCGAGACTGAAGATGAGAATTGCTAAAATTCGTACTCTTCTCAAACCTCGCATAATTAAACAGACAAATTCCTGCAATTTTCATATTGTCAAAAGACGAATTTCCTTGAAATTGCGTATTGCCAAATTGCATATCTGCCCTAAAAACTGCACTCTGAAAACTACTTGTCTCTTTAAAACTTACGTGTAAAAAATTTGCATTCCCGTTAAATATTGCTCTTTGAAAACGAGCATTGCCCAAAAATTTCGATTCTGTGAAATAAATATCTTTCCACGCAAACTGAATTCCTTCAAAATTCGAGTTTTTGTTAAATGTTGACGCACTAAAATTCGCCGCTCCCGCAACGTAAGACTCTTTGAAATTAACCTCTTCGCGAAAATCGCAGCGAATAAAACTCAAATTCTTTTCAAAAAATGAACAATGAGTCGTATCTTTTCCTTGTCTAAAACTATTTATCTTTCCCATAAAAATACATTCCTTGAACGTAACAGAAGGAGAAATAAAATGCCGAATAATCCCAACTGCTTCAAAATTGTTATTTTTCACCTCCGTAAAATCCAAATCACCGTGAATTATATAATTGTCAAGAAAAATATTCTCGTTCTTTGCAATACGATTCAGAATCTCGGCTGCGAGAATCTCATTTTTAGGTTTAGAAGGGCTGCAAAAATCGTGCAACAACATAACAGAAAGAGTAATTATTGTTAATAAAAAAATTCGCATAATGTTTTTTTAAATTAATTCTTCAATAAAAACTTCTTTTAAATCAACAACTAAACTGCCGTTAAAAATACAAACAGGAATTTCATCATCAGCGGCATACATTTTTTTCAAAATAAACTTATTATTTTCAGAAACAAAAACAGAAATTGTTTGCTCGTAAGGAAAAACCAACCAATATTCCTTGACTCCAGATTTCTCATAAATATCAAATTTCTCCTGCGTGTCGCGTTTCGAAGTCGAAGACGAAACTATTTCAATAACCAAATCAGGCGCACCGAGACAACCCCTCTCGTCAAGTTTTGTTAAATCGCAAATTACACAAATATCGGGCTGCAAAACGGTAAAAATCTCTTTGTCATCAGTTTTATTTTCTTTTGGAAAACGCACATCGAAAGGTGCGGTATAAACTTTGCACTCTTTTCTGTGCAAAAAATTTACAAAAGGACGCGACAAATTGCGACTCAACTCTTGATGAACTCGCAACGGAGCAGGCATCAAAAGACGAACAAAACCATCAACCAACTCGCAACGCACATCGTTTATCCAAGTTAAATAATCAAAAAAACTATATTTTTTCGTTAAATCAAGTGAAAAAGTTTGCATAAAATTTCGTTTTCATTTCAATGACAAAGATAATGCTTTTTTCCATAAAAAAAATTATTTTTTTTTTGTAAAAGTAAACAAAATTTTTTATTCACAAAAATGTTCTCAATTTTTTTGTAAAAATAAAATTTTTTCAATTTTTAACTCATTGAAAATCAATGAGAAATAAAAAATATAAAATTTTTTTTCATTTTTTTGCGAAAAAATTTTGTTTATTTGAAAAATGTTTTTACTTTTGTGCCGTCAAAAAAATGTTCGCCCAGGTGGTGAAATTGGCAGACACACCAGCTTGAGGGGCTGGCGCTCGCAAGGGCGTGCAGGTTCAACTCCTGTCCTGGGCACAGAATTTCTCATAATAAACAGGGAGAAAACTTGTCAAGATATTTAAAATTCTGACAAGTTTTTTTATTTTAACCAACATTTTTTCACAAAATATCTAAAAAATTCAAAATTCTAAGTGAATTATTTTTTTCTCTGCAAAAAAATCCTCTTCAAAAAAATGAGAAATCGAAATGATTGAAATTTTTGCATTCACATATTCTAATTCTGTGTAAAAATCGCCACCTTTGAGGTAAAAAATGCCGTTTGCAAACTCATTTTTATGCTTGGAATGCACCAAATGACGAACCAAAGGCACAAATTCATAAATTTTCGTCACAGCCCGACTAATCACAAAATCAAATTTTTGAAAAATTCCCTCACTGCGAAGCGACAAACACTCAACATTCGACAACTGCAACTCTTTTTTCACTGCCTCCACAACTTTTATTTTCTTTTTGATAGAATCGACTAATGTAAATTTTACATTTGGAAACAAAATTGCCAACGGAATTCCTGGAAAACCGCCGCCCGTGCCGACATCAACAATCTCGGTTTTGTCAACAAAACCTAAAACTTTTGCAACAGAAAGTGAATGCAAAACATGATGAAGATACAAAAAATCAATATCTTTTCGAGAAACAACATTAATTTTTTCATTCCAAAAACGATAAATTTCTTGCATTTTTGCAAATTTATCTCGTTGATTTTCTGTGAGTTGTGGAAAATATTTTAAAATCTCATTCATAATTTTTTCAAATCAATTTTTGCATTATTAATAATTGTTGACAATAATTCTTTTGCCCGAAATAAACGCGTTTTGATAGTGCTGACAGGCAAACCCATATTTTCAGCAATCTCGTTGTAAGACATTCCCTCGAAATAGTACAAAATCAAGGGTTTGCGGTAATCAAGCGGCAAACGTTTAATTAAATTTTGCAAAATCTTCTCTTTTTCTTTGCGAATAATCGTTTCCTCTGGGTCTGCAAAAGACGAAATTAAATTCGAAGCAGGCGAATCAAAATCAGATTGGTCGATAGAAATATTTTTTTGCGAATTTTTTTTATTTCGCAAAAAATCTACCGCATTATTGAACGCAATTTTATACAACCAAGTGCTAAAAGCAAAATCAGGAATATAAGTACTCAAATTCTTATATGCTTTTCCAAATGCTTCAAGAGTTAGGTCTTCGGCATCATCGCGATTTTTCACAATTTTCAAAAGCATATGAAACAAAGGTTCATAATAATTATTGACCAATTCGGCAAAAGCCCGGTGATTTCCGTTTAAAACTTCTTTTATCAACTGCCAGTCTCGCCGACTTTTGTCCGAAAGCGTATGATTTATTTCCATTTTGCTTGTTTTTGTCCGAAGAATTTACGACACCAAATTCCTAAGGTAAAAAATGGAAAAATTAAGTCAAAAAGGAGAAAACCAACTCTCAAATCTTGCTCTTCTAAGCGTTTTGTAATTTTGTAAAGAACAAAAAATAGAAAAATTTCCCGCAATAAAAAAATACTTAACGCAGTGATTATCAAAAATTTAACGTTGAAAAGTAAAATGATAAAAGTAATTAAAAATAAAACTCGCAAACACGGTTCGAGAGATAATAAAATTCTCGTTTTCCAAGAATAACGTCTTTTTGAGGAGAAAAATATTTCTTTTTTTCGAATCCATTTTTTCCACGACGGCGTTTTTGCGTAGACAAAACTTTCTGCGTTAAATTCTAATTTTGTATTTTTTCGATGAGAATATTTGTGAATAAATAAATCCATTCCTCCTGTTTCCTGCGAAAAAATTTGCGGCGAAAGACGTTTATTCTCGTCAAAAGTTTCTTTTCGAATCAATAAATTTTTGTCATTATCTACGTAAGATTGCCGCGGCAAAGAAAAAATAACGCTTTGCAAAACTGACGCAAATAAATCATAACGTATGAACTTGTTTTTCAAGGAGTTATGCTTCGAATAAGAAACGTAACCTAAAACGGTATGAATATTTTTTTCTGCATTTTTTTGTAATTGAGCAATCCAATTTTGCGAGAAAATCTCACAGTCGGCATCGGTGAAAAGCAACCATTGATGCTTTGCAGCCTTGATTCCAATATTTAACGCAAGTTTTTTTCCGTGAGAAAATTGTTCATCAACTTCAATAGTTGTAACGTAAAGATTTTTATGTTTTTCCTTCAAAAGCGTGAGAAATTCCCAAGTTTCATCGGTTGAACAGTCGTTTACAACAATAATTTCGAATTTCAGGTAATTTTGAGATAAAATTTTGGGCAAAAATTTTTCTAAATGTTCCTTGTCGTTGTGCGAACAAATAATGACCGAAACAGGAAATTGCACAGAATCATTGTTTTCTGAAGGTTTTTTCTTCGCAACAATTTTTCGGTAAAGTGTTGAATAATAAGCAGTTTGCAACAAAAAAATCGCTGCAAAAATGATAAAAATAATAAGGACAAAAGTCGATATTTGAATCTCAAATTGAAAAATAGAAAAAGAGTACACAATAATTTTTTTTCTTTGCAAAAATAATGATTCGTTGAGAACTAAACAAATTTTTTGCGAAAATTTTTCAAATTTTTTTTTTTGCGTAGTCTCTTTTTCCAAAAATGGCACTTCCGATTCTAAGCATCGTACTTCCTGATTCGATTGCCCAAACGAAATCGTCAGACATTCCGATGGAAATTTCCGTGAAATTCGGTTTTTGTGAGAAAAATTGCGTTTTTAATTCACAGAAATACGAAAAAAGTTGTTTAAATTCCGATTTTACTAAATTTTCGTTATCAGAAAATGTTGCGATTCCCATTACGCCGCAAATTTCGATATTTTTCATTTTTACAAACTCTTGAGAAATTAACAAATTTTTTGCTTCATTCATATCAAACCCAAATTTTGTCTCTTCTTTTGCGATATGAAATTGGAGCAAACATTTTATAACTCGTTGATTTTTAAGTGCTTCGTTGTTTATGATAGAAAGCAATTTTAAACTATCCACGCTTTGAATCATCGCAATAAACGGAGCAATAAATTTTACTTTGTTGGTTTGCAGATGCCCAATAAAATGCCACTCAACATCGTTTGGCAAAAGCGGCTGTTTTGCGAGAAGTTCCTGCACTTTGTTTTCTCCGAAAATTTTATGTCCGTTTTCATAAATTTCTCGAATTTTTTCAACGTTTTGCGTTTTCGAAACGGCAATTAAACGAACATTTTTGGGAATTTGCGTTAAAATGTGTTGTAAATTTTCGCGAATATGTTCCATAATTTTATTTTTTACAAAAATACGAAAAAATTTTGAATTAATTATTTTTTCTCAAAGTTTTTAAACGAAGTAAGTGAATTGTTACCGCAACGGCAATGAGAAATAATCCGATTTTTACCCAAAAATTTGCGACAACGGAAAAAATCGAGAATAAAATTGTCAGCCATAAAAGCGAGATTGCGAAAATTTTCGTTTTTAACGGAATTGCTTTGTGTTCCAAATAATTTTTTATGTAACTTCCCCAAATTTTGTGGTTCAAAAGCCAGTTGTAAAGTTTTTCAGAACTTTTGATGTAGCAAGCCGCGGTCAATAAAAGAAACGGTGTGGTCGGCAAAAGCGGGAGAATAATTCCGATTATTCCAAGAATCAGCGAGATTGTCCCAATGATAATTAGTAAAGTTTTTCCAAATTGAGTTGTAAAAAAATTTTTCATTTTTTCGAAAAATAAAATACAAATTTACAAATTTTTATTAAAAATAAATGAAAAATTTTTCATTTCGAAAAAAAATAGTATTTTTGCAAAAAAATTTTCGTTATATTTATTTTATTTTGAAGAAATTAAATTTTTTTATATCAATTTTGTTTTAAATGAAAAATATTTCTCTGTTTTTGAACATTGCTTTGTTAATTGCAGTGATTTTGTTGTATGTTGACCGTTTTTCGGGCAATAAAAAAACTTCTTCGTCAGATGTGAAAAATGATTCTGCGGCAAATACGAAAATTGCGTACATTCGTCTCGATTCGTTGATGAATAATTATGATTTTTACAACGATTTGAAGACCGAGTTTATGGAGAAGCAAAAAAATCACGAGGGAAATCTCTCGACAAAATCGAAAGCGTTGGAGAGAAGAATGATGGAATATCAAGATAAAACCGAAAAAGGTCTCGTTACGCGCGCTCAGGCACAGAAACTTGCCGAAGAAATTCAGTTGGAGCAGCAAAATCTTCTCGCAATGCGAGACAGACTTCAGATGGATTTGGCTCAAGAGGAACAAGCAATGAGCAAACGAATCTCGGATAGCATTGCTATTTTTGTCAAGGATTTTAACAAAGACAAAAAATATGATTACATTTTGAATTTTGCCCCTGGAGCAACAATGTTTTTTGCGACAGAAACGGCAAACATAACAGATGCAGTCATCAAAAGTTTAAATAAACGTTACAATTCTGCAAATCCCAAAAAGAAATAAATTTTTTGTTAACTTTTGCGTTGTCATCGTTTTGTTTAGCGTTGCCATCGTTGAGAACGGTGGCAATATTTTTTTCACAAAATAACGAAATTTTTTTATGAATCTGCAACAAAAAATAATGCGAAAACAGAATATTTTTAAATTTTTTCTGACGTTAATTGGTTTATTTTTAGTTAGTTACGTCAGTAATTTTTTCTTTTTTCGTATAGATTTAACTGCCGAGAAGCGTTACACTTTAACGGCGGCAGCTAAGAATATTCTCAAAAATTTAAGAAGTGAAGTTTATATAAAAATTTATCTTGACGGCGATGATATGCCTGTTGGTTTTAAGCGTTTGCGAAAATCTTTGAAAGAATTGTTGGACGAGTGCAAAATTTATTCAAATACACATATCGATTTTGAGTTTATTAATCCGACTTCGATTTCGGACAAGAAAAAGCGTTTTCAACTTTATGATTATCTCTTTCGCAAAGGAATCGTGGCTGTTGAGTCTCAAGAAATCGGTGAAGAGGGAAAAACTTCGCAGAAAATGGTTTTTCCAGGAATAATTTTGATTCACAAAGGCAAAGAATTAGGGATTTCTGTTCTAAAAACTGACCCGAAATATCGAAAAGATGCAGACGAGAACATCAACAATTCTATTCAGTCTCTTGAATATGAGTTAATAAACGGAATTCATAAAATTTCATTGGAAAAAAGACCGCAAATTGCGTTTATTGAGGGACATAATGAATGTTCTTCTTACGAAGTTGCTGATGTAACTAACGCATTGACCGAATATTACGATGTAAAACGTGGAAAAATTAACGGCGAGGTTGACATTTTAAACCCATTTTCTGCGATAATTGTTGCTGCTCCGCAAACTCCGTTTCAGGAAAAAGATAAATTTGTCATCGACCAATATATAATGAATGGCGGCAAAGTTTTGTTTCTCGTTGACGGGGCAAAAATTGATATGGATTCTTTGATAGAAGTAACTTCGACTATTGCGTTGCCGAACTCTGTGAATCTTGAGGATTTGCTTTTCAAACTTGGGGCAAGAGTGAATCCTGATTTAATTGCCGATTTTCAATGTTCGCCGATAGGTTTAACCGCAATGAAAAACGAAAAGCCGCAAATCGAATTGTTTCGATGGATTTATTTTCCGTTAATTCTTTCGCAAAGTTCTCATCCTGTGGTGAAATATTTGGGACTTTTGAAAACAGAATTTATAAGCAGCGTTGATACTGTCGGAGATTCGCCGTTGGTGAAAAGAACAGTGTTATTGACTTCTTCGCAAGAATCGAAAGCTGATTATGTGCCGCTTCGCATCGGAACAGACTTAATACACGCTTCGCTTGATAAAAAATTGTTTTGTTCACCGAAACCTGTTGCCGTTTTGTTGGAAGGAAATTTTGAATCGTTGTATAAAAATCGAAAAAATCTCTCAAATAATCCGAATTATATAAAAAAAGACTTGAGTGAAACGACAAAAATCATTGTTGTTGGAGACGGAGATATGATTCGCAACGAGGTTTCGCCCAAAAGTGAGATTTTTCCTTTGGGTTTCGACAAATATTCGCAACGAACCTTCGCAGGTAACAAAGAATTTATATTAAATGCGATGAATTATTTGTGTGATAATTCAGGGTTGATGACTATTCGTTGTAGAGAAATTAAAATGCGGTTGTTAAATAAAACAAAAATGAGCAATGAAAAATTAACTTTTCAGTTAATAAACATTTTAATTCCAATGTTTTTAGTGATTTTTTTCGGAGTAATAATGTTTTTTGTACGAAAAATGAAATATTAATATTTGTTTACAATTTTATTTCTCAAAAAGTTTTATTATTTTTGCCTCAAAAATAAAGTTTTTTAATCTCTCACTCAAAAATGAAAAAATGTTCACTTTTTTTCACTCTTTTTCTGTTTTTTGTAATGAAAATTTCTGCTCAAGAAAATATTATCTCAAATATCAGTGGGAATTTTCAGATAAATTTGCAAACTTACAACAAAGATTCCGTCATCGGTGCGAAGGAAGTGCCTGAAAAAATGTTATTGAACGGTTTTGCAAATATTCTTTTTTCACGCGGCAATTTTTCCGCGGGAATTCGATACGAAGGTTATCTCAACACGCTGCAAGGTTTTGATTCTCGCAACGATGGACAAGGAATTCCGTAT
The DNA here is from genome assembly GCA_020719385.1 of Rikenella microfusus. Classification (GTDB taxonomy): domain Bacteria; phylum Bacteroidota; class Bacteroidia; order Bacteroidales; family DYQK01; genus DYQK01. Next base: position 5,984 of record DYQK01000060.1, on the reverse strand, counting down.
AAATTTGTGAATTACAAATCGACAAATTGGGAAATTTCGGCAGGAAATTTTTATGAACAATTTGGAAATGGTTTAATATTTCGTACTTACGAGGATAAAACTCTCGGCTACGACAACGCAATGGACGGTTTGCGGCTAAGATATTCACCGTTTAATTGTCTGACTTTGAAGGGAATTATCGGTAAACAAAGATATTTTTTTCAAAACGGCGAAGGAATTCTCCGCGGCATTGACGCAGAGTTAAACGTAAATCAAATTTTTGACAGTATTTCTCCCGAAGCAACGCAAATTATTTTGGGCGGAAGTTTTGTGAGTAAATATCAAAAAGATGACGACCCTGTTTATAAATTGCCTGAAAATGTGGGTGCTTTTAGTACGCGAATGTTGCTTTCGAAAGGAAATTTTTTATTTTCGAGTGAATTTGCCCACAAAATCAACGACCCAAACGCAGATAACGGTTTTATTTATAAAAATGGAAATGGTTTTTTGGTCAACACAAGTTTTTCGCAGAAAAATTTTTCGATTCTCTTTGCCGCAAAACGAATCGACAATATGAATTTTCGCTCCGACAGAAGTGCGAATCTTAACAATTTGATAATCAATTACTTACCTGTCATAACAAAAACTTATACTTACGCATTAGCCGCAATGTATCCGTATTCTACGCAACCCAACGGCGAGATTGGTTTTCAAACAGAGTTGATGTATAAATTTGCGAAAAATTCTGTTTTAGGTGGGAAATATGGGACTTCGTTTAACATTGGTTTCTCGCAAGTGAAGGAATTGAAAAAAAAATTGAAATTTGACGGCACAGGTTACGAGTCAGAAATATTGAATTTCGGTGAAAAATTATATTTTCAAGAGATAAATTTCGAGATAAATAAACGTTGGAATGAAAAACTGTCAACAATTTTAACTTATCTCTATCAAAGTTACAATAAAGATGTGGTTCAAGGCGTTGCGGGTTATGGAATCATTTATTCTCACATCGGAATTGCCGATATTACGTATAAAATAAAACCTCGTCACTCGGTTCGTTGTGAGTTTCAACATCTTGCAACGAAGCAAGATTACCGAAATTGGGCAATGGCAATGATAGAATATAGTTTTTCGCCGTATTTTTTCTTTGCTATGAGCGACCAATACAATTATGACAATCCTCATTCGGAGCAACAATTGCATTATTTTATTGTTTCGACAGGTTGGACACAAAAAAATATTCGTTTTGCGGTGAATTATGGCAGACAAAGAGCAGGAATTGTGTGTGTTGGAGGAGTTTGTCGGAATGTTCCTGCTTCGAATGGTTTAACTTTTTCAATAACAGGGAATTTTTAAACAAATTTTATAAAATTTTTTGAAAAAAAACCTTTTTCACTTTTTAACAAAGTGAAAAAGGTTTAGTGTTTAACAAACGAGAAGGAGTTTATTTTTTCTTTGCAGAATCTTTTTCCAAGCGTTCCATTTCTTCTTCGAGTTTTTTCATCTTTTTTCGATGTAAAGAATCATATCTCTCCAAACTATCTTGAATTTCGAAATGAAAACTGTCTTGAGGAAAATGAATTCCTTTGATTTTGTCTTTGAAATTTCTCGCAATGTTCCAAGAAGCATAACCCCAAATTCCTGAAATTAAAATCGCAGCGAGACAAATACTCAAACCTGCAATGATTAAGCCCTTCGGTGCGTTCACTTTTTTTGCTTTTAACAACGCAATAATCGCAAGTGCTGCCCCAATGCCTGCAGGTAATATCGCAACTAACCCCAAAAATGGCACAAATGCGATAACAACGGAGATTACTCCCAAAATCAATGCCGCAATGGCAAAACCTTGTCCTGTGTCTTCGGTCTTTTCCATAGAAAAAATTGTTATTTTAAATTCATATCTGTAAAAATTTCACTGACAATACGTTTCGCAGCGTCAGGAATTCCTAATTTTAAAGCGTTTTCAGAGAGTTGTTGCAAAAGCGAATCGTTAAAAACCGTTTCCAACGCAATTTGTACTAATTTTTCTTTTGCTTCCGAGTCTTTTATCAAAATCGAAGCGTTTTTCTCAACCATTGCCGATGCGTTTTTCGTTTGATGGTCTTCAGCAACATTCGGCGAAGGAACTAAAAGCGAAGGTTTGCCGACAACACACAATTCCGCAATTGTACCTGCACCTGCACGCGAGATAACAACATCAGCAATGCGATATGCAAAATCCATTCTCGAAACGAAATCTCGAATTTTAACGTTTTGCGGAGAAATCTTGTCCCACTCTGCCTTCGAGGAAACAAAATAATTTTTGCCTGTCTGCCAAATCCATTGCGTATTTGACTTTTCAATAACCGACAAATTTGCCGCAACACTTTCGTTAATTGTCTTTGCACCGCCGCTTCCGCCCAAAACTAAAATCGTTTTTTTATTCGGAGACAAACCAAAATATTTGTAACCTTCGTTTTTATCTGCAAAATGTGTGGTTAAATCTTGCCGAATCGGTGTTCCTGTGAGAATAATTTTTTCTTTTGGGAAAAATCTCTCCATATTTTCGTAAGCGGTGAAAATTTTGCGAACTTTTTTTCCGACCAAACGGTTTGTTACTCCTGCGTAAGAATTTTGTTCCAAAATATAAGTTGGAATATTTTTCCACGTTGCGACCTTCAAAATTGCTCCGCTGGCATAACCGCCGACACCTACAACGAGGTCAGGTTTAAAACGATTCAAAATTTTATGCGATTTCCAAAGACTTTTCACCAATTTAAACAACGTAATGATATTTTTGAACGAAAATTTTCTCTCAAAACCCTGAATGGGCAAACCAATAATGTTATAACCTGCGGCAGGCACTTTGTCCATTTCGATTTTTCCCTCAGCACCGACAAACAAAATTTCGATGTTTTTATCTTTTTCTTTGAGAGAATTCGCAACCGACAAGGCAGGAAAAATGTGTCCGCCTGTGCCGCCGCCGCTGATAATTACTTTTTTCATTCGTTTATTAAACTCATTAAACGTTCAATTTGCTTTTCTTTGTTTACTTGACGCATAGTTCTTGCGGTTTGTGTGAAAAATTGATGAACAGTTAAAAATTTTATCTGCATTTTATTCCAATCATTTTCCGAACCAATGAGATTCTGCACTTTTAACTCTTGATACAAAGTTTGAGAAACAGGAATAAAATCGCGTCTTCCGAGATAATCCAAATCCGCATCGCAAATAATTTGCTGTAATAAATTTTTGGGCTGCGGTGGAAGTTTCGTTGCCATTATAATGTCGCAAATTATCTGAATTTGTTGCTCCGAATAACCGTATTGCGGTAAAAATTCTCTTGCGATAACACAACTTTTCTCCTCATGCCCGCGTGAACCATAAATTTGCCCCGAATCGTGAAAAAGTCCTGCGGTTTTCAACAGCAATAATTCCTCTTCTGTCACTCCTTCTTCTGTACCGATAATTTCTACCCCAATAACAACATCAATAGTATGTTTAAGATTGTGATAATATAGATGTTTCGGCAATTCCACCTCAAGTTTGTCGAGAATAAATTCGTCCAAATCATCGTATTTTATCATCTGAAATTTTGTCCAAAAAGTTTTATTAGGTGTTAAACCTTTGTCATCAATAGACAATTCGGGGCGATAACCCTTCACCCAATAAAGTGCAATATCTCCTTTGTATTTCACGGGCATTTTCCCGCGCGGCTCGCAAATAAAAAAATCTTTCACAAATTCATAAGTCATTTGTGAGATAACTAAATGTCCTGCCTCACTTATTGACTCAATTCTTGACGCAATATTGACCGTATCACCTTTAATTTCATAAGTACGTTTTCGTTTACCGATAACCTCGGCAACAACAGGACCGGTATGAATCCCAAAAGTGAGAGTCCACTTCGGTTTATTTTGATAATCAGGTCTTTCTTGCAGCTCGCGAATATAATTTTGCATCTCAAGTGCTGCGATAATCACTTCAATGGGATTTGTGCGATTTTTCTTGGGCAAACCACCTGCACACATATACGTATCGCCGATACTTTTGATTTTTTCGATATTATTTTTTTCAACCGTGCTGTCAAAGTGAAAAAATAAATAATCCAATTCATCAATAATCGATTCGGCTTCGTTGTGGTCGGTAAGACGAACTAACCCTCGAACATTCGCAAATAAAACCGTCACCATTTGATAACGCAACGATGTTGGTTTCTCCTTGATTTTCAAGTCCTTCGTAAGTTCGGAAGGGAGAAATGAAAGCATTTCCTCTTTTTGTTTATTCTCATCAATGAGAACTTTATTTTGTTCCACAAGGTCGGAATTTAACGTCTCAAGAGCAGAGATTCGCTCGCGAAGCAAACGATTTTCCGCTAATAATTCCTCAAAACTTGTTGGAGTATTGGTTTCCATCATAAAGTAAAAATTAAATTTTTCAGAAATATTGAAATTTAATAGTGCAAAAATACATTTTTTTTTGAGAAAAACAAAAATTAAAATAATTTTAATTCTAAAATCTCAATTTTTTCGAATTATTTTCTTATTTTTGCAAAAAAAATTATGGAGAAAAATATTGTTATTAACCATTTTAAAATTAATTTTCAAGAACAAGGCGAGGGCGAAGTAATTTTGCTGCTTCACGGATGGGGCTGCGATTCTAATATTTTTAAAAATATTCAGCAACATTTGTCGCAAAAATTTAAAACTTTTTCCCTCGATTTACTCGGTTTTGGGAAAAGTGACAAGCCCGATGTTGCATTGGAAATTTATGATTATGTGAAAATTGTCGAAAAATTTTGTATTGCGTTCAATATCGAAAATCCAATTTTAATTGGGCATTCCTTCGGTGGACGAATTTCTATTGTTTTTGCTTCGAGAAATAAAACAAAAAAAGTCGTTCTCGTTGATAGTGCGGGCATTAAACCCAAACGAAAATTAAATTATTATCTCAAAGTATATTTTTTTAAATTTATCAAACAAATTTTTTCATTTCCGTTTCTCAAAAGTCAGAAAGAAAAAGTGACTCAATATTTTCGCAAAAAATTTGGTTCGTCAGATTATCAAAATTTAGACGGAGTAATGAGAGAAACATTTGTGAAAATTGTAAACGAAGATTTACAAAAATTTTTATCACAGATAAAAGCATCAACATTGTTAATTTGGGGCGAACACGACACAGCAACGCCCGTTTCAGACGCAAAAATTATGGAAAAAAATATTCCTGACGCAGGATTAGTCGTTTTGAAAAATTGCGGACATTATTCTTTTTTAGAAAAAACCTATGAATTTTTGTTAATTCTTGATAATTTTTTGCAATGATAAAAATTTCTGAATATCTCGAAGATTTTTTAAATTTAATATTTCCGCAAACTTGTGCCGCTTGCGGGACAGGACTTTTGCGTTATGAAAAAATTATTTGCACTTATTGCCTGCACAGTTTTCCAAAAACGAATTTTCACAAAGACAAAGATAATGCGATTAAACGTTTATTTTACGGAAGAGTAAAACTTGAGGAAGCCGCTGCTTTTTATTTTTTTCAAAAAAGTACGAAATATCAACAACTTATTCACCGTTTAAAGTACAAAGGTGAAAAAGAAATTGGTTTTGAACTCGGAAAATTTTATGGAAACGACCTTCTTGAGTCTGATTTTCAAAATGTTGATGTAATAATCCCGATTCCTTTGCATCCTTCGAGACAAAAATCGAGAGGTTATAATCAAAGCGAATGGATTGCGATGGGATTAGCAGAATCTTTGAAAAAAGAAGTAGATACAAAAACAATTTTTCGCGCCGTAGCAACAGAAACGCAAACGCGAAAGTCAAAAACCGAACGTTGGGACAATGTAAAATCTATTTTTCAACTTCGCGAAACGAAAACTCTCGAAAATAAACATCTTTTAATTGTTGATGACGTAATAACAACAGGCTCAACTCTTGAGGCGTGTGCAAATACTTTGTTGCAAATTCCAAATGTGAAAATTAGTATTGCAGCGTTGGCGGTTGCGTTTCATTAATTTTTTCACA
>DYQK01000059.1 GCA_020719385.1 Rikenella microfusus | reverse complement strand
TAGTTGTCCCATCTCGGCAGGAAGAGATGTTAACTGATTACTTGATAAATCCAGTGTTGTGAGATTGGTTAGTTGTCCCATCTCGGCAGGAAGAGAAGATAATTTACTATTTTCTAACGAAAGTATTATAAGATTGGTCAGGTTTTCTATATTTACAAAAGGCAAAGCAAATTCAAAGACATACGAAATTTTTACATTGCCTTTTTTGTCAATAAAACCATATCTTTTTGTCCCATCAAAATCTTTACAAGCGAGAGCAAAACTGTCTTTGTAAAAATACAAAGAATTTATTACTTTGTCGGCTTTTGCTTTCTGTCTTTTCACTTCTGCAAGGGCAGCGTCGGTTTTTGCTTTCTGTCTTTTCACTTCGGCAAGTGCGTTATTGATTTGTTCTTTTTGTTTCTTCAACTTTTGCATCATTTCATTTTTTTTGTGTTCAATTTTTTTGCACATTGCTTCTCCCATTTCTTCTCCGCATTTATATAATGCGGCGTCATATCGCATATAAGCATCTGCAAAATTTCCTTGTTTTTCTGCTTCTTTTGCGAATTCGAACATTTCCGTGCAAGTTTGTGCGTTTGCAAAAAAAGTTATTGCCAAAAATGTTGCTAAAAAGAAAAATTTAGTTTTCATATTGTAAAAAATGTAAATTTTTGCAAAAATAATAAAAACTTTTTGTGAAAAAATATTTTTGTGAAAAAATTTGTTAATTTCGAAAAAAAATTATAATTTTGCAAAGTTGATTTTTGTGTTTTTTGGAAAAAAATTCGTTTTGTATGTTAAAAACTTTTAGCAAAGGTGGCGTTCATCCTCCTGATAATAAGATTTCTGCTGATAAAAAAATTGAGATTTTGTCTATTCCGAAGACGGTTTATATTCCTATTTCGCAACACTTAGGCGCTCCTGCGACAGCAGTTGTTAAGCCCAGGGAGAAGGTAAAAGTGGGTCAATTAATAGCACAGAGTTCGGGTTTTGTCTCTGCGAATATACATTCTTCTGTTTCTGGGACGGTAAATCGCATTGACGATATTATTGACAGCACAGGTTATAAGCGAAGGGCTGTTGTTATTGATGTTGAAGGTGATGAATGGCTTGAAACTATTGATAAATCTCCGAATCTTATCACGACCATTTCGATGAATTCGCAAGAAATAATTACTCGTATTTCTGAATTTGGGATTGTCGGACTTGGTGGAGCAACTTTTCCTTCTCACGTCAAATTGTCTCTTCCCAAAGGGAAGACGGCTGAGGTTTTGATTATCAACGGTGTTGAGTGCGAGCCTTATCTTACCTCTGACCATCGCGTGATGTTGGAAAAATCAGAGGAAATGTTAGTCGGAATCAAAATTTTAATGAAAGCGTTAAACGTAAATCGAGCAATTATTGGCATCGAAAACAATAAACCTGACGCAATAAATTTTCTTTTAAGTTTAATTGGGAGCAAAAAAGATTATTCAGGAGTCGAAGTGCAAGGTTTAAAGGTAAAATATCCGCAGGGTGGTGAGAAACAATTAATCAAAGCGTTGATAAATCGCGAGGTTCCGTCAGGTGGTTTGCCTATTGATGTCGGAACGGTGGTTCATAATGTTGGAACAGCGTTAGCCGTTTATGAAGCGGTGCAGAAGAATAAACCGTTAATTGAACGTGTTGTTACCGTTACGGGAAAATCTTTGAAAAAAACTGCGAATTTTTTGGTTCGCATTGGAACGCCACTTTCTGAATTACTCGCAGCAGTGGGTGGAATCCCCGAAAATACGGAAAAAGTCATCAGCGGTGGACCAATGATGGGAAAAGCACTCAACTCTCTCGAAACTCCCGTAACAAAAGGGGTTTCAGGAATAGTGTTGATGGACAAGTCTGAATCCTCAAGATTAGAGACTAAAACCTGCACTCGTTGCTCGCGTTGTGTTTCAGATTGCCCGATGGGACTTGAACCATATTTACTGATGCCTTTGGTTGAGAAATCTATGTGGGAAAGAGCCGAAGAAGAACGAATTATGGATTGTATTGAGTGCGGCTCGTGCAGTTATATTTGTCCGTGCAAAAGACCGTTACTCGATTATATTCGTTTGGGAAAAGCAACAGTTGGAAAAATCATTCGCAGTCGCAAACAGTAAAAAAACTTTTTCACAAAATTTTGTCATCGTTTTGAACGGTGACAAGGTTTTTTTATCGAATTAAACCGCACTTTGTGAATTTCTCCTTTGCTTTTTTGTTATGAAAAAACGTTGAAAAGCAAAATCTAAATTTCGCAAAGCGTCTAGATAGCGTTTTCATTTTACGAAAAATAAAAAAGGAAATAACTTTTTGAATAGTTATTCCTTTTTTTGTGTACACAAATGAAAAAATTAATTTTTTTTGTCGGTTGCTTTTTTTCCGCCTCGTCTTGTTTTCTTTGCAGTTTTGTCTTTCTCTGTTGCTTTTTGAAGCATTGCTTCGTTAAAATCAACGAGTTCAATGAAACACATGTCTGCATTGTCTCCTGGTCTTCCTCCTACGCGTAAGATTCGCGTGTAACCTCCTGGACGATTAGCGACTTTTTCTGCGATTTCGTGAAAAAGTTCTTTAATTGCATTTTTGTTTTCGAGTTCACTAAACACTACTCGACGAGAATGCATCGTATTTTCCTTAGAACGAGTAATCAACGGTTCAACATAAATTCGCAACGCTTTTGCTTTTGCTACGGTGGTGAAAATTCGTTTATGTTGAATTAAAGAGGCAGCCATATTCGAAAGCATAGCCTTGCGATGTGTGCTCTTTCTGCCTAAGTGATTGATTTTATAACTTGCCATTTTAGTCTTTGTCTAATTTGTATTTCGAGATATCCATACCAAAAGTTAAATTGTGTTGGGCAAGAAGTTCGTCAAGTTCGGTGAGGGATTTTTTTCCGAAGTTTCTGAACTTCAACAAGTCATTTCGATTGAAAACCACTAACTCGGCGATAGTATCTACCTCAGCGGCTTTGAGACAGTTCAATGCCCGCACCGAGAGGTCCATATCTACAAGGCGAGTTTTGAGAAGTTGTCGCATATGAATCATTTCTTCATCGAATTCTTCGCTTTCGTACTTTTCATCCATATCAATGATGATTTTTTCATCGGAGAAGAGCATAAAATGATGAATCAAGATTTTTGCAGCATCTTTTAACGCATCTTTTGGATTAATTGAGCCATCTGTTGTGATTTCGAAGACTAATTTTTCATAGTCTGTTTTTTGCTCCACGCGATAATTTTCAATTGCGTATTTTACATTTCGCATTGGAGTGTAAATTGAGTCGATGGCAACTGTACCAAATTCTACATTTGGGATTTTGTTTTCCTCGGCAGGTACATATCCGCGTCCTTTTCCTATGTGAATGTCAATTTGAAATTTAACATTATTTTCCATTCTACAAATTAAAAGATTCGGATTTAAAACCTTGAAGAAACTAAGATTTCTCCCAATATCGCCTGCAGTGACTTCCTCTTGTCCTGTAACAGAGACAGTAACTTTTTCTCCTGTTTCTGCCTCGTCAGTGATTTTTTTAAATCGAATTTGTTTGAGATTTAAGACAATATCAGTAACATCTTCCATAACGCCCGGTATGGTGGTAAACTCGTGATCTACTCCTTCGATTTTTATGTTGGTAATGGCGTATCCTTCTAAGGACGACAGGAGAATTCTTCGTAATGCATTGCCGACGGTTATTCCGTATCCTGGTTCGAGTGGTCTAAATTCGAATTTCCCATAAGTGTCAGTTGATTCCAACATAACGACTTTGTCGGGTTTTTGGAAAGACAGTATTGCCATAGTTGGAAGATTATTTTGAATATAATTCCACTATTAACTGCTCCTTTATAGGTTCTGGAATCTCGCTGCGTTGCGGAATATTTGTAAATTTTCCGCTCATTGTTTCGCGATTCCATTCTACCCAAGTATATTTCGTATGATGTCCGACAGACAAAGACGAAATGATCACTTCTAACGATTTCGATTTTTCTCGTACTCCAACAACATCACCTGGACGAAGTCTGTACGATGGGATATTCACAACTTCACCGTTCACGGTAATATGACGGTGCGAAACAAGTTGTCTTCCTGCGTTTCGCGTTGGAGCGATTCCCATTCTAAAAACCACATTGTCGAGTCGAGATTCCAATAATTGCAACAAAACCTCACCTGTGATTCCTTTTCTACGTGTTGCCTCTTTGAAAAGATTCGCAAATTGTTTTTCTAAGAGTCCGTAGGTGTATTTCGCTTTTTGTTTTTCTCGCAATTGTATGCCGTACTCGGAAGCTTTTTTTCTTCTGCGATTTTGCCCATGCTGACCAGGAGGATAATTTTTCTTTTCCATCACCTTGTCGGGACCGAAGATTGGTTCTCCGAATTTTCGCGCAATTCTAGATTGCGGTCCAATGTATCTACCCATAAATGTCTGTGTTTAAAAAGTTTGCAACAACAAAAAATTATACTCTTCGATGTTTAGGTGGACGACAGCCATTGTGTGGCAACGGAGTAACGTCAACAATTTCAGTAACTTCGATTCCTGCACCGTGAATAGCCCGGATGGCAGCTTCTCTGCCATTTCCTGGACCTTTGACGTATGCTTTTACTTTGCGAAGTCCGAGGTCGAATGCAACTTTTGAACAATCTTGAGCGGCTGTTTGAGCTGCGTAAGGAGTGTTTTTCTTTGAGCCACGAAAGCCCATCTTGCCTGCTGAAGACCAAGAAATTACTTGTCCTGTGCTGTTTGTCAAAGTAACAATAACGTTATTGAACGACGAATGTATGTGTAATTGTCCAACGGGTTCAACTTTGACGACTCTTTTCTTAGTAACTCTTGTGGTTGTTTTCTTTGCCATAATTCAGAGTTATCAATTATTTGGTTGCTTTCTTTTTGTTTGCAATGGTTTTCTTTTTGCCCTTGCGTGTGCGGGCATTGTTCTTGGTACGTTGTCCCCTCACGGGTAAACCTGCGCGATGACGAAGTCCGCGATAACATCCGATGTCCATTAAACGTTTAATATTCAACTGCGTCTCAGAGCGAAGTTCACCCTCGACTTTATATTTCTCACCGATAATAGCACGGATTTTTGCTGCTTGTTCGTCGGTCCAGTCTTTCACTTTTATGTTGCGGTCAATACCTGCTTCTGCTAAGATTCTACTTGCAGAACTTCCACCTATACCGTAAATATAGGTTAACCCAATCTCGCCGCGTTTGTTTTTGGGTAAATCTACCCCTAAAATTCTTGCCATATCAAAAAAACAATTGTGTTGTTAACCTTGACGTTGTTTGTATTTGGGTTTCTTTTTGTTGATAACGTATACGCGTCCTTTTCTGCGAACCACAATACACTCTGGACTACGTTTTTTAACAGATGTACGTACTTTCATTTCGTTTTCTTTGAAAAAAAAATTTTGTGAAATTGAATGTTTTCACTAACATTATTTATAGCGGAACGTAATACGTCCTTTGGTTAAATCATAAGGAGACATTTCTACTTTCACTTTATCACCGGGTAAAATTTTTATATAGTGCATACGCATCTTGCCCGAAATGTGGGCAGTGATGATATGACCATTTTCCAATTCTACACGGAACATCGCATTCGATAATGCTTCGATAATTACTCCATCTTGCTCTATAGAGGGTTGCTTTGCCATAGTTTGTCGAGATATTTTTATTTTTGATTTAAAATTTCTTCTACAAACGAAAAGGTCGTAAGAATATCTGCTTTTCCTTTATTGACGACTAACGTATGTTCAAAATGGGCTGAGGGTTTTCCATCGCGAGTTTTAGTGGTCCAACCATCCTTTTCTACTCGAATGTCTTGTTTGCCCATATTAATCATTGGTTCAATGGCAATGACTAAACCTTTTTGTAACAATATACCGCTTCCGCGTTTGCCATGATTAGGAACTTCGGGGTCTTCGTGCAACTCGCGGCCAACACCGTGCCCGACCATCTCGCGAACAACCGTATATCCAAATTTTTCCACATGACTTTGAATTGCATAACCGATATCGCCAATACGTTTGCCGATTATTGCGTTCTCAATACCTTTGTAAAGAGCTTCTTTGGTTACTTGCATCAGTTTTAAAATCTCAGGTTCCACCTCGCCTACAGGATAAGTATAAGCACAATCTCCGTAAAAATCATTTAAGATTACTCCGCAGTCAACGGAGACAATGTCTCCATCTTTTAATTCCTTATCGTTGGGAATGCCGTGAACAACAGCGTTGTTCACAGACACACACAACGTATTTGGGAAATTACGGTATCCTAAAAATCCAGGTACTCCATTGTTATCTCGGATAAATTCTTCTGCAATTTTATCTAAATCGAGAGTTGTTATTCCTGGACGAATGTGCTTTACAATTTCGCCGTGAACCTTCGAAACTAACAAATTACTCTGACGGAGTAATTCTATCTCCTCGTCTGTTTTTAGAATGACCATTCGAAATTGATTTTACATTCCCGAACGTCCCTTGATTCTTCCAGACTTCATTAAACCGTCATAATGACGCATTAGTAAATGACTTTCGACTTGTTGTAACGTATCTAAGACAACACCTACTAATATTAATAACGAAGTTCCTCCGAAGAAACTGGCAAACTGATTATTGACTCCTGCTATCATTGCGAAGGCAGGCATAATAGCGACAAAAGCGAGAAATATAGAACCAGGTAAAGTAATTCGAGACATTACATCATCGATAAACTCTGCGGTTTTCTTTCCAGGTTTAACGCCAGGAATAAATCCGCCATTTTTTTTCATATCCTCTGCCATTTGCGTAGGGTTAACAGCAATTGCTGTGTAAAAATAGGTAAAAGCAATAACTAAAAGTGCGAAAATCAAATTATGCCAAAAACCTGTATAATCAGATAATGCTGCTGCTACTCCTGTCATCGTTTCAGTGTTAAAACTGACAAACATCATTGGGATGAACATTAATGCTTGAGCAAAGATGATAGGCATAACGCCTGCAGAGTTCACTTTTAACGGAATATATTGACGAACACCGCCATATTGCTTGTTACCAACAACTCGTTTTGCGTATTGAACAGGAATTTTGCGAGTGCCCTGTACCAAGAGAATGGTTGCCATAAAAATCAAGAACAAAACAACTATCTCTATTAAGAAAACCACTAATCCGCCGCCTTTTTCTTCTAAACGGGAGAAAAATTCTGCGAAAACAGCGAAGGGCAATCTTGCGATAATTCCGACCATAATCAACAATGAGATTCCATTTCCGATACCTTTGTCTGTTATTTTCTCACCCAACCACATTACGAATAATGTTCCTGCAATCAAAATTGTTATTGATGTGAACCAAAAGAATCCACCACCCGACAGAAATGCTGTACTGGGAAGTTGAACATGAAGGTTTGCCAAATAACTTGGAGCTTGTCCTGCGGTGATAAGAACCGTTAAATATCGGGTAATTTGGTTTATTTTCTTTCTCCCGCTTTCTCCTTCGCGTTGAAGTCGGTGAAAATATGGGATTGCCATTCCCAACAATTGAATAACAATTGAAGCAGAAATATACGGCATAATTCCCAAAGCAAAGATAGACGCATTTGAAAAAGCACCTCCTGAAAACATATTCAACAATCCTAATAAACCTGAACTACCTTGATCCTGAAGAGCAGATAATTGATTAGGATCCACACCAGGAATAACAACAAACGAACCTAAACGGTATATCAAAACGAATCCAAGTGTGATTAAGATGCGATTTCGCAGTTCTTCTATCTTGTAAATATTCTTTAAAGTTTCAATAAATTGTTTCATTCTTGCGAATTTTACGGTTTAACAAATGTTGACCGTTCCTTGCAAACTTTCAATAGTTTGTTTTGCACTTTCAGAGAACGCATGTGCCTTAACTTCTAATCGAGTTTTTAAAGTTCCTTTATTGAGAATTTTCACTCTATCTTTCTTAGAGATAAGACCTGCTTTGTGAAGAACTACGGTGTCAATAACTGTTGTTCCTGTTTTTGCAGCAAGAGTCTCTAAATCTCCAACATTGATAACTTTGTACTCAACGCGGTTAATGTTTGTAAAACCGTATTTCGGAACGCGACGCTGCAACGGCATTTGTCCGCCCTCGAAACCTGTTTTTCGTTTATAACCCGAACGCGACTGAGCTCCTTTGTTGCCGCGCGTAGATGTTCCTCCGCGACCCGAACCTTGACCTCGACCAATTCGCTTCTCTTTATGAATCGAATTTTTTGCAGGTTTTAATTGACTTAAATCCATATTCTAAAATGTTTAGAGAAGTTCGTATTTTACTAAATGATTCACCTTGCGCACCATCCCCATAATCTGGGGGGTTGCTTCGTGTTCGGCAGAATGATGCATTTTGCGAATACCTAAAGCCCAAAGTGTGCGTTTTTGTCGAAGCGGATGACCAATACCGCTTTTTATCTGTGTTATTTTAACTTTTGCCATTTCGAGAAACAGTTTAATTGTTACCTTTAAAAACGGTTTGCAAACTTACACCGCGATGTTGAGCCACAGTGTACGCATCTCGAAGTTCAAGAAGTGCTTGCATCGTTGCTTTCACTAAATTATGAGGATTCGAAGAACCTTTTGATTTCGCCAAAACGTCTGTGATTCCGACACTCTCCAAAACAGCACGCATTGCACCTCCAGCCTTAACGCCAGTTCCATGAGAAGCAGGTTTCAACAACACTTTTGCTCCTCCAAATTTTGAAATCTGTTCGTGAGGAATTGTTCCCTTAATTATCGGAACTTTTATCAAATTTTTCTTTGCATCCTCGACGCCTTTTGCGATAGCGGTAGTTACCTCGTTGGCTTTGCCTAAACCGTGTCCGACAATACCGTTCTTATCGCCCACCACAACGATAGCCGAAAAACTGAATGTTCGACCACCTTTGGTTACTTTGGTAACGCGGTTGATGGCTACCAAACGATCTTCCAATACTAAATCGGTTGTTTTAACTTTGCGAATGGTTGTTGTTGCCATTTGTCGTTAGAATTTTAATCCACCCTCGCGGGCAGCGTCTGCTAAACTTTTTACTCTCCCGTGATATAAATAACCACCTCGGTCAAATACCACAGTTTTTATTCCCGCATTTAAAGCGCGTTCGGCGATAAGTTTGCCCACTAAGGCAGCTTGTTCGATTCTCTTCAAACCTTTCTTTTCGGAAATAGATTTTATCAAGGAAGAAGCTGAAACTAATGTTATCCCACTCAAGTCGTTGATAAGTTGAACCGAAATTTGTTTGTTACTGCGAAATACAGATAAACGAGGGCAATCTGCTGTGCCGAAAATATCTTTTCGAATGCGTTGTCTGATTCTCGTTCTGCGTTCTAATTTTGTTAAAGACATAATTTTCTCCTCTCGTTTAAAAATTATTTCTTACCTGAAGCTGCCGCTTTGCCAGCTTTGCGTCTTAATACTTCGTTTACAAACTTGACTCCTTTGCCTTTGTAAGGTTCGGGTGGTCTCATTGAACGAATTTTTGCTGCTACCTGTCCAAGCAATTGCTTGTCATGACTTTTAAGAGTAATAATGGAATTTGCACGTTTCTCGGTAACGGTCTCAACCAACACCTCTGGAGGCATCAAAAACGAAATGTTATGTGAATATCCTAAGGCTAACTCCAAAATTTGACCTGTATTGGTTGCTCTGTAACCCACACCAACAAGTTCTTGTTTGATTTCGAAACCTGTCGAAACGCCTTTTACCATGTTGTTTAACAAAGACCGATAGAGTCCGTGCATTGCGCGATGACGTTTTTGCTCGGTTGCTCGCACAAGAGTAAGTTTGTCGCTTTCAATAGTTAACGTAATAGCGGGGTCAACTTGCTGTTTTAATTCTCCAAGTTTTCCTTTTACGGTAACAACGTTATATTTGTCGACTTCAATTTTTACTCCTGCTGGAATAATGATGGGAAGTTTTCCTATTCGTGACATACTTTTGTCCTCCTCTTAATAAACGTAACATAAAACTTCGCCACCGATATTTTGTGTGCGTGCTTCTTTGTCAGTCATTACGCCTTTCGATGTCGAAAGAACAGCAATTCCTAAACCATTTAACACTCGTGGCAACTCCTTCACACTTGCGTATTTACGCAACCCTGGACGACTCACGCGGCGAATCATTTTAATTGCAGGGTGCTTTGTCTCAACATTATACTTCAAAGCGATTTTTATCTTTTGAGGTAATGTTGTTTCCTCGACCTTATAACTCAGAATATACCCTTTTTCCATCAAAATGCGGGTAATTTCTTTTTTCAAATTCGAGGCAGGTATCTCAACAACTCGATGACGAGCTTTGACAGCGTTTCGAATACGAGTTAAATAATCGGCTATTGGATCGGTTATCATTTTCTTGCTCTGAATTTAAAAGTTACCAACTTGCTTTTTTAACACCAGGAATTAAGCCGATAGAAGCCATTTCTCTAAACTGAATACGACTAATCCCAAACTGACGCATATATCCACGAGGACGACCAGTTAATTTGCAACGATTTCGTTGACGAACAGGAGACGAATTTTTTGGCAATTTGCTTAGACCAACATAATCACCTGCTTCTTTTAATTGTTTGCGCTTCACTTCGTACTTTTTTGCTAAACGTAAACGTTTAACCTCGCGCGCTTTCATTGATTCTTTTGCCATAATTATCTCTTGCTTTTGGCACTTTTAAATGGAATACCGAAAGATTTTAATAAGGCATAGCCCTCTTCATCGCTTTTGGCACTTGTAACAAAAGTGATGTTCATACCCATCATTTTTGTGATTTTGTCAATGTCAATTTCGGGGAAAACAATTTGTTCGCGTACACCTAAGGTGTAATTTCCTTTTCCATCAAATTTGTTGATAACTCCTTTGAAGTCGCGGATTCGGGGCAACGCAACACAAATTAAACGTTCCAAGAACTCAAACATTCTGTCGCCGCGGAGAGTCACTCTTACTCCGATAGGCATTTTTCTTCGCAATTTGAAGTTCGAGATGTCTTTGCGAGAAAGTGTTTGAACAGCTTTTTGTCCTGCGATAGTTGACATTTCATTTGCAGCAACTTCGATAAGTTTCTTATCTGCTACTGCTTGACCAACACCTTGATTCAGAACAATTTTTTGTAAACGAGGAACCTGCATAATCGTTTTGTAATTAAACTCTTGCTGTAAGGCAGGGATAACCTCGCTGTGATATTTCTTTTTAAGATTGGGAATATATCGTTCCATTAGTCGATGTCTTTATCCGATTTTTTTGCGTAACGAACCGTAACTCCTTTTGCGTTTTTACGTCTGCCAATACGAGTGGGAATGCCCTTTACAGGGTCAATGACCATCAAATTAGAGATATGTATTGGAGATTCTTTTTTGATACGCCCGCCTTCTTGATTCTTTGCAGAAGGACGAGTATGTTTGACCATTAAACTGGCTCCTTCGACAATGGCTCTGTTTTTTTCAGGAAAAACTTCCATAACTTTGCCTTTGTGTCCTTTCGAGCCACCTGCGATAACCATCACGGTGTCGCCTTTTTTGATGTGCAATTTATTTGCCATAACGTCTTGATTTTTAATTCGTTACAACACTTCGGGAGCTAAAGATATAATTTTCATATATTGTGAACGCAACTCGCGAGGAACGGGACCAAAGATACGAGTCCCACGAATCTCATCAGCTTGGTTCAACAATACAACCGCATTGTCATCGAAACGAATATATGAACCATCACTTCGACGAATTTCTTTTTTTGTGCGCACAACGACGGCTTTCGAAACCGTACCCTTCTTCACATCTGAGGAAGGAATAGCACTTTTCACGGTAACGATAATCTTGTCGCCAATGGAAGCATAGCGTCTTTTTGTACCTCCGAGTACTCGAATACACAAAACTTCTTTTGCTCCACTGTTGTCGGCAACAGTTAATCTACTCTCCTGTTGTATCATAATTATTTTGCTTTTTCAACAATTTCTACTAATCGCCAGCACTTATTCTTACTCAAAGGACGAGTCTCCATAATTCGAACCGTATCACCGATTCCGCAAGTATTTTTTTCGTCATGAGCCATAAACTTCGTGGTGCGAGTGATAAACTTCCCATACAAGGGATGTTTCATTCTGCGCTTAACCGCAACAACTATTGACTTCTGCATTTTGTTGCTGGTAACTACGCCGACGCGTTCTTTTCTAAGATTTCTTTCCATCGGAAATATTCTTTGTTTGTTCATTAATGTCTCTCATACGCAATTCGGTCAGCATTCGAGCAACACGACGGCGCAAATGTCGCAGTTGCATAGGATTTTCCAATGAGGAAATGGCATGATTTAACCGCTGACGTACTAAAAGAACTTGGTCGTCTCCAATATGTTCCTCAAGTTCTTTTGTGGTATATTGTTTAATCTCGTTAAGATTTTGTTTTGTTTTCATTTACTATTCAGATTTAATTTCCGCATAATCGCGGCGAACAATAAATTTCGTTGTAACGGGCAATTTTTGCGCACCTAAACGTAACGCTTCTTTTGCCACTTCATAAGGCACTCCTTCTACTTCGAACAAAATTCTGCCCGGTGTAATTGGAGCAACATACAATTCGACAGCACCTTTTCCCTTACCCATACGAACCTCAGCAGGTTTTTTCGAAACAGGTTTGTCAGGAAATATACGAATCCAAATTTGACCTTCACGTTTCATATAACGCGTTATCGCCTGACGAGCAGCTTCTATCTGACGAGCTGTGATCCATTTCATCTGCAACGTTTTGATACCAAACGAACCGAAAGCCAACTCATGTCCTCTCTGAGCAAGACCTTTCATTTTCCCTTTTTGCTGCTTGCGATATTTGAATTTTTTTGGTTGTAACATAACTTTTCAAAGTTTATTGTTGTTGGTTGGTATTTTGGTTGCCTGCATTATTTTGATTTCCTCCACGGTTTTGGTTGTTACCTCCGCGATTTCCACCTCCACGATTTTGATTTCCTCCACGGTTTTGGTTGTTACCTCCGCGATTTCCACCTCCACCTCCACGATTGTTTCTGTTGTATCCGCGATTATCTCCGCCTCTTTGGTTGTCGCCGCCTTGTGTTTTTGCGGGTTTCATTCCTGTATTAGGAGATAAGTCTCGCTTGCCGTAAATTTCGCCTTTGCAAATCCAAACTTTTATTCCTAATAAACCAACTTTGGTTAATGCTTCAGCCAAATTATAATCTATGTCGGCGCGAAGTGTGTGCAGCGGAGTACGTCCTTCTTTGTACATTTCGGAACGAGCCATTTCGGCACCGTTTAATCTTCCTGAAATTTGAACTTTAATTCCTTCTGCTCCCATTCTCATTGTAGAAGCAATTGCCATTTTGATAGCACGGCGATACGCAATTTTCCCCTCAATTTGACGAGCAATATTATTGCTGACAATAACTGCATCAACCTCAGGACGTTTAATCTCAAAGATATTGATTTGAATATCTTTTTTATCACCTTTGCGGGTGATTTTTTTCAATTCCTCTTTTAATTTATCAACCTCTTGACCGCCTTTTCCGATAATAATTCCCGGTCGGGCTGTGTGAACGGTGACGGTGATAAGTTTAAGAGTACGTTCAATAACGATTCGGGAGACACTCGCTTTTTCTAAACGTTTATTAAGATATTGACGAATTTTTTCGTCTTCAACGAGTTTGTCGGAATAACTTTTTCCTCCGTACCAATTAGAGTCCCAACCCCGAATGATACCTAAACGATTACTAATTGGATTACACTTTTGACCCATCTTATTTTCCTTCCTGTTTAACTTTTTGGTTGAATGGAACTTTTACAACAGTTGTCTCTTCGGGACGTCCTAAGACCATTGTTACGTGGTTTGAACGTTTGCGAATACGATGAGCGCGACCTTGCGGAGCGGGCTGAATACGTTTTAACATTCTACCTGAGTCCACAAAAACTCGTTGAACAACTAAACTTTCGTCTTCAATACGTAAACCCTCATTTTTTGCTTGCCAATTAGCGATAGCCGAGAGTAATAATTTTCGCATTCTAACAGCAGCTTCTTTGGGGCTGAATTGCAACAAATCTAAGGCACGTTGAACATTCGCTCCACGAATCATATCTGCTACTAATCGCATTTTGCGAGGCGAGGTCGGAACATTCCACAAACGAGCAGCGTAATAAGTTTTCTTGAACTCTTTGCGTTTCTCCGCCATAATACGTTTTCTTTTTCCCATATCTGTGTTTCGGTTTACTTCTTAGTGTCTTTTCGATTACCCGAATGTCCGCGGAAAGTACGAGTCGGCGCAAATTCGCCAAGACGATGACCAACCATATTTTCAGTAACGTAAACGGGAATAAATTTATTGCCATTATGAACAGCAATTGTATGCCCTACAAAATCAGGAGAAATCACAGAAGCTCTTGCCCACGTCTTTATGACGCTTTTTTTGGTCGACTTATTCATCGCAAGAATTTTCTTCTCCAACTTAAAATTGATAAAGGGACCTTTTTTCAGTGAACGACTCATACGTCAATTATTTTTTGCGTCTTTCGATGATGTATTTTGTTGTTGTACTCGTCTCGCGACGTGTTTTGTAACCTTTTGATAAAAGCCCCTTACGAGAACGAGGATGTCCTCCGGAAGCTCTACCTTCGCCTCCACCCATTGGGTGATCCACAGGATTCATTGCAACACCTCTGTTGCGAGGTCTGCGACCTAACCAACGACTACGACCTGCCTTCCCTGAACGCTCAAGAATATGATCAGGATTTGAAACAGAACCAACAGTCGCCTTACAAGCAACTAAAATCTTGCGAAGTTCACCTGAAGGTAAACGTAATATTGCGTATTTCCCATCTCGCGAAGCGAGCTGCGCATACGAACCTGCACTACGTGCAATAGAAGCACCTTGTCCAGGATTTAACTCAACATTGTGAATCACTGTACCTAACGGAATCTCCGATAAATAAAGTGTATTCCCAATCTCGGGAGCAACTCCATGACCCGAAACAATTTTTTGCCCAACTTTTAAACCATTGGGAGCAACAATATATCGTTTCTCACCGTCAGCATAGAATACTAACGCAATTCTTGCTGTACGATTTGGGTCGTACTCAATAGTTTTTACTATTGCAGGAATTCCTTCTTTCTCTCTCTTGAAATCAATAATGCGATACAAATGTTTGTGTCCACCGCCGATGTATCTCATCGTTAATTTCCCCGAATTATTGCGTCCTCCACTTTTGCGTGCTTTTGTCAAAAGCGACTTCTCTGGTGTTGAACACGTAATCTCTTGAAAAGTTGCTGCAATCTTACCTCGTTGTCCAGGTGTTATTGGTTTGAATTTTTTTACTGCCATAACCGTTTAGATATTACTGTAAAAATCAATTTTATCACCTTTGGCAAGAGTAACAATAGCCTTCTTGAACGCAGGAGTGCGTCCTTCCAAGATTCCTGCTTTTGTATAACGCCATTTGCGTTTTCCACTGTAGCGAATAGTGTTTATACTTTCAACAGCAACACCATACATTTTTTCTACAGCCTTTTTAATTTCGATTTTATTCGCATTCTTGTCAACCAAAAAACCATATCGATTAAATTTCTCACCCATCTGAGTAATTTTTTCAGTAACAAGAGGACGAAGTAAAATATCGATTCCTTCTCTCATTTTTTTTCGTTTTTTGTAAATTTACTCACTCAATAATTTTTTCGCAAGAAAAAATTGTGAATACACTTTACTAAATTTTGTTTAACTTTTCAAAGTTTCGTTAATTTTGGGAACTGAACTTTCTGTCAACACTAAAATATTTGTTTTCAAAATATTGTAAGTGTTTAATTCTCCAATAGTTACGACTTCCGAATAAGGCAAATTTCGTGAGGACAAATATACATTTTTATTTGGAATTGTCAACACTAAAAGCGATTTTTTGTCAAGAATTTTTAAATTTTTTCTCAACTCAACAAATTCCTTTGTTTTTGGTGCTTTAAAATTGAAATCTTCAACAACAAGAATCTTATTTTCCTTTGCTTTATAAGCAAGTGCAGATTTGCGAGCCAAACGTTTAACTTTACGATTCAATTTAAAATTATAATCGTGAGGATGAGGACCAAACATTCTGCCTCCGCCGCGAAACAACGGACTCTTAATACCGCCACAACGTGCAGTACCTGTTCCTTTTTGTTTTTTCAACTTACGAGTACTTCCCGACATTTGAGAACGTCCTTTTGTCTCGTGAGTGCCTTGACGATTATTCGCCATAAATTGCTTTACATCCAAATAAATGCAATGGTCGTTTGGGGTAATTCCGAAAACGGAATCCTCAAGCATTACTCGTCGACCTGTGTCTTGTCCATTGATGTTATAAACTACCGCTTCCATTATTTCTCAATAATTAAGTATGAACCTTTTGGTCCAGGAACTGAACCTTTTACTAACAACAAATTGTGTTCGGGAATGAGTTTAACTATTCGCAAATTGAGAATCTTCACTTTGCGATGTCCCATATGCCCTGCCATTCGCATTCCTTTGAAAACGCGAGATGGAAAAGACGAAGCACCAATAGAACCTGGAGCTCTTAAACGGTTGTGCTGTCCGTGTGTTGTTCCACCGACACCGCTAAAACCATGACGAGTAATTACTCCTTGAAAGCCTTTCCCCTTTGTTACTCCGCTGATATCGAGCCAAGTGTCGTTGGCAAAAGTATCAACGGTTATTACATCGCCGAGTTTGTATTCCTTGTCGGCACTATCAAACTCAATAACTTTGCGTTTGGGGGTAGTGTTTGCTTTTTTAAAATGTCCTTTAAGCGGTTTCGTTGTATGTTTCTCGGTTTTGTCATCGAAAGCAAGTTGAATGGCTGCATAACCATCTTTCTCTGCGGTGCGAACCTGTGTAACAATACAAGGACCTGCTTGAATAACGGTGCAGGCAACATATTTCCCATCTGCACCAAATACGGAAGTCATTCCGATTTTTTTTCCTATCAGCCCTGATGCCATAGAAATTTTTTTAAACTTTTTAACAATTACGGACAAACTTTTTTCGAAAGCTGTAGCCGTAGATTTAACTTTAAATTAGAACTTTTAGATTTTAATTTCCACTTCGACTCCACTGGGAAGTTCGAGTTTCATTAACGCATCGATAGTCTTAGGTGTGGAACTATAAATATCGATTAAACGTTTGTAAGACGACAATTGAAATTGCTCGCGCGACTTTTTATTCACAAAAGGTGAACGGTTAACTGTAAAAATGCGGCGGTGCGTAGGAAGAGGAATTGGTCCGCATACGACGGCGCCTGTTGTTTTTACCGTTTTCACAATCTTCTCGGCAGAATTATCTACCAAATTGTGGTCGTAGGATTTCAGTTTAATTCTGATTTTTTGACTCATACAGTTTTAAAAAACAAAAACAGTCTTTTTATAAAAAAGAATAAATAAAATTAAAATTCTTTCTAACTTATAATGTATTCAATATTAAAAATATACTCTTTTTTTGCGGGTGCAAAGATAAAACTTTTTATTGAGAAAAAAAATTCTTTTCAAAAAAAATTAATTATTTTTTTATTTATCCGAAAAATTACATTTCACAACTGCAAGGAAACTTGCGAAATCAAATTTTCAATAGACAAAATTTCTGCTTTCATCAAATCATCATTAAAAATTTCTGCATCGAAATTTTTCTCGTTATAATTATAATGTTTCTCGATTTCTATTTGCATTTGCACCGAATTCAACGACAAAGAAATCATATCAACCAACAATTCCATAGAATTTTCGTTGATAAACTTCACAGAATTGTACAAAATTCCACACGAATCTACGGCTTTTGTGGCTAATAAATTTCCGCCAAAGTCGTTTGTATCTGGAGATAATGATTCTACTTCTTCCAAGAAAGATTCGGGTAAATTTTTATTTTCTAAAATAGAAATCTTAATTTTTTCTAAAATTTCTGAAAATTTATTAATATTTCCAAATTTTTCAAGGAGAAAAAATTGTTCATAATTCGAAAATGCTTTAAATGAAAATTTATACGCAAAAAATTTTTGCTGATTTACGTTTAACTTTTCGAGTTTATTTTGCAAAGAAAATAAAATTTGTGTTTTCATAAAAAATTAAGATTTTCGTTTAGTTGATTTTTTGCCGCTAAATGCAGTATGAGAAATAATTTCTTCTTTTTCGATTAATTCTTGACAGTCAATACAAATTTCTCGACTTACTCCAATTTCTATTCCTGTTAGATGTTGTTTTTTTGCTTCTGCGATGGCATTTTCCTCTGCATGATTTCCTGTAATGCTTTCTGCCTCAAGTTCATTTTCTTTCAAAATTTTTCTTTGTTCGTTTCGCAATTTTGACTCGCTTGTTCCAACAATAACAACTTCAGAATTCGTTGTCAACACAGCAATAGTGGACATATTGTGAGCAATTTTATTTGTAATTACATCGTGAATTTCTTTCGCTCTATCATTAGGATTAATATTTTCCATAAAATTAATTTTTTGCGGGTGCAAAGATAAAAATTTTTCAAAAAAAAATTAATTATTTTTTTTATTTTTTTGAAATTGACTCACAAATTGACAATAAACTTTTTATTTTTGAAATTGTTGTTTTCATTAAAATATCATTGTAAACTTCTTCAGCGTTTTCACCTTTGTTAAAAGATGAAAACGTTATTTTTTTACTCGCAATATTTTAACTTCACTGCCTGCAAACAGATAAAAATTTGTTTTAAACCTTTTTGGCAGTTTGAAAAATAATTTTTCAGGTTTGCCCGTAAAATTTTTCGTTTAAATTTTTACAAAGATAAAAAAGTTTTAAAAAAAACAAGATTTTTTGAGAAAAATTTTTTTTTTGAGAAATAATGTTTACATTAGCACCGCAAAAATTAATTTATAAACCCTCAAACGAGAAAATATGGCAAAACGCACTATCGTAGCAATGCCCGGTGACGGAATCGGACAAATCGTAACCTCAGAAACCATCCGTCTTTTGAATGCAGCAGGTTTCGAAGCTGAATATGTACACGGCGATATTGGTTGGGAATTTTGGTGCAAAGAAGGAAATCCATTGCCCGACAGAACAATAAAATTGTTAGAAGAACACAAAGTTGGTTTATTCGGAGCCATCACCTCGAAACCCAAAGACAAAGCTGAGGCTGAATTACTTCCCGAACTCAAGGGAAAAGGACTTCAATATTACAGCCCAATTGTAAACATGCGTCAACGTTTCAAAATGGATATTTGTATGCGTCCTTGCAAGACTTTTCAAGGAAATCCATTGAACTTTATTCGTCGCGGAGCAGGCAACACTATCGAAGAACCCAATATTGACGTAATGATTTTCAGACAAAACACAGAATGTCTTTATGGCGGTGTAGAATGGTCAAATCCTCCTCAAAACGTTTATGAAGCGTTTATGTCTCACCCAAAATTTGTCGAGAATTTTGGAAAAACTCCGAAAGAAGAAGTTGCCATCTCGGCACGAATCTTTACTCGCAAATACACAGAACGCATTGTTCGCGCCGCTTTCGAATACGCAAAAAAGAACAATTACAAAGCAGTAACGGTTTGCGAAAAGCCCAATGTAGTTCGAGAAACTTCAGGAATGATGTTAAAAATCGCTCAAGATTTAAGCAAAACCGAATTCAAAGGAATCGATGCATGGGACACCAACATTGACGCAATGACGATGTGGATAACCAAAAATCCCGAAGATTATCACGTAATCGTTGCAGGAAATATGTTCGGCGATATTATCTCTGACGCTTTTGCAGGTTTAATTGGAGGTTTAGGCTTCGCTTGCAGCGCACAATTTGGCGAAGGTGGCATTTCTGTCTTTGAACCAACACACGGCTCAGCACCTAAATACGCAGATTTCTCAACACAAATTGTCAACCCAATTGCAACATTCACGGCCGCTTGTATGATGCTTGAACATTTGGGAGAAAATCAAATTTCTGCAAAAATACAAAAAGCTATTGCAGAGGTTATCTCGGAACAAAAAGTTCAAACTTACGATATGAAAAAATTACGCGGCTGTCGAGAAGTTATTAATCAAGGTGCCGCTTCGACCATTCAACTCACTGACGAAGTTATCGCAAAGTTAAAATAATTTGTGTATTTTGATTTTTCATAGTTTTTGATTTTTTTACGAAGCGAAATAAAATTCGCTTCGTTTTATTTCTCCGAAATATCAAAAAAATATCTCATTTTTTTTGCGATTCTTTTTTTGCCTCATCAATATTCATTTTTTTGCCGTTTTTATACGCAACAATAAATGCTTTGGGGATTTTTTTCTGTACTTTTTTCAATAATTTCTCTGCCTCCGCAAAATCTGAAGTTTTTTCTGTCGTATAACGAAACATTCCATCATCACCTTCATTCTCCTCTACATCTGAAATGCCCTTAAAATCAACAGAATTTAACGGTAATTTTATTTTCGAAGCAGCAATTTGAATTTTAAACAGAATTTTGCCTTTCTTCTCATCTTGATTATTTTTTTTGTCTTTCTTCTCATTTTTTTTCGGCGGATTTTTCTTTTCCACATCGTTTTTATAATCTCGAATTGCCCGAAATATCGCTGACGCAATAAAATCTTGCCCTTTTTCCGTCATTAAATATTTCTCCTCCTGCGAATTTGAGATAAAACCCGTTTCGACTAACACTGCAGGCATTGTTGTATTCCAAAGAACCAAAAAACCCGCCTGACGCACGCCAAGGTCATTGCGACCTGCACGCTCGCGAAATTCTTTCTGAATTTTATTTGCCAAACGAACACTCTGGTCTAAATGTGTATTTTGTTTAAAATTTGCAATTATGTAATTATCAACAGATTGCGGATTCGAAATTGCGTAACGAGTCTGAAAATTTTCCTCCAACTCTATAACAGAATTTTCCAACACTGCCACATCCAAATTGTCTTGACTTTTGTGAAGTCCCATAACATACGTTGCGGTGCCGAAAACATTCTTCTTCCTTGAAGCATTGACGTGAATCGAAACAAATAAATCTGCTTTTTGTTCATTAGCAAGTTCTGCTCTCTTGTCCAATTCTACGTGAATATCGGTTTTGCGAGAATAAACAATTTTCACATCTGCGAGATTTTTTTCTAAATACGCACCGACTTTCAACGCAATAGAAAGTGCAATATCACTTTCGCGAGATTTTTTTCCCAACGCACCAGGGTCTTTGCCGCCATGTCCTGGGTCAATAAAAATTTTTCGAATTTTATATTCCGAAGCACCCGAAAGCAAAACCGAATCTTCTTGAGAAAATGACATCTCAAAAGAAAAAATAAACGCAAAAAATAAAATAAAATTTTTCATATTGCTTTTAAATTTTTTGAAAAGACAAAAATAAAATTTTTTTTTCTTTTTTTGTAAAATTTATAAAAATTTTTAACAAAATTCTAAATCCCCTTTGTCTTTAGCAAAGGGGATAGGAAAGTTTTTGCAAAAAAAAGAAAAAAACATTGAAAAAAATTTGTTTTTTCGAA
>DYQK01000058.1 GCA_020719385.1 Rikenella microfusus | reverse complement strand
GAAAGAACATAGAGATAACTTGGTTATCGTTATCAACGGCAAAGGTAAACATTTTCTTCGAAAAAACAAATTTTTTCAATGTTTTTTTCTTTTTTTTTCAAAAAAATTTTTATCCCCTTTGCTAAAGACAAAGGGGATTTAGAATTTAGTTAAAACCGTGGGTTAAGAATCTGAAGCTCAGCCCACGATTTTAATCATGGGAATAAAAATGTAGATTTTTCGGTTTTCATTTTTGTAAAAATTTAGAGGTTTTTCGCAGCAAAGATAAAAAAATTTTTTCAATATTTTCACAAAATTCGCAAAAAAAATTTATTTTTTTATACTTTTTTTGAAAAATGTTTGTATATCTGTAAAAAAATTAAAAGTTTGTTGCTTAAATATAGGTACATCAATAATTATCATTCGTGACCCTGAAAAAAGGGAAATTCAATCAAAATATTTCACAAATTTTAACTTAATTTATCAGATTTTAACAAAAAAATAGAGTTTAAATGTAATAAATTAGGGAAAATTCTTGTTTGGGTTAATAATTGCAAACCTATATTTAAACAACAATCCCCACTTTTCTTATATTCAGAAAGTTATGGGGCAAGAGAATTAGATTTTGTATTTGGAATTTTGCAGCAAATTGTTGATTTTTACAAAAAATAGAACAATATTGATGTACTTTTCAAAAATTCATTGCTGGGAAAAACAAAAATAAAGAATCTTATTCAGATTCTTTATTTTCTGCGGAAAGAGAGGGATTCGAACCCCCGGTACCACGAAACGGGTACATTTGATTTCGAGTCAAACCCAATCGACCTCTCTGGCATCTTTCCGACTCAAATGTTGCGGAGAAAAAGGGATTCGAACCCCTGGAGGTAATTAGCCTCAACGGTTTTCAAGACCGCCGCAATAGACCACTCTGCCATTTCTCCGATGCAAAAGTAAACATATATTTCGAATAAAAAAACTTTTTCGCAAAAAATTTTTCAAAAAAATCACAACTCATTGATTATCAACGAGAAAAATTTTCAGAAAAATGATTTTTTTTTATTTTAACAAAACTCCAATGCGAATACCCGCAATTAATGCCACTCCTCTGTACCCATAATCCCAATAATAATCGTTAAATCGTTTATTTTTGGGAACATTTTCATCCATAAAAGTATAGCGAAAGGCGGCTCCTCCATAAAGTTCCCAATGAAGTTTTGTCCAATGTGTCCAATTTATTCCCAAAAATACGGATAATTGACATTGATGCATATCCTGTGTCTGCATAGCCCATTTTTTCATCATTGCTGTTGAACTTCCAAAGGGAACATTCACCCAACTCAAATTCCAATATTGAATTTGATAAAAAGTATAGCCCAAACCAACAGACATGAAACCTCCTCGCGGCGTTCCTTCACCATTTATATAATATCGGTAGCAAACATCTAAACCCGCACCTTTCATATTGTCGAAATCGCGGTCATCGGAGTAATAATAAGTTTGCGAGGTATCAGGCGAATCATTTTTTTCACGGTAATAAATCTGCGGAGCAAGCGAAATCCAATGAGCCGATTTTGCCATTCTAATATCAAAATCAAGACGTAAACCATTGAAAATTAAGTTATGAGGCACAAAATACAGCAACAATTTTCCATCTTTTTCTTTTTCCAGATAAGCAGAATCAATTTTATTGTTTTGCGAAAACAACGAAAACTGACAGAAAAAAGCGAAAATCAACAGAAGAATTAACTTTTTCATATAAAACAAACTTTTAATTTTTTTACAAATATACAAACATTTCTCAAAAAAAGTATAAAAAATAAATTTTTTTTGCGAATTTTGTGAAAATATAGAATCTTTCCAATTGCCTCCCAAGTAGCATTATCTGTTTTTTTCCGACCAAACACAATTTTCGTCATTCATACAATAAAGTTTTAGTTTTTTCAATAGAACGAATAAAATACGGATTTGACAAAGAATTAACGGTTAGTGAATCAATTTTTCTGTTAAAAAGTTGCTCAAAAATGTCGCAAACAAGAAAATAATTATCTGCATAATCTTCGAAACTCATTTCTTTGAAAGAAACAAGCAAATCAATATCGCTTTCGTCATTAAATTTGTCGGTCATAACCGAACCAAAAACCCACAATTTACAAATTTGATATTCCTGACAAATTTGTTTAACATTTTGCAAATTCTCTCTAATAATTGGTTTAAATTCTTTGTCCATATTTTTATTTTTCACAAAAATACAAATTATTTTTCAATTTCGCAAAAAAGAAATTAATTTTCGACAGAAAAAACTTGTCTCAAAGTTTTTGTGAAACTTCGAGACAAGTAAAAAATAAATGCAGTTCCTTTTCTTAACACAACTACATCATTTCTAATTGGCAATTCAGTTTTTTGATTATCTGTAATTTGGTACTTTCATACTGCTTTTACCAAACATTTCTTTATTTAATTCAATTCCAACACCAATTCTCCCAAGTTGTTTTGCTGTTATCACAGAAGTAAAACTACCTCCGAAAGGGTCTAAAACATATTCATCGGGATAAGAAAACATTTTGACAGCAAATTCAGGAATTTCTGCGGGAAATGGAGCAGTATGTCCAAGAGTATTTTCGCCGCTTGTTTGCGGTTGGTGGTTATTTCGATTAGTACATATCACGGTCGGAGGGAGAAAAATATTTTAGGTAAAAAGAGAATGTTAGTCGAAAATATGAGGAAGAAGAGAATGTTAGTCGGAGAAAAAAAAATCGGGGCGGCGGGATTTGAACCCGCGGCCCCTTCGTCCCGAACGAAGTACGCTACCAGGCTGCGCTACGCCCCGAAGTATTTTTTGCGGTGCAAAGATAAACATTTTTTTTAATATACAAACATTTTCGCAAAAAATTTAAAATTTTTTTATTTTAAACGAAAAATTTGACATTTTTTTCATTTTCTGCCAAAATAAAATTAATTTTTCTGCCAAAATAAATATTTTTTGTATTTTTTTTAAAAATTTAATGAAAAAAGTTTTTTATTTTGTTTATTTGAAAAAAATATTATATCTTTGTTAAATGATCTTAATTTTTTTCAAAATTATGAAATTTTTTTTCTTTTTAACATTTTTTTTGTTGAATGTTTCGTTTTTATTTTCTCAAAATAAGGAAATTTTCGGAATAATTATTGATGAAAATGGCAACAACATCCGTTTTGCCAAGATTTCAATAATGAACGGAGATTCCATCGGGGCTTCCGACAACAACGGCGAATATCGAATTTTTGCACCTATTGACGTTTTGTTGACAGTTCGAAAAGATAATTTACAAGCAAATTTCACAGTTTTCTCTTACAGCGAAAGTGAAATGAACATTATTCTTTCGCCGAAAGTAGATATTTTTGCTCTTTCGTTGGAGGAATTGGCAAAAGTTGAGGTCATTACCGCAGGACGTGTGGGACAACAAATTAGTCAAGCACCTGCCATTATTTCGGTGATTACCGCTGAACAAATTCGCGAGAGTGGTTATCGAAGTGTTGCGGAGGCGTTGCAGTCGATTCCTGGTATGGATTTTATCACCGACCATCTGCACAGCAATGTCGGCATTCGCGGTGTGAACGGCGGCATGAATGCTTGGAGTCGAATTATCAAGGTAATGATTGATGGTCAATCTGTTGCGTTTCGTTCAAGCGGCGAAAATTGGCTTGACAAAGAGTTGATTCCGCTTTCGATGATTCAGAGAATCGAGATTGTTCGCGGTCCAAGTTCGGCGTTGTACGGAGCAAATGCGTTTTTGGGCGTTGTCAACATTATTACAAAAACAGGAAATGCTATGAACGGCGGTTTAATTTCGGCAAAAACTGGTTTTATCAACAACAATTTTTATTATGGCGGCGAAATTGCGTTTGGGAAAAAAATTAAAAACTTCGATTTTATTCTTTCATTCGCAAAATTTATTGAAGACCGTTCAGGTTTAGAAATTCAAAATATGCCGGGAAAAACTTTTTACAAAGATTCATTGAAAAGTAAAAACGACATTTCCGTTCCGCGCAGCATTTTTGCGAAAATGTCTTATAATTCGGCAGTTGTTGGGCAAATTTCGTTAGATTTTAATTATCAAATTTCTGATTCGTACGGCGAATTTCAAGAATGGGGCATTTTAACACATAAAAATCGTATTGCGTTATACAATTTTTATGTTCGAGGCAGTTTTCAAAAGACATTTTCGAAAAAAATAACGAATTCTGCTTCTCTCGTTTATAGTCACGGAATGTCTTTGCCTTCGGAGAAACTTGACATCAATGAAACTGGAATCGCCGATTTTGTAACGCGAAAATACGGTTATGACGGAATCGATTTTACTTATGAAACACGATATAATGTCAGCGGAAGAAATTTTATCACCATCGGCTTCGATTATAATCAAGACAAAGAAAATTTGCAAACGTTTTACAAAAACTTCGCAAATAAACCCAAAATTCCTATGAGCGGCGAATTAAACGACACACTTTTCACCAATATTGGAATTTATTTTCAGTCCATTTTGTATCCCTTCGATTTTATCAACAAAGATATTCCGTTAGGAATCACTTTCGGTTTTCGCTACGACATCAACAATATTTACGGCAATGTTCCGAATTTTCGAGCAGCAACAGTTTATCAATTTAACGAAAATATTTTTGCGAAATTGTTATATGGCACTTCGTTTAAAGCACCCGCCGCCACGCAATTATATACAACGGTTGTTGCTCCGAACGAGGCTGTCGGTAATCCGAAGTTAAAACCCGAAGAAGCAAAGACTTGCGAAATGCAAATCGGAACGAATTGCACGAAACATTTCGAATTTACGTTTACAGGTTTTTACAATATTATCACGAACAAAGTCGAATTGTTGAAAAATCCGAATGTTACATCGAATGTTTACCCCGACAATGTGGACAAAATTTCTTCGTATGGCACAGAAATTTCACTTGTTTATTTGTCAAAGAAAAATCGATTATTTCTCAATTTCTCGTATCAAAAAAGTACTTTCGAGAGAAATGATTTTATGTGGGGAAAAATAACTTCAGATACGCGTTTATATCCGCAAATGTTGGTGAAATCGGGTTTTAATCGAAAATTTCCGAAATTATTTTTGAATCTCTTTCTTGACGCCACTTGGACCGACCAGCGACTCGCAAGCGACCAAAATACATTTTTATTTGACCCCATTTACAAAAAACCGTATTTTTTGGAATCATATTTTTTACTCAATTTTCATATTTCGACATTAAATTTTAAACCTTTTCGAAGTAAAGAAACAATTTTCAGTGTGAAAATTGAAAATCTTTTAGACACCGAATATTGTTTTCCGGGGTTTAAAAATTATGATGTTCCATCCATAAGACGCAGTTTTCATTTTTCAATAACGCAACATTTTTAACAAAAAAATTTGTATCTTTGTCTTTTAAAAAAACAAAAAATGTCTGCAATTTATCATTCGCAAGAGTTAACAAACATTTATCAATCTTTATCTGTGTTAAATGTTTTGGAATTAGACCAAGTAATGAATCGTATTCTTGGGCTGAGACGGGAAAAAATGTCTTCTGTTTTGTCTAATGTTGAGTCCGAATTATTACAAAAGATAAATTTAAAAATTCCTTTTGTAATACAAAAACGGTATAATTTTTTGCAAAAAAGACGTAACAAAGAAATTTTAAACGAAAAAGAATATCAAGAATTGCTTGAGTTGACTGTTTATATCGAAAATTTCAACGTACAACGTCTGCAA
Organism: Rikenella microfusus; assembly: GCA_020719385.1. Lineage (GTDB taxonomy): Bacteria > Bacteroidota > Bacteroidia > Bacteroidales > DYQK01 > DYQK01. The sequence goes on along the minus strand of DYQK01000058.1, from coordinate 15,709 downwards.
AATTTAATAGAATTGGCAAAATTCCGCAACGTAACATTAGACGAAATAATTATATCATTGGAATTAAAACCAATTTTGTATGTCAATTTTTTAACAAATATTTTAATTTTTTAACTCTCAAACACTCATTAATATGAAAAAAGTAACTTTACTTTTGATGTGTATTGCTTTTGTGATATTCTGCGGAATGCTTGGTTGTTCGAAAGAATCGAGTACTTCCGATGAGGAAACTATCAAAATTGGTTGTTCCTTTCCGCTGACTTTTAAAGGTGCGGAAGCAGCGAGTCAGTCGCGCGTGAATGCGGTTTTGCTTGCCGCAGAAGAAGTGAACAAAAACGGCGGCATTTTGGGCAAAAAAATTGAAATTTTGATTCGCGACAACGAATTTGACACGGTAAAATGTGTTTCTCTTGCCGATGAAATGATAAATTTAGGGGCAAAAGCAATTATTGGTTGTTCTTCTTCGTCTCGAACTTCGGTTACTGCCCGCAAATCGACAATTCCTAAAAATGTCATTTTGATTTCGCCCTCAGCGACTTCGCCAACTTTGACCAATTTAGCCGACAACAATCTTGTTTTTCGAACTGCACCGTCAGACGTTTTTCAGGGAAAAGTCGCAGCAGATTACGCCTATAAAACTGCAGGGAAAAAAACGGCAGGAATAATCTTTTTCAACGACATTTACGGAGTTGGTTTAGCGGAAAATTTTAAAACGCAATTCGAAAAACTCGGCGGACAAGTGTTAAACTTTGTCCCTTATGACGCATTAAACGATTATTCTGCCTACGATTTCACTTCGAAAGTGAACACTTTGTTTACAGGAAATCCAGAATTAATTTTCTTTGTTTCGATGGCAAATGATGGAAGCAAAATTATGAATGTTATTGCGGCAAATATTAATTTAAGTTATAAACCGCAATTTATGGGCTGCGAAAGTTTATATAGCGATGATTTTTTACCGCCCAACACACCTGCCGCCATTATTGAAGGAATGATTGGTACTTTGCCTCTCGATGCCGGTGCAACAAACGAGAATTATCAAATTTTCAAAACCAATTACAAAGCGAAATTCGGTATTGAACCGATAAGTTTCGCAGCGAACACTTATGATGCGGCATATTTAATTTTTTATGGAATGCTGAAAGCAAAATCGACAAATTCTGTTGAAGCAGCAAAATACATCGAGGAAATCTCGAAAACAGGCGAAATTATCAAAGTCGGCGAATACGCAAAAGCTAAAGCAGCGTTAGAATCGGGCAAAGACATCGATTATAACGGTGCTTCAGGCAATCTTGAACTTGACGCACACGGAGACGTAACTGTCGGAACATTTTTGATTTGGAAAATCGAAAACGGAAAATTTAAAAATGTAACCACCGTTTCCTTTCCCTAAAATATTTTAAAACCAAATTCTGCCCAAAGTGAACAGTTTGGGCAGAATTTTTATATAAATTTTTCTTTTTTTTGCGAAAAATAAATTTTTTTTGTATCTTTGTAAAAATTTTAGAATTTTGTTATGGCAATACACCAAAATGACGTTATTTATTTCATTTTAACCGACAGATTTTACGGGGAAAATGTACATTCTTACTCTGTTGACAAAAATAATCCGCGAGATTTTCACGGTGGCGATTTTGCAGGAATCATTGAGAAAATTCCTTATTTGAAAAAATTAGGAATTACCGCTTTGTGGATTACTCCTGTTTATTTGCAGGTTCCTGAGGGCAACAACACAGGACTTTTTGGGTATCACGGTTATTGGGCGTTAGATTTTAATCAAGTTGAACCGCGTTTGTACGTTGAAAATGAGAAATATCCCAAAGGAAGCAAATTGTATTTGAAAGATTTGGTCGATATTTTGCACAAAAACGGAATCAAATTGGTTCTTGATATGGTTGTGAATCATACGGGGTATCATCATCCGTGTTTTTCGAGAAAAGTTGAGAATCCGACTCCCATAAAAAAATGTTGGTTCAATGTTGAACCTGATTATTATGACGAGCAAGAAAGCAGTCTTTCAGGACTTCCCGATATGGATTTAGACCAATCTGATGTTGCTGATTATCATGTTCAAACAATTATTTCGTGGATAAAAGAAACAGGAATTGACGGAATTAGAATGGACACAGCGAAACATATCGAAAGTATTTTTTGGACGCATTACAAAACTCAAGTGAAGGGGAAATATCCCGATGTTTCGTTAATCGGTGAGGTGTTAAATTTCAATGTTGATGACATCTCGCGTTACCAAAAATATTGGGCTTTTGATAGTCTTTTCGATTTTCCGCTGCAAAAAGCAATCGAATGGGTGTTTGTTTTTGGAAATTCTTGCGAAACATTCGTTTCGTCTTTCAATAAAGGCACAGGAATTTTGGAAAAAGACGACAATTACACGAATCATAATCGTTTAACAACGTTGCTTGACAACCATGATTTGTCAGGAAGATTTTTTACTTGGGCATTGAAGTCTGTTGATGGAAATCGCGAGGCAGCCGCTGCAATTCAATGTTTAGCGTTGTCATTTTTGTTTACCGTTCGCGGAATTCCGCAAATTTATTACGGAACAGAAATCGGAATGGAAGGCGAGGCAGACCCCGACAACCGCAGAGATATGGAATGGCACAAATTTACCACTCAACACGAGGTGCGGGCAGAATTTCCTGTCGAAAAATCAATATTTAACCACACCAAAAAGTTAATTGAAATTCGAAAACAAAACGAAGCATTGACTTTTGGGGCGTTTGTAAATTTGTATGTTTCTCATACGTTGCTTGTCTTTTTGCGATATTTCGATGAAAACGCAGTAATTGTTGTAATTCATAATGGTTGGCAACAGCCAACAGAACCCGTGCATATTTATTTCGATTCGCATCCGTACATTCCGACTCGTATCAAAGCGTTGATTCAGAATCGAGTATTGAAATGTCAACTAACGGGAAAAGAAATTAATGTTGAAAATGGGAATTTTTACATTCAACCCGAAGGGAAAACAGCAATGATTCTAAAATAATTATTTTTTATATTGTCATCGTTTTTTTGCGATGGCAATATTTTTTATTTCTCAAAATTAATATTCTTTTCAAAGTGAATTTTTTTGCTTACTCGAAATCAACTTCAACCCCGATTTTTACAACTTTAACTTCGTTTTTCGCAACTTCAGTTACTTTTCGCTTTTAAATTGAAAAATAAATTTTTAAATTTGCACTCAACTCTCTAAAAATTTAGTGAAATTATGAAAAAAATTTTCTCGACAATTTTTCTTTTATGTTTTTTCTTTTACGCTTTTTCCCAAGAAAAAAGAGATACAATTATTGATATTTATGATTTATTTCTTGAGGAATTGATGAAAGTCGAAATCACGACGGTTTCGAAAATCAAAGAAAAAGCAGGTAGTTCACCCGCTACGGTCATCGTTATTTCTGAAGAAGTGATAAAAATGCGATGTTATCGCTCTCTTGATGTTATCGCTTTCTTTTGGACGTAATGAACGATTTGCCCGATGTAAAAGTCAATGATATTGCTGGAGTTTCAAGTCGGAATTCTATCGCTATTCGCGGTATTGGTTATCAAATTCATTTTCAGATTCTTATTGATGGTTTGCGAATCACTTCGCCGTCCAATGATGCTATGCCGATAATGGAGAATTTTCCTGTGCATTTGGCAAAACAAATCGAAATCGTTTACGGTCCGGCTTCGGCAGTTTACGGTGCAGATGCCGTTACGGGAGTCATCAATATTGTTACAAAAAAACCTAATGGCAAAGACATTGTCTCGGCAACAACATCGGTTGGAATGTATGGTTACACAGACAACAATTTCTTTTTTGCGAAAAAATTTTCAGAAAATGTGAGATTAACATTATCTGCCCAATATTCGTATGACAAAATGACTTTTTGGGAAGAAATTTATAAAAACGATTCGCTGTGGAGTTTAAACGGAATGAAAACAGGAACTTTCAACACTAATTTTGGAAAAATGACACCCAAAGACGAAATTAGTCCCGAATTGGAGCAACCCTCCGAAGCGTATAATATTTATGCGAATTTGTCTATTCACGAGTTTTCGTTTTCGGCGTTTAAAAGTTTTGCGAAAGTGCCGAATTCTGCAGGTTATGGAACAGAAAATGCAGTGTGGAATAAAGATGTGTTTTTTGCACACAACATTACTTCGTTAAGTGCGGCTTACTCGAAAAGATTTGGAAATATTACCTCGCACACGCAATTATCAACGACAGAATACGAACTTGACCCGAAATCGAATTTTCGAAATTTGTATGTCAATTTGGAATACGGTTATAAATATAGTTTCTCGACAATGTTGAAAGTGGAGCAGCAATTTTCTTGGAAACCCACAAATTCTTTTACCTTGAGCGCAGGCGGCGTTTACGAATCTTATTATTCCATTCCCAAAACTGCCGACCATGACGACCCTATCGACACCGACAAACCAATTCGCGGTGCTTTGCAAGGCACAAAAACTTCGTTTAATCCCGAAGGAATCCCCGATGACGTTTACATTTTGAAATATTATAATGTCGGCGGTTATATTCAGGGACAATATAATTTTTCTGAAATATTATTTCTCACTCTCGGAAGCCGATTCGATTATAACTCACAATATGAAAGTACAATTAATCCGCGTTTGGGTTTAGTTTTTTTGCCGACAGACCGAAGTGCTGTGAAATTATTGTTTGGCACAGCGTTTCTTGCCCCGACTCCGTTTATGCGTTACGAACATTACGGTTCATTTATTCCTGTTGATTCTGCGAAAACGTATATTTCGTATTATTGGCATTTGCCGAATCCTGATGTGAATTACCCCTTTGCTAAAGACAAATGGGCTTCTTAGCATTGTGCCAAGAACTTTTCTTGGTTCTTCGATAGTATGCTTTTTAGGTTTCTTGCGAAACGGTCATCCACAGGGACTATCTCCCCAAGCGTAACTTCGGACTATTCCGGTCCTAGATTTATGTTGTAATAGATGTACTCTTAGTTTGTTGCTTGAGATTTTACTTGCACAGCAGATTTGTGCAAAACCAACATGTCTCCGCGAAGTCAAAGAACGATTGCAATTTGTTTTTCATTGCGGCGCAAATGTAATTCATTTTTTCGACAAAACAAATTTTTTTACAAAAAAAATGCATTTTTTTGATTTTTTCGAAATGTGTCCGTAAAACGGACAGTCGAAAAAATCAGCACGTTCATCCGACTATGCTAAAGACATAGCGGATTTTTCGTGCATTTCGTTAAAACCTGTTTACGAAAAAATGGCAGAAATGTCTTTTCGACATTTGTTAAACAAATGGTTTAGTCTCTCGATTTCGGGCTATTATTCGTGGCTGTCAAACTTAATTGCTTATGAAACCGTTACCGATTTATTTGATGGAAAATACAAAGGTTATAAAGTTTCGACCATTACTCGCAAAACAAACATGGGAAAACAAAACAATTATGGCGGCACCGTCCAACTTGATTACGTTTATACGGCGTACAAAACGCGTTTTGCTGCGTTTACCTACACTGACGGAACTGTTGAAACGCGATACGGCGAAAATAACGAATTTTCGACAGATGCAGAAATGGACAATCTTGCCCCATATATGTTGCGAACAGGTTTTGATTTTAAATATCACAATTTTTCGATTTCGCCGCGTCTGCAATATTGTTCCGAACAACGAAGTGTTGCGTTTGAAAAATCAGATATTCCGAAAAATGAATCACTTTTGACGGTTATACGGTGATAAATCTTGCGATAACGTGGGAATTTGTGCCGAAGTTTTCGGTTTTTGCGAATATTCAAAATTTAACGAATGCGAAATATTGCCATATTGGTGGCAGAGCAGAAAAATCAGCGAAAAACGAGGGTCTTTATGGAGCAATGCAGCCGCCAATTCGCATTATTGGTGGACTGAAATTTAATTGGTAAACGATAAAAATTTTTTTGAAAAAAAAAAGAAAAAAACATTGAAAAAATTTGTTTTTTCGAAAAAAATGTTTACCTTTGCCGCTGATAACGATAACCAAGTTATCTCTATGTTCTTTTTAGGACCGGAATTGTCCGAAGTTACGCTTGGGGAGATAGCCTCTGTGGATGACCGTTTCGCAAGAAACCTAAAAAGCACACTATCGAAGAACCAAGAAAAGTTCTTGGCACAATGCCAAGAAGCCCCTTTGTCAACAGCAAAGGAGTAATTCACTTGGTAAAAGTTCAATATTTTGCGTTTTTATCGTTTTAAACGACAAAAACGCATTTTCTTTTCTCAACTCAAAAAGTGAAATTTTCTTGCAAAGATACTAAAAAAGTCAGAAAAGCAACTTTTTTCGAAAATTTTTCGTTTACTTTTTAAATTTTTCGAGAAAATCTAACTTGTCGAAAAGTTTTCGCAAAGAATCTTGCCACAAAAGAATATATAACACAAACGAAAATAACCACAAAACCATCGTATTGAACCAAAAAGTGTCGATTTTTGTGTAATGGAGAATTTTTATCGGTGCGAAAAAATGCGAACGTCCATAATTTGAAGACGGAATCATATAAATTGGGTCTTTTTTCTGCAAAATCTCTGTCGGCGTTTCCACAAAAGATTCGCGGTAACGATACATCACAATATCTGACAGCGATTTATTATAATTTTCCAACTTCATTTTGTCCATTTCTTTTGCCCCAAATTCATTTATTAACTCTTTCACAACAGAATCTTTTTTTCCTAAAACTTTTAACTCTCGCAAAGTCAATAAATTTCGTAAAGAATCGAGAAAAATGTTCATAGATTTAATTGTTTCGCTATTAATTTGAGAAATCTCAATATTTTCCCACTTCATGGGCAAAAAACGCTTCGATTCAGGAAGTTTTAACAACTTTGTTACCTCATTTTTCACCAAAGCAAGTTCGCGATTCTTAACTTTTTTGCTCAATGTTTGTGTTGCACGCTTGATGCACGCTTGAATATCAGGAATCAAAAATGCAGAGATAAATTGTGCTTCGCTTTTTTGTTGATTTAACTCGAAAAATAATTTCTCGAATTGATTATTTTTAAATTGTTCAACAATCAACGCTTCATACGCCCAACGCGAGGGCATCATATCGCCCACAAAAGGCACATATTTTTTCGATGTTATGGAAGGATGTAAATCGTCATAACTTATCATTGCTCCGCCCAAAAGAATTTGCGGCACTAAGATAAACGGAATCAGAATGTAAATTGCGATTACCGAGTTTAACGCAGCCGAAATATTGAGTCCAAGCATATTCGCACAGCAGGAAGTTGTAAACAAAATGAACCAATAATTGAACGTTAAATCTTTGATTTCGAGAATCGTATTTCCCACCAAGACAAAGAGAAACATCTGAATCGCAGATAAAATGAAGAGAAAAATTACTTTCGAGTTGACGTAACTAAACCGTGAGAGATTTAAAAACCTTTCGCGTTCGAGAATTTTTTTATCTTTGATAATTTCCTCCGCACTGACGGTCAAACCAATAAACAACGAAACGATGACGCACATAAACAGGTAGACAGGCAAATTTTTGTTATCTGAAAAAATATATTCGCCGTCTGCGACAAACTTTGTGAAATAGCCCAAAATCAACGCAAGCAAAGGTGCTTCGAGAAGATTTATCAACAGATATTGTCTGTTATTGATTTTGGGTAAAATATTTCGTATCAAAAAAATGACAAATTGTTTCCATAAATTCGGAATTTTGAAGAAATATTTGGGCATCTCTCGCTTCTTCGGCGGTTTAATATTTTCTGATTTGTCGATGTTTGTGAGATAATATTTGTACCATTGCTTCGGCGGAATTCGTCTTTCAGAGGTAAATTTGCCATATTCGTCGACCATTCTTGCCTCAATAATTTGCAAAATTCGTTCAGGATTTACATTTCCACAAATTGGACATTCGCTTTCCTCGGCATTTACGTGGTTACTAATTTTTTTGAAATACGTTATTGCATCAACAGGATTTCCGTTATAAATCAAAAATCCGCCCTTGTCGAGAATCCACAGTTTGTCGAAAAGTTTAAAAATATCTGACGAGGGTTGATGAATATTGACAATAACCAATTTTCCTTTTAAACCTTGCTGTTTTAAAAGCAGCATAACGGTTTCTGAATCCATCGAAGAGAGTCCCGATGTTGGTTCATCTACGAACAAAATTGATGGTTCGCGAATCAATTCTAACGCAATATTGAGTCTTTTTCGTTGTCCGCCGCTGATAAATTTATTTAACGGATTTCCTACGGTGAGATGTTTAATGTCTTGTAAATCAAGGTCGTTGAGAATTTTATCAACCGCATTTCGTATTTCTTGCTCCGAGAAATTGCCGAAGCAAAGTTGTGCGTTATAATATAAATTTTGAAAAACGGTCAACTCTTCAATTAAGAGGTCGTCTTGCGGAACGAAACCGACTATTCCTTCGAGGTCTTCTTTGTTTTTGTGAACGTTTAAATGATTTATAAACACTTCGCCGTGTGTTGGTTTCATTTTGCCCGACAAGAGATTCAATAACGTTGTTTTGCCGACTCCGCTTCCGCCCATTATTCCAATTAACTCGCCTGATTCTATGGAAAGTGAGAAACGTTGTATTCCGTGTCTGCTTTTTTTGAAGTGATATTTTAGTCGGTGAATCGCTAACTCGATTTTTGCCTGCGATTCGGATTGTAAAAATTTACTGACAATTTGGCTGTAATAAATTGGTTTACATTTCGCACCTTTTATAATTGCCCCATTTTCAAGGACATAACATTTTTCAGGAATAATATTGTTACCTCGAATATATAAATCGTCATCGCCGTAATACGCGAAGACAAAAATATCGGCACTATCAATTTGCAAAACGGCAATTTCGCCGCCAATATTTTCGCAAAACAAATGTTTCTGTGCAGAAATATCGGAATTTAAACTTTGTTTTTCGCTGCTAACGACTAATAAATTATGTTTTTGCGGCATTTTTTTAAAATGTCCGAGAACAAATTGTTTAATATTCTCAAATTCTACCTCATTGATATTAAAAATTGACGCAATAGTTGTGATAAAATCAGATTCGATGAGAGTAATTTCTCCGTCTTCATTGACGAATTCTACGAGACGCAAAAAGACAATAATTTTTTCGCGCTGATGTAAACCTTCGTTAATTTGCCGACAAATTTTTAACACTTTTACAGAGTTCGAGGCAAGTTTGCTCTCGTTCGCTCCGACGTGATAAATGGCAAGAAAGTCATCAAACTTTTTCAAATAGTCAAAAACCTTTTCCCTATTAAACTGTTGTTTGAGGTAAAGTCGCAAAATTTTGCGGGCATTATAAGAAATTTTGCCTTCAGTAACATTCGCAATGATAGCAAATAAATGAATAAGTGCTTCTAACGTTTTTTCATTCATAAAAAACTAAATTTTTTCTTTGCAAAGTAAACTAAATTTTTTTTGTTTACCTAATTTTTTCGTTAAATTTTCAAAGAAAAAAATTTTTTTAATCAAATTTAAGAAATTTTTACTCAAGAATATATGAAAACCCAAAACGAATATTTCGTCCCAGTTGTGGATTATATCGCAGATCAACGTCAGAACCTGTTGCGTCAATGCCGCCATATTTCGCATCAAAAACGTTGGTTATTTTCAAGTTCATTCTAAAATATCGACTAATTTGGTAATATGAAGTGAAATCGAGTGTATAAAATCCTTCTGTGTTGTAAAATTTCAAATTCATTCTCTCTTTTTTCCACATTGCTCGGTGCAGCCATTCGCCCATCATAACATTTTCGAGGTGAATATACCATTTCTTCGTAGGGAAAAGCGAAAGATTTAATTGAACAATATATGTCGGCATTCCTCTCAAAACGTTTATTGCCTCCGATTCACCGGGTAAAACTTCTTTGCCGTTAGCGTGATTAAACTCCAGATCTGCCTCAAACTTCAACGAAGGAATAATATTTTGAACTTTAAACGCAAGTTGTAAACCTTTTAATTCCGTATAAGCACTCGAACTATTGACAAAAACTCTTGTTGTTTTATTTTTAAAAGAACTGTTTGGGTATTTTTTTTTGTCAACAGAAATTTCCGAGAAGGAAATTAAATTGCGAATAGTGTTGTAATACGCAGAAATATCTATTGCAAATTTTTTCCCGAAATAATGTCTCACTCCGATTTCGTAGGATTCAAAATATTCAGGCTGCAAATCAGGATTCGGCACAACTTCATAAAAAACAGAATCTGTATTTAATTGGGAGAAATCTCGTTGAGCAATGGAATAATAAGCGTTAATCGGTGCAGGTGCTTTAAATGAAGTGCCGAAGGAAGTCCGAATTCCGCCGTTTTCTGAATATTTAAACAAAACAGCAATTCTCGGATTAGTCGTTGCCTCATAATTTGAATTTTTATCTTGTCGAATACTTCCAATGAATGTAAATTTTCCAATGTAATAAAATGCCTGCAAAAACACAGATGTTGAGCGAAAAAGCAGCGGGTTAAACCCGAAATTATGAAAAATTGAGTCTTCGGGAATGGGTTTTTTGTTAAACCACAAATAATTTTTCGTATTAAACGGCAAAATTAGCTCATTTGTTGTCGGCAAACAACCCGAATATTGAAATGTTAGTCCGCCGAGGAATTCTAAATTTGTAGTCGGCGAATACGTAATTAATTGTTCGGCAAAAAAATCATCGGATGCTTCGTAAAAATAAACGTCGTGAGTCGGGGTAAGATTATAAGTTGTGCGTGTTGAAGTTTGATTATCCATTCGATAACGGAGATAAGAAAGCGTAGTGTTGAAAATAAATTTGTCTATTGAGTGCGAATAATTGGCAGAATATCGTTGAATATATTTTGCGGCGAAGTTTTGCGGCGAGTCATATCTGAAGAAACACGTTGAACGCCCAATATTTTTGTGGCATTTCGTAAAAGAATAGTCATAACTCAATTTTAGTCCTTTGTATTGAAGCATAATTCCAAGCATTTCGCTGCTTTGCGGCAAATTATTTATCTCTGGAGTAACAAAACTTCCTTTGAAAAATGGCGGATAACTGCCTATAAAATATTGCAAAATTGGTGATTCCTCAACCATTTTATCTGTAACTTTCTCAAAAGCAACAACTTTGTTCAAATCAGGAATAAAAATTGTGTCTTCATATTCTCCAGAATACGAAAAACGATGATAAACGTTTTCATTTCCCTCAACAACATTCATATTTTCGAAATTCATTTTACTTCCATAAATCAAATATTGCAGCACATTTTGATTTTTACCTGTTTTCCCGCCTGTCGAAAAGTTAAAATAAGAATAACCGTTCGTTCCGAGAGTAATATCAGATTGAGCAAAAACATTATTCGGCATTTTTGTAATGATATTGATGACGCCGATAGTTGCGTCTGCACCGTAAATTGCTGAGGCTGGTCCATAAATTATCTCGATTCTTTCGGCTTGTCGAATCGGAAGTTGTGCAGAAATGGTCATTCCTGATATCACCGAAGGTCGCACAGGAATATTATTGATTAAAATTTTTGCGTAATAATTTCCTATCAGTCCTCGCATAAGAAAAGACTCAATCTCGTCAGAATTGCAGGGTTGAGAAACCTTCATCGCAGGCAAAGATTTCAAAACATCAACAAGCGTGACGTAATGATTTGCCAAAATCTCCTCGCGAGTAATGACATAAATCGTCAGAGGCAGGTCAGAAATGCTTTTCGAAGAACGACTTGCCGAAATAATTTTAATTATTGCCGATGAATCAATTTTTATATCATCGAAAGACAAAGTCTCGCGTTTTAAATCTTGCGAAAAAACAAACAACGGAAACAAAATTGCGAAAAAAAGAAATATTTTAATTTTCATAAGGTTTTTATTCCAAAAATTATTATTTATCAATTTTTTATCAACGCAAAATTAATAATTTTTTTGTGAAATAATAAATTTATTTTTACTTTTGCAAAAAAATTTACAAAAAATGAACACAAATTTTTTGATTCGTAATTATCAACCCTCAGATTATCAAGAAATTACAATTCTTTGGGAAAAAACAGAAATCAGCAATCCTAAACGTTGCGATACTTCTGAAGTTATTGAAAAAACGCTTCAATGCGGAGGAAAATTTTTTGTTTTAGTTGATATTGAAAAAAATCTCATTCTCGGCACCTCGTGGCTCACCAACGATGGAAGACGAATTTATCTGCATCATTTTGCGGTTTTGCCCGAATATCAAGGAAAAGGACTTTCGAAACCTTTGATGAGAGAAAGTTTGCGTTTTGCAAAACAACAACAAATGCAAATTAGACTCGAAGTTCATAAAAATAATGTAAAAGCGTTAAATTTATATAAAAAATACGGTTTTGCTTATTTGGGTGAATACGAAACTTATATCATCCGCAATATCAACGAGATAAATGAAAATCGATAAAAAATGACACAAGAAATCTCCCTAACACTTTCTCCCGAAGAAGCCGCCGATGAGAATTTATTGTTATCTCTTGCCGCTTCGAAACTTGATATTTCTCCTACGGAAATAATGCATTTGCGAATAGTAAAACAGTCTATTGATGCAAGAAAAGGAAAAGTTAAAATAAATTTAAAATTGTTAATTTTCGTTAACGAACCTGCACCGAAAACGGTTTTGCGAGAGTTTAATTTTCAAAATGTTTCGCAAAAACCTGAAATTGCAATTATTGGAGCAGGACCTGCGGGTTTGTTTGCCGCACTTCAACTTATTGAACGTGGTTTTAAACCTGTGATTTTTGAAAGAGGAAAAAATGTGCAAGAAAGAAAAATTGACATTGCTCAACTTCATAAAAATCAAGCACTTAACGCAGATTCAAATTATTGTTTCGGTGAAGGCGGTGCAGGAACATTCTCTGACGGAAAATTATTTACACGTTCCACAAAACGCGGCGATATTTCGAAAATTTTAGAATTATTAGTGTTTCACGGTGCCGATTCGTCAATACTCTTCGAAGCACATCCACACATTGGAAGCGATAAATTGCCCGTTATCATTCGAAATATTCGAAAAACAATTCTCGACTGCGGCGGCGAAATATTGTTCAATCAACGAGTTACAGATTTTGTTATTGAGAAACAAAAAATTAAATATCTCATTTTTGCGAATGGCGAAAAATTTTCTGTGCAAAAAGTTATTCTCGCAACGGGACATTCTGCGACAGATATTTATGAATTATTGAGTGCAAAAAATATTTTGCTTGAAAATAAATCGTTTGCCGTTGGAGTGCGAGTTGAGCATCCGCAAAGTTTAATCAATGCGATTCAGTATCATACGAAGGAAAAAAATCCGTTTTTGCCTGCGGCAAATTATAATTTAGTTACACAGGTCGAAAATCGCGGGGTTTATTCGTTTTGTATGTGTCCTGGCGGCATTGTTGTTCCTGCTGCAACGGGAATAAATGAAATTGTTGTGAACGGAATGTCGTCCTCGCATCGGAGTTCGGAGTTTGCCAATTCAGGAATTGTTGTTGAGATTCGAGTCGAAGATACAAAGGATTTTCAGGAATTCGGCGATTTGTCGGGTTTTAAATTCCAAAAACATTTGGAAAAAATGACTTTTCATAACGGCGGCGGCGGTTTAATTGCCCCTGCACAACGTTTGTCGGATTTTGTGAAGGGAAGATTGTCGTCAAGTTTGCCAAAAACTTCGTATTCGATAGGTTTGGTTTCGTCTCCGTTGCATTTTTGGTTTCCTGAAGGAATTTCGCAACGTTTGCGTCAGGGTTTTCAACATTTTGAACAGAAGATGAACGGTTTTTTAACCAACGAGGCAGTTGTCATTGGGATGGAAAGTCGGACTTCGTCGCCGATTCGGATTCCGAGAAATGAAAATTTTACGCATTTGCAAATTGAAAATTTATATCCCTGCGGTGAAGGTGCGGGTTATTCGGGAGGAATTGTTTCATCGGCTATTGATGGAATGCTTTGTGCAGAAAAAATTTCATTGTGAATTCATTTTTTCGACAAAACAATTTTTTTGACAAAATTAATATATTTTTTGACAAAGTAAAACAGAAATTAATTTTTTCAAATTTTCGAAAAAATGTCATTTTCTTGAAATTACCAAATATTTTAAGAAAAAAATAATTTCTCAATTTGCAAAGATATAAAAAATTTTTTATTTTTGTAAAATTTATTGAGATAAAAATGTTTGAGAATTTTGATTTTACTTTGTTAGATTTTCCCGATTTCAAAGAAGATTCGGTGCGAGAACAATTAATTTTGCCGATTCTTTTTCGCTTGAAATTTCTTGACGAAAATATTATTCGCAGCAAAACGCTGCAGCATCCGTTTCTGAAAATCGGCTCGAAAAAACGAAATATTAAACTCATTCCCGATTATTTGTTGAAAATTGGGCAAAATTATGCGTGGACTCTTGATGCAAAAGCACCTTCTGAAAATATTTTAGAGACAGGAAATATTGAACAGGTTTATTCTTACGCAATGCATCCCGAAGTGCGGACGAAATTTTTTGCGTTGTGTAATGGCAGAGAATTTGTCGTTTTTCGAACTGACGAATCAAAACCGTTGTTGCATTTTCAACTTCGAGATATTGAAAATCATTGGGAAAAACTTGAGAGATTTCTGTCAATAAATTCTTTTCAAACGGGAAAAGATTTTAGCGAATATATTCCGACAAAAACAAAAATTGTTGATTTTGATTATCTGAATCAGCCGCTGCTGGAGGAAATTCCTGCCAGAAAAAACGCAGCAAAACGGCATTTCGGTGTTCACGGTTATTTTACGCGTCAATGTTGGAATGTAGTGCAGGAATACATTCGCAATTTTACGCAAATCGGTGACACAGTGCTTGACCCCTATGGTGGCAGCGGCGTAACAGCCATCGAAGCCTTGATGATCGACCGCAAAGCAATTCACATCGATATTAACCCGTTGGCAAATTTTATTGTGCGTTCTTTGTTGCAGCCTGTTTCGATTTCCGAGTTTGAAACTGCTGTAGAAGTGGTAAAAACCGAATTTTTGAAATCTGATATTTCAAAATTAGGTGAAAATTCTCTCACGCAAGAGCAAGAATCAAAAGTTATTGAAAATGCTTTGCAGAAATATCCGTATCCCAAAGGTATAAAATTGCCAAAAACTTCTGATGTTGATGTTATTGAGAAATTATTTTCTGACAAACAAATTGCACAACTCGCTTTTTTGAAAAGTTTAATTTTAAAAAAGTTTAAAAAAGAGAAACATATCTGCGATTTGTTGATGCTTGGTTTTTCGGGTTTAATTACAAAGGCAAATTTGACAAATCATTTTCCTAAAAATTTAGAAACAGGTGGAAATGCAGCTGCTTTTATGTACTATCGCTACCGTATTGCCCCAAAACCTTCAACTTATCCGATTTGGAAAACTTACGCAGAACGAATTCGGCGTTTAATTCTTGCGAAACGAGAAATCGAAACGCAAATCAATGAGGAAACTTTTAAAAATATTCAAATTATCAAAGGTTCTGCACATAATTTGAAATTTTTGAAAAACGAATCTGTCGATTATATTTACACCGACCCACCTTACGGTGCGAAGATTCAGTATCTCGATTTGTCAATAATGTGGAATGCTTGGCTCGATTTGGAGGTAACAGAAGAAGATTATCAACTCGAAGCCATCGAGGGCGGGAAAAATAACAAAACTCGCGATGAATATAAAACATTGATAATCAAGTCGTTAGAGGAGATGTTTCGTGTTTTGAAGTTTGACCGTTGGATGTCGTTTG
>DYQK01000278.1 GCA_020719385.1 Rikenella microfusus | reverse complement strand
ACTAAATCAATAAACGGTTTTTGTTCAACAGCAGAAATTTCAGGAATAGGAATTTTCTCAACAAACTGTTTTATCCATCTAAATGCTCCACTACCTAAATCTGTTGCAATTTTCGAAATGTAAAAATACACTATTTTCGAATTTAAAATAGCAAGTTGCCATCTTAAGGCATTTGGAATAAAATAACAGCTTTGATTTATGAAAATTCCCGAATTATCGAAAACAAAAGAATTTTCATTTGTCATTTCAGCCCAAATTATCTTTTCACTTTCAAGTTCTTTGTAATAAGCACAACTTCGAAGTTCCCACCAATAATCGCCTTGACTATCTCTTTCATATAAACCTTTTCCCTTGCCTGCAGAATTTCCCATTTTTTCAAAATGTTCGTAAATTGCGGGATAAGTTTTTTTAAAAAAAGATACGGCATCTTGATTTTTTCGATTTTTATTTGTCCAACCGCAAGGAATCAAAATAACGTACAAATTTGCGAAGTTAATTGTGTATTTTTTTATATCTTTTCCCCGCAAAATTGGTTTTAGGATTTCTGCACTTTTGGGGTCATTTTTTATTAATTCTTTTTTCGTTTTTTCGTCAATAATAAACGCATCATTAAAACCTGTCATTATTCCAAAAAAAGTATTTATTCCCAAATCTTTTAATGGTTTACCGATTTTCTCGATTTTCGATTTAATGTTTTCTTCGATATTGTCGAGAATTAACCAATTTTCTTTTGTAAAACTTTGCGTTTTGATGGCATGTTTGTCGAAATATTCGGCAATATTACCGTTTTTTTCGAAATCATTTTTAAAATGACAAGCGAGCGTTTCTGAAACAAAATTTTTCGTTTTTTGAAAAACTAAAATATTGGTGTCGACGGTTGCCGATTCGAACATTTTATTTCCGCCAAAATCAATTAATTTGATTGGGTTTGTGTTTTTGATAAAATATTCTCTCAATTTTTCGCCGTAATCTGCTCTCATCCATTTGTTCGAAGTAATTAACGTTACAATTCCGTTATCTTTTAACAAAGAATTTCCTTTTTCATAAAATAAACAATACAAATCGGCGGTTTTTTCGAAAGTTTCGAAATTTTGTTTTTCAAGGTGTTGCTTAATTTCGTGCAGCGTTTTGATTTGATGATACGGTGGATTTCCGATGACAATATCAAAACCTGTGTTTTCGTTAATTTTTTCG
>DYQK01000277.1 GCA_020719385.1 Rikenella microfusus | reverse complement strand
CACGTTCATCCGCTACGCTAAAGACATAGCGGATTTTTCGTGCATTTCGTTAAAACCGAATTTTCCAAAAAGTGAATCTAAATAAACGACTAAGGGTGGAATTTTTGTCGAAAAAGATTTGTAAAAATCTTCGTCAAAAGCTCCACTAAAAAAATCGCCGCTTTTGGGCATTGCTCCCGAATATGTGAAACTGCCGCCTGCCACAAACTCAACATTTTCATTAAATTTGTAAACGCCCGTTTCTTCCCAAATTACGTCATCGCCTGCTTGATATTTGTAAAATGGAACGGGATAATAAATTATTCCAAAGCAAAAACGCGTATCTAAACGATTTTGCAACCACGAAATACTGCTTTTCAAATTAAATTTCGATAAATCTAAATTGTGCTTTACAGAAAATAATTGTATTGTTTCGCCCCAAATCAAATTGGGTTTGTTATACTCGAAATAATCAGCAGTTTGCCCGATGGAACTATTTTCGTTGCGATACATATAATCATAAGAAATTCTGAAATTATGCCAGTCGATAGAAGTGTTAAAACAATGTGCATTAGCAGGCAATTTTCCGTAAACAATTTTTTGTTTAAAAACATTATATTTCGGAAAAACGGTGGTGTCGTTGCTGTAAATATTTTCATCGCTGCTTTTGCTAAAAACGCCGCTAACGTTTACTTTTAAACGTTTTTCTCCTTCACCAACAACGAGATTTGTATAAAAACTTGTTGCCGTATAATCTTTCGATTTTATGATTTCTGCATACGTTTTATTTTCGTTTGGGTGAAAAGTGATAATGTTGACGATTCCTGCGAGTGCGTCTGCACCATATAAAGCCGAAGCAGGGCGATATAAAACTTCGATTCGGTCAACATTTTTCATATTTATCTGTTCAGCAATTGGAATTCCGTCAACAACAGAAGGTTTAATTGGGATTCCATCAACCATTATCTGTGTGTAATAATTGCCATACAAGCCGCTCATCAGAAATGTTTCGCCGTGAGTACCATCGCCAGGTTGCGACACTTTTATACCGGGTAAATCTTTCAAAACATCAACTAAAGTCATATAATTATTTTGTAAAATTTCGTTTCGCGAAATAACAAAAATTGTATTCGGCAATTGTTTAATCGATTTTTTTGAACGGCTTGCGGTAACTACCTCGACTTGCATCAATTCCTCAAGACTTAACTCGAAAATATC
>DYQK01000057.1 GCA_020719385.1 Rikenella microfusus | reverse complement strand
TCGATTTGGACGAAAACGCAGTGAAAATTTGTCAAAAAATTCTGTTTCGCAAAAGCGAAATATTTTGTGAAAATATAAAATGCGGCAATTCGTTAATTGACGATTCTGAAATTGCATTGGAAAAAGCGTTTCTTTGGGAAAACGAATTTGCAGAGATTTTTAAAAACGGTGGTTTTGACATTATTGTCGGAAATCCGCCTTACGGTGCAGAGTTGTCGAAAGAGCAGCAGAAATTTTTAACAGAAAAATTTGAGTCAAAAAGCAGCGAAACGGTGATTTTTTTCATTAAACAAGCATTAAATTTGTTGAAAAATTCAGGAATTTTAAGTTTTATTATTCCGAAATCATTTGTTTTTGCATCGAATTACAAAAAAATTCGAGATTTTGTGTGGAGAAATTTGCGTTTAATTGTCGATTGTAAAAAAGTTTGGAAAGAAGTAAATCTTGAGCAAGTGATAATTCAAGTTTGGAAGACAAAAACTTTTGAAAATTACGCAACAGGTTTTTTGGAGAATAAAAAAGTTATCTCGTCTTTCGAAGTTTGCAAAAAAGAGATTAAAGATTTTGAAATATTTCCGCATAATGTTTCTGCAAAAGAAATTGAAAAGGCAAAAAAAATGCGTTTCAATTCAGTTTTTCTGAACGAAATTGCGAAAAATCAATATGGTGGATGCGATAGAAAGCATTTAATTGTCGATTCTGATGTTTCTGCAAATTTTTTCAACGTTATTGGCGGGGCAAATATTGACAAATTTCAAATTCATTCGTTTAAAGGCAAAATTGAAAAGCAATTTTCTGACACAAAAAATTCTTTGGTCGAAAAAAATTCAATTTTGGTGCAAAGAATTATAACTTTTTCACAAAAAATTGATAATTTGCGAATGACAGCTTGCATTCCTGACGAAAAATTTGTGAAAAATTTGATTTTAGTTGATACAATTATTCAAATTGTTATAAAAAATGAGTTTTTGCAAAATATTTCGCAAGAATTTTTGTGGTGCGTTTTAAATTCTCGCATTTTAAATTGGTTTGTTATGAATTTTATTTTTGGAAAAGCAATTATAACGATGGATTTTACGAATTTTATAACTTCTCGCTTGCCGATTCCAAGAATTTCTGTTGAGGAAAATCAAATTTTTATCGAGAAAGCAAAAATTTTGCAGGAAAAAAGTTTAGAAAAGCAAAAAATTCTGAAGGAATTTTTAATTTTATTGCAAAAAAATCTGAATTTACAAAAATTTTCGAGAAAAATTTCTGAATTTTATTTGCTTGAGTATAAAAATTTCGTTTCTGAATTGAAAAAACAGAATATTTTTATCAAAAAAACAGAATATTTCGAAATTTTTCAAAATTATAAAACAAAAATCAACGAAATTTATTTCGAAATACAAAAAATTGAGGAGGAAATTGAAAAATTTGTTCGAAAATCTTATAAATTATTGGAATAAAAAACAAAAACCTGTCAGGTGCTTTGACACCCTGACAGGTTAAAAATTGGATTTTTTATTTTTGTAAAAATATTAATTTTTGAAAACTTACTCCGTTTTGTGTTTGAAAACGTAAAAAATAAATTCCTTGTGAGACAGAAGTTGGATTCCAAACAAAATAATGAAACCCTCTTTCCATTTTTCCTTCATATAAATTCTTGATAATCAAGCCTTTTGAGTCTAAAATAGAGATTTTTACCTTTTCAGTTTTCACTAACGAAATACAAATTTTCGTTTCCTCAAAAAACGGATTCGGATAAGGAATTGCATACGAGATGAAATTCGCATTTTCAACCGAATTTGGTTTTTTCGTAATAATGTTAAATTTTTGTTCAGTAGTCGCAATTCGGTCAGTAACTTTCAAAATTACTTCAAAAGTTCCAGCAACTTCAGGAATTCCTCTCAAAATTGCCTTGCCATTTCCACTTTCTGAAAATTCTAACCAAGAAGATTTTTTTGTACACTGAATCATAATTTCATCATTATCAACATCTTGCGTAACAATTTGATACGAAAAAGTGTCTCCGACAAGCAAAGTATCCGTTTGCGGAATCGAAGTAAAACTTGGTGCATGATTTATTTTCTCAACAATAATGACAAAATTTTGCGTTACAGGTTGCGATTTTGAGTCAGTTACCGAGATGGAAACAGAATTTGCACCTTCATTTTCGTTGGTCGGCGTTCCCGAAAGCGTTGCTGTACGATTTTTGTTATCTGTAAAATTTAACCACGAAGGCTTTGTCGCAGAAAAAATTAACGAATCATTGACATCAGAGTCCGTTGCGGTAATACTATATATATATTGCGTTTCAGAAACTGCATTTTTAACAGGCGTTGAAGAAATTTGCGGCAAATGATTCGGCGAAATCACCGAAATATTTGCTGTTGCCGTTTTATTTCCGTCTTGCGTTGTAACAGAAATTGTCGCATTTCCAACAGAAATTGCCGAAACTAAACCTGAATTTGAAACTGTCGCAACCAAATTATTTGACGAAGTCCACGAAACAAGTTTATTTGTCGCATTTGCGGGCAAAACCGTTGCCGTTAATTGCGAAGTTCCACCGATATTTAACGAAAGCGAAGTCGGCGAAAGTGTTACTCCTGTAACAGAAATCACCGAAGTCGTTACAGAAATATTTGCTGTCGCAGTTTTATTTCCATCAACGGTTGTAACCGTAATTATCGCATTTCCAACAGAAATTGCAGTTATTAAACCTGAATTTGAAACCGTAACAACCGAATTATTTGAACTTGACCACGAAACAAGTTTATTTGTCGCATTTGCGGGCAAAACCGTTGCCGTTAATTGCGAAGTTCCACCGATATTTAACGAAAGCGAAGTCGGCGAAAGTGTTACTCCTGTAACAGAAATCACCGAAGTCGTTACAGAAATATTTGCTGTCGCAGTTTTATTTCCATCAACGGTTGTAACCGTAATTATCGCATTTCCAACAGAAATTGCAGTTATTAAACCTGAATTTGAAACCGTAACAACCGAATTATTTGAACTTGACCACGAAACAAGTTTATTTGTCGCATTTGCGGGCAAAACCGTTGCCGTTAATTGCGAAGTTCCACCGATATTTAACGAAAGCGAAGTCGGCGAAAGTGTTACTCCTGTAACAGAAACGGTAGAATTTGTGACAGAAACATTTGCTGTTGCTGTAAAATTTCCATCAACGGTTGTAACCGTAATTGTCGCATTTCCTTGCGAAACGGCAGAAACTAAACCTGAATTTGAAACCGTTGCAACCGAATTATTTGAACTTGACCACGTAATATTTTTATTTGTCGCATTTGACGGAGAAACGGTTGCCGTCAATTGAGAAGTTTCGCCGATATTTAACGAAATCGAAGTCGGAGAAAGTGTTACTCCTGTAACAGAAACCACGCTTCCGCCCCAAACTGCCGCAACAAATTCGGGATGGTCAATAAACGGATTTCGATTATGTTGAACACTTGTGTAAACATAATTATTTCTGTTAATTTCTTTGTCGCTCACAGGGTCTTGATTATGCCAAGAAATTAATAAATTTAATTGCCATTCGGTGAAAGCAGGAAAAGTTGTGCCGTTCAAAACATTCGGAGCATTCCAATTTGAGATAACATTTTCATATCGAGTAACCATATAAAAATAGGTTCTCGCAAAATCGCCTTTGTATTCGTCTATTGGTTCGAAAACTGTTCCTGTATATCCTGGAAAAACGCAACTGCCGAGTTTGCAGCCATTTCCAGAGGTATAAGTTGCCGAGTTGACCTCTCCGTAGGGAAAATTACTGCGTCTTCCGTTCACATAACCGTCTGTCGGATATACGTGAAAAATATCAGAAACCATCGGCGAGGCAGAATTAAACCAACTTTGCGGCAAGGAGTGTTCGCGATTAAAACAGTCGCATTCTTGAGAATAACTTCCGCAATTTTCTCCCCAAGAGAAATCGCAATTTGAGTACATATCCCAAACTTTCCCGTTGGGTTTAATGTCGGTGTGCTGATAATGAGAGTACAAAGCACTATAACTCACCACCGTATGTCCCTTGATAATATTGTAAAGTGCGGTTTTCAACTCTGCACCTTGCTTGCCGAGTGCGGTATTATAATATCCAGACGGCGGCTGAGCAACAACATAAGTCGTTGCGAAACAAAACATTACGAATAGAAAAAGATTTTTTCTCATTTTTGAAAAATTTTTGATGAATAAAATATTTTTAACGTTTTTTGCGATATTTCTCTTTGTTTTCTTTATTGAAAATGACAGGAATAGTCCATTTTCTGGGAATAAATTTTCCCCTAAGATACAAAACTTCCCAACTTGGAATTAATTTTAACACTCTTATCGCTTCTTTCTCGTATTTTTCATTTTCCTCTCGCATAATTTTTACACTATCAATTTTCCCATTTTCTGAAGAGTTAATTGTTGCAAAAACTTTGATATTTAATTTCTCGTTTTCCAATTCAGGAAATAAATCCCAATTGATATGAGAATAAATAAAATTTTGCAAAGAATCAGAATTTTCTGTGTAAATGCTTTTCGATATGAAATTTTTAAATTCTTTCTGACTTTTCAAAACGCCTTTTTCAAAAACATATTCAGTTTCTTTTTCATAAACCGAACTATAACCCATATGAACGTAATAAATCAATTCGCCCTGAGGTGAAATGATATTTCCCGTAAACCAATCGGCAAAAACTTGATTATTCGTATATTTCTCGCCGAAAAATTTTTTCAAATCAGCAACAACGTTCTCGCTACAACAACTAACAATTTTCACTAAATACAATTTTTGATTTTCCAATTTCCAAAAAGCAACATAATCTCGCCAACAAGCCGTTGAGTAGCAAGGTTTTTCATCAAAAAACGAATTCGGTCTTGTCTCGTGAGTGTAAAAATCCTCAAGTGGATTCGAAAATATCGCAAAAGTATCTTTTCCGACAATCAAATAATCAGGCGTTTGTGCTGTTGCAAGCAAAAAATTACTTTTTGTGAACAAAAAAGTAAAAAATAAATGTTTCAAAATAGTTTTCATAAAAAATGAATGTTTAGAATTGACAAAATTAATAAAACTTCTGAAATAAGAAGGAAAAAAAAGTTAATTAATAAAATTTTTATCCAATTTTTTTCGATTTTTTCTTTGAACCAAGTTATTTTCGTCCATTTTTCAATGACAGAATATGAACTTATGTCAGAAAAATCGATTTGAAAAATCATAAACGAGAGATAAAATAAATTATTGAGTGAAAAAATTAATATTTCGTTGAATTTTAACGAGTTAAAATTCAAAATATTGATAAATTTTATTCCAATAATGAGAAAAGCAATTAAAATTGCGATGAGAAATATTCCAAAAAGAATTAAAAACCAACCAATAGCCCGCACTCGCAATATTAGTCCTAACATTCCGACACTCCAAAGAATTATTAAAAAAATTGTTTTCATAGGAAAAACGGTTTTTAGATAAAAAATGTTACTCAAAAATTTTTGAGTAACATTTTTTACTTTTCTGTACCTTTTTACCACTCAATAACTGCGGGTTTTTCCTGTACAAAAATTCCGATACAGCCCTCGATGGGTTTGGGTGTTTCTGCTTTTTTCACGTCAATAACAATTTGTAATGTTGTTGCGGCAGAGGGTTCAAATTCGTAATATGTGTGAACAAATTTGCCTTCTTCTTCCATTTCACCTAATGCTCCAGGTTTGTTTGGGTCGTTTGGGTCGCTTGCTCCGTCAACATCAATAACTGATTTTCCCGTACTCTGGTCAATGACTTTGAAGTGAATCTCTTGATTAAACGCTGCTGAGGCATAAAACGAAATGCGGTAAACTTTTCCGTTCACTATCGGTAACATAAATTTGTAACTCTTGCCCGAAAAACATTTGCCGCTTTTACTCTGAGTGCTTGCTTTAAAACCTTCTGCAGCAGCACGAAATTTCATAAAATCAGCACACGTATTCTGACTTAATCCTCGAAAAGAAAATGCCGCAACACACAAAATGGCTAAACCAATTTTTATTAATAATTTCATAATGTAAAAATGAAGGGTTAAAAATTAGTTTGCGTTGCCCGTAAGTTTGCCTCGCAATTTAGTAACAACCTTTCGCAACTCCTTAAGCTGCTCATCAGTCATTTTGATTCTTGTCGGACCGCCGACAACAATAGTCGTTTTGTTTTTTGACTGAACTTTCTTTTCTACTTTAATGACTTCTAACGAATCATAGAATTTTTTCAGTTCTTCTAAATCTTCCAAAACAGACTTAACATTGGGGTCTTTGCTTTTTTGTTGAAGATATTGCAAAAGATTCGAGAAAATAATTTTTTGATCCGCCAAACGTTGAATCGTCACATCTCTTTGCGAATATTTCTCAACCAAATTCGAGACAACATAGATACTTTCGACCCAACCACCGACAGAAATTAACGCTAAGGTACTCTCGCGACCCGTTTTTTCCAGATATTTCACAATGTCATAATACGCATCGCTTGTCACCTTGAGCAACGAATCAGGATTATCAATAATATTCTCAATACGTTTTGCCAACGCTTCATTGAAAACAACAGACATACCAATGTCATCACTCAATTTTCGAACCACTTGCAAATACTTCACCGACTCTTGATATTTCCCAAAAGCAGCCGAATACGCAAGATCCGCAGAATAGATACCAAAGTTTAACTCGCGCATTTTTGTATCGTTATACTTTGCTGCGTTTGCGGTAGGATTCAACAAAACAGCATTATATTTTAACTTACTGTCTTGCGTGAAAGCAAACATATCCTCAGGCGAAGGAATTAAATAAAAAGTTTCCTCACCTTGATTTTGTAAAGCAGCATCAACAGAATCTGCTGCGTTGTCGGGCTTCTTCGTGTTATTGCCCGAATTACAACTAAATAAGCCGACAAAGAGAGCGGCTAAGAACCAAAATTTCAAGAATTGAAATTTTATTTTCATATCACTTTTTGTTTTTGTTTGGTAAAAAAAAAATTAATTTTATGAGGGTAAAAGTAAACACTTTTTTTATTTTTTCAAAAAAAAATTTATTTTTTTTTTAATTTTTATTTTCCAGCTTTTCATCGTGAGACAAAATCTTTTCTTGCACAAAAATTCCTACACAACCCGAAATACTCTTCCGCATATCTGAGGGCAAAACATCAATGGTTATCTCTAAAACGGTGGGAAAAGTCGGCAAAAATTCAAAATAAGGACGCACCGTTTGGTTTTCTATAATTGTCTCTCGCAACGCAGTCTCGCCGTTTGCCTCAAGAACAACTTTATTTTCGGTTTTATTGAAAATTTTAAACTTCATTTGATTATCAAAAACGGCTGCCGCATGAAACGAAAAACGATAATATTTTCCCGCATCCAGAGAAAAAGTGAAATTATATTTTTTGCCGCCTGTACAGCGACCACTTTTTGTCAACGGACTAATGGCAAAACCGTTTTCAGGTTTTCGAAATTTTAAATATTCGCTGCAAGTATTTTGTCCAAAAGATTCTAACGAAAAAATCATTAAAATCATCAGAATCGTTATTTTCAAAAAAGTTTTCATTGGTTTTATTTTAAAAAAGTGAATTATTTTTTACATTTTGATAAAGAATTTTAAAGCAAAAACCGTGCAAAATTTAATTTTTTATTTGCAACTTTAACCAATTTATTATATCAAAATAAATTTCTTGCCGATTTATCTCGTTTAAAATTTCATGACGACAATCCGCGTAAATTTTGTGAGAAATATTTTCTATTTTAACTTTTTTTAACTTCAAAATCCACTCAGAAATACTCTTCCCGTTTTTTGTAACAGGATCCTTCGCACCCGAAAGCAAAAAATACGGCAAATTCTTCCTAATCTTCTGCAAATTTTCAGTTTTATGAACAAACGACAAACCCGTCAATAAATCTTGAAAAAAACCAACACTAAAAATACCGCCGCAAAAAATATCATTCACATAATTGTCAACAATTTGCGAATCCCTTGTCAACCAATCAAAATGTGTTCGCACAGGCGAAAAATTTTTGTTAAACTTTCCAAACGAAAGATTGTTCAAAAACGGAGACGGCGTCTCTTTGTGATGAAATTTTGCGATAATTTTTGCGATAAAAATCGCAATATTTCTCAAAAAACCTAAATCGCCGCTCAAACCCGAAAGCACAATTCCATCCATCTCGCAACTATGAAAAATTGCGTAAGTCTGCGAAAGCAACGCACCCATCGAATGTCCAAGCAGAAAAACAGGAATATTCGGATTTTCATTTTTGATAATTTGCGTAAGTTTAAACATATCCTCAGAAACTTTAAACCAACCATTTTCGGAAGCAAAAAAACCGATGTTCTCAATAATATTCGCAGTTTTGCCGTGTCCGCGATGATCATTGCCGTAAACTGAAAAACCATTTTTGACAAGAATCTTTGCAAATTCATCATAACGCGAAACGTGCTCAGCCATTCCGTGAGAAATCTGCACAACAGCCATCGGCGAAGTCTCTTTTGCTGCTGCAACCCATTTCACCGCATTTATTGAAATCTTGTCCGAAGTTTCAAAGCGAAATTCTGTTTTATACATAAAATTTTAAATCATTTCGTTTCTAATTTTTGCGAGAAAATTTTTCAACTCCGCTTGCGATTCCGTTGAAAGATTCAATCTCTCTTCTTTGAAAAAAGACAAAAGTTGCAAAACATTTTTTTGATACGTTTTACAAAACTCATTTTCGTTATGTTTCGCAAAAACCTCGTTCATTTCTTTAAGCAACAAAAAATGATTCTTCAAAAATTCCAACTCATTGAGATTCTTCTTTTCCGAAATTTGCAAAATTAAAAATAAATTTTCCATCTCGGCACCGTAAAGAATCAAAATTGCGTTTTGCGAAGTAGAATTTTCTTGCAAAAAACTCTTCAACGAATCGACATTCGCATTTTGCCACTCAGAAATTATCGTCCAACTCTCCTCCTCTGACGAACCTTTTTGTTGAAAAAACAAACTCCACGAAGGCGGTTTTATCCGCAAATCCTTTGAATTTTCAATAGAAATGGTTAAATAATTTACCATTGTCGCAATTTTGCGATACGAAATAATATAGTTTAAATCTGCCCAAAGAATGCCGAGACTCAACGCTTTTTTATGCTCAGACTCGCAAAATTCCAATCTCTTCGCAGGAAAAAGCCATTCCGAATGATACGAAACTTTCTCTTTTTGCGAAAATCTCCCAAAATGAAAATCAAAAACCTTCTCACCGACTGCTTTTATTTTCCCCTGCAAAAAACGAATTTGTGCCGAATCAAGCAAATTCTCAGACGTTTTCTTCTCTTTATTATTGCACGAAAAAACGAAAAATAACAAAATTCCCAAAATAATTTTATAAATTCTCATACATTTTTGTAAAATTTTTGTTGAAAAAAGTACGTTAAAATTAACTCCCAAAAATACAAAAAATTTTTTAATTTTCAAAAAAAATTAATTTTTTCTTGCAACTGCAATTAACGACAAACCAATTTTTTGAAACGTAATTTTATCGAGAATTTTTGCAATTTTCACAAAAAAATTAAAAATTTTCACCTGATTCGTAGGAATTTGTTTATTGCGTTGTAATTTCCCCGACAAAAACCACCCAAAAGTACCCAAAAAGTTAAAATAAAACATTTTCTGTACCTTAAATTTGTGATTTTCCAACAAATTTCGCAAATATTTTTTATCATAACGTCTGAAATGATGCAATTCCTCGTCAAATTTGTTATACAAAAATTCGAAAGCAGGCACTAAAACAATTAAATTTCCATCTTTTTTTAACAATTTTTCACAATTTTTCAGATAAATTTGCTCTTCTTCGATGTGTTCTAAAATATTGAGTCCCATTACGGTATCGAAATTTTCGAAAAAATTCTCGAATTTCGCAACATTTTTATCAGCAATATCAAGAAGTAACACATTTTTTAAATTTGAAAATGACGAAAGACGTTGCGACAAAATATCGCAATATTGTTTTCGAATATCGCTGACGGTGAGAAAACAATTATTTTTCAACAACTGCTCCGAAATATTTCCATTTCCGCTGCCAATTTCCAAAATATTCCCCTTCAAAAAAGGTTTTAAAACTTCATAAGTCCATTCCAAAAATTTCGGTGCATTCGCAAGAGTATCAAGCGTTTCAATACCGACAGAATCGTCTTCTATGTAGTTAAAACTTCGTTTTTTCATCTTTTTCTGAACAAATTATATTTCAAAATACAAAAAATTGCCCGAAAACCGTCTTTCCAATTAATTTTTTTCCCCTCAAGATAAGTCCGACCATAATACGAAATGCCGACTTCGTAGATGCGAATATTTGGGATTCGCGAAATTTTTGCGGTAACTTCGGGTTCGAAACCAAATCTTTTTTCACATAAATTAACTTTTTTTATCACTTCGCTGCGAAAAAGTTTGTAACAAGTTTCCATATCTGTTAAATTGAGATTCGAAAACATATTTGACAGAAAGGTCAGAAATTTATTGCCGATAGTATGCCAAAAAAAGAGAATTCTGTGAGGTTTGCCGCCTGTAAAACGCGACCCATAAACCACATCGGCAAAATCATCTAAGATTGGTTTTAGTAGCAAATTATATTCGTTTGGGTCGTATTCCAAATCGGCATCTTGAATTATCAGAAAATCGCCTGTTGCTTCCTTGATTCCTGTGTGAATCGCCGCACCTTTTCCTTGATTTATTGCGTGTTTATAATAAATTAACGGAAAATCAGAAAATTTTGCTTGATAATTTTGAATTGCCTCCTCGGTATTATCCCTTGAGCAATCATTAACGATAATGACTTGTTTTTCAAGATTCGCAATGAGTTTCACTTCTCGCACTTTGTCAAGAATCAGATGAATAGTTCGCCCCTCGTTGTAAGCAGGAATAATTATTGATAAAATGGGCATAAAAAATTTTCGATATTTTTTATTTTTATAACATTAATTTTTTGCAAAAGTAAATATTTTTTCGAAAAAAATGGAATTTTCACTAAACAAGTTTTCGAAAATTCTCGAAAACTTGTTTTTCTCGTTTAAAACCCAAATATTTCTGTCAATTTTTTGCCCAATGCCTCGCCGCGAAGGTTTAACGCAATGATTTTCCCATCCTTGTCGATTAAAAAATTCGCAGGAATTGCTCGCACTCCATAAATTTTTGCGGGTTCGCAATTCCAAAATTTCAAATCACTGACATGCGTCCACGTAAGTTTGTCTTTGTAAATCGCAAGCACCCAATCTTCCTTCTTTTGGTCAAGCGAAACTTGATAAATTTCGAAGCCCTTAATTTTATATTTCTGATAATTTGTAACTAAATTCGGATTTTCCATTCTGCACGGTCTGCACCAAGAGGCCCAAAAATCAAGCAAAACATATTTTCCTCGCAGCGATGACAACGAAATATTCCTTCCGTCAGGGCTTGGCAGCGAAATTTCAGGTGCAATATCGCCCAATTCCATACCGTCTGAATGCGAAAGTTTCGTTTTATCCCTCGTTTTTGCAACAAAGTCATGCAATGCCTTCACATTTGAGTTGTTCGGA
The DNA here is from genome assembly GCA_020719385.1 of Rikenella microfusus. Classification (GTDB taxonomy): domain Bacteria; phylum Bacteroidota; class Bacteroidia; order Bacteroidales; family DYQK01; genus DYQK01. Next base: position 10,018 of record DYQK01000057.1, on the reverse strand, counting down.
TAAGCCGCAATTAACGATTTATCTATCATTTCGAAATATTTTAAGTCCTCGTCAGTTGTGAAAACAGGCGTTTGAGGAACAATTTGCTGCGACAAGACCATCAGACAAGCAAGCGAATGATTATTTTCTTCCAAAAAAGCAATCGAAAAACCTTTTTGGTCTTTCATAATTTCGACAAATGCTTTGTCTAATTCTCGTTTTAACGAGTCAAGATTCGGACTTTTTATATTTGCTCGATAAATTGCACCCAAAGAATCGGTGCGTTTGCGATTATAATACAACCGTTTCTCAAGCGTTTGCAATAATTTCGAATCATCAGAACCAGAAACTGAATAAGTTTTAACGAAATTTGAGTAATCACCTTCAATATTGATGTTGTCCACCGAGTCAATTAACAACGAAATATGTTCTTCTGGGTTTAAAGTTAACAAAAAATAGGTTAACTCGTTTGTTTTTCCTCTTAAAACGAATTTTCCGTTTTTGTCAACATTCGTAGAATCGACTTTTTCCAATTTGTAGGCAGATAATTTGTTCAAAACCAACAATTTTCCTTCGGCATTTTTCAAAGTGCCTGTTACTAAAAATTCTTTCTCTGTATTTTTTTTACAGGAAAACAAAAAAATGACAGAAAATATTGAAAAGAAAACAAAAATTTTTCTCATTTTGACAAAAAATTAAATTTAACGCTGCAAATTTACAATTTTTTTGGAAATTAAAAAAATTATTTTTACTTTCGCTGCGAAAGTAATTTTACAAAAAAATTTTATGATAAATCAACAACTTTTGAATCCACAAAGCATTGTCGTTGTGGGTGGTTCGAATGACATCACAAAACCTGGCGGCAAAGTTCTGAAAAATTTAATTGACGGACAATTTAAAGGTTCGCTTTACGTTACGAATCCGAAGGAAGACGTTGTTCAAGGAATTCGTAGTTACCGCAATATCAAAGACTTACCGCAAGTCGATTTAGCTATTTTGGCAATTTCTGCTTCGTTTTGTGTCGAAACCGTAGAAATTTTGGCAAGAGAGAAATCAACGAAGGCGTTTATCATTCTCTCGGCAGGTTTTTCTGAAGTCGGTGCTGAGGGAAAAGTTATTGAGGAAAAGGTTGTCTCAATAATTAACGAAAATAATGGTTGTCTCATTGGTCCGAATTGTATTGGGGTTTTAAATCCGTCTTATAATGGTGTTTTCACTACTCCGATTCCGAAACTTGAGTCGAAAGGCTGCGATTTTATCACGGGTTCGGGAGCAACGGCGGTTTTTATTCTCGAAGCAGGAATTCCGAAGGGTTTAACTTTTGCGAATATTTATTCTGTCGGCAATTCTGCACAAATGGGCGTTGAGGAAATTCTCAAATATTTAGATGAAACTTTTGATGCTGCGAAAAGTTCGAGAATAAAACTTTTGTACTTGGAAAAAATCGATAAACCTGAAATGTTGTTGAAACATTCTGCTTCGTTGATTCGAAAAGGCTGCAAAATTGCCGCTATCAAAGCAGGAAGTTCTGAAGCAGGAAGTCGTGCTGCGTCCTCGCACACAGGTGCGTTGGCAAGTTCGGATGTTGCTGTCGAAGCGTTGTTTCGAAAAGCAGGAATTGTGCGTTGTTATGGAAGAGAAGATTTGGTTGCGGTTGCTTCGATTTTTACTTATTCCGAGTTGAAAGGGGAAAATATTGCGATAATTACTCACGCAGGAGGTCCCGCGGTAATGTTGACTGACGAATTGTCGAAACAAGGTTTGCAAATTCCGCATATTCAGAATTCTTTTTCAGAAGAGTTATTGACAAAATTATTTGCAGGTTCGTCAGTTTCGAATCCTATTGACTTTTTGGCAACAGGAACAGCTCAACAGTTGGAGACAATTATCGATTATGTCGATGAAAAATTTGACAACATTGACGGAATGGTCGTTATTTTTGGTACGCCTGGACTAACTCCCGTTTTTGATGCGTATGAAGTTTTGCACAAAAAAATACGAACTTGCCAAAAACCAATATTTCCTGTTTTGCCTTCGGTGGGAATTGCGAAGGATGAAGTGGAGGAATTTATTTCGAAAGGACACACAAATTTTCCAGATGAGGTAAATCTTGCGAAAGCATTGGGAAGAGTATTTTTTACGCAGAAACCTGTGGCTGAAAATATTGAGTTACCTGAAGTTGATAAAAATAAGATTCGAGAAATCATTGAAAACTCCGAGAATGGCTACATTTCACCAGTTTCGATTCAAGGACTTTTAGATGCAGCAAGAATTCCGCGTGCCAAAGAAGCAACAATTTCTGATAAAAATTTGTTGAGAAATGCTGCTTTTGAGATTGGTTTTCCTTTAGTAATGAAAGTTGTTGGTCCTGTTCACAAATCTGATGTTGGCGGTGTGGTTTTGAACGTCAAAACGGAGGAACAATTATTTTCAGAATTCGACAGAATGATGAAAATTAAGGACACAACGGCAATTTTGTTGCAACCAATGTTGTCAGGAATGGAATTGTTTGCGGGAGCAAATTTCGAAAAAGGCTTCGGGCATTTGATTTTGTGCGGAATGGGTGGAATTTTCATCGAAGTTTTGAAAGATGTTTCGGCAGGTTTGTCGTCCTTGTCGCAAAACGAGAGTTTGTCAATGATTCGTTCTTTGAAATCGTACAAAATGATTCAAGGAGCAAGAGGGCAAGAAGGAGTGAATGAAAATTTGTTTGCAGAAATTTTGTGCCGTCTTTCGGCTTTGTTGGAAGCAGCACCAGAAATTAAGGAGTTAGACCTGAATCCTCTTTTGGGCAAAGGCGATAAAATCATTGCTGTTGACGCAAGAATTCGTATTGAAAAATAATTTTTTTGAGAAGAAGGAGATAATTTCAATGTTATCTCCTTTTAATTTTGTTAAAAAAAGTTAAAAAATGGACGTTTTTTTATTTTTTCTGAAATCCTTAGGTGCTTCGATGTTGTTGGGAACGATACTCGGAGCAATAACAGGATTTATTTTAACTATTTTTAAGTCTGAACATCCGCATCAAATTTTTGCGAGTTATTTTATTTTTAGTTTTCTCGGAGTAATCATCAGTTTAATTACGTGTTTAGTCGTTGCGAGCGTCATAACTATCATTGAAAAACCTGACTGGAGTTGTAGCAAAGTAACTATTTTAACCTCAATAATTACTTTTGCAATTTTAATCGGTTTTTTACTAATGAGTATTTTGTGAAAATTAACGCACAATTATATCAAAGAGAATTTTTGCGTTCACTTTTTCGTTTAAAAGTTTAATAATTATCTCTTTGTTTAACATTAATTCGTTTCTTACCAGAGACGAATCGGTGGAAATATATAAAATTCCATTTTGAATCGACAAGTTTTTTGTGTAACTGTTCAATTTTTTACCAACAACGTTTTCCCAAGATTTTAAAATTGCAATTTCTTGCATTTTTTTTTGAATTTTCATTGTTTGCAAAAAATTTTCGATAGCCTCGCCGAGAGTTTGTATAGAATTGTTGCGAAACATAACTTTTAAGTTTATTATTCAGCGACAAAATTATTTATTTTTTCTTTGTTTTGTGTTTTATGATTAATTTCTCTTTATTTTTACCTTTCATTGCTTGCAAAGAGAATGTTCGTACGGGAATAGGATTTCCTTTTACGAGAATATAAATTTCTGCGGTGTTGTTGCCAGAATTTCCATCGCAGGTTGATTCGAACAAGAATTCATTTGCGAAATTCGATTTGAGCGTTAAGTTAAACGTATCAAAGTCATTTTTTAACAAATAATCTGTGATAAATTTTTTACCGTTTAGGTAGACGTTGACTTTGTCGCCGTCGGCGCTTGATTTATCTCTGATTAAAAAGAGAATGTTTGTGTCGTTAATTTCAAACGAAGTTTTAGCGAGAATTTGGATTTTTGGTTTTGGTGTGAACAAAATGGCGGCACTTGTGTCGAGAGTAGACTCAATAATTGTGTCAATAATAATTTCTTTTCCACACTTAATTTGCACTTTTGCGGTGTTTGGTGGATATTTTCCAATATTTAAAGCATAAAAGACGAGACAGTTCGTTGTGTCAGGTTCGAGTTCGTATTTAATTTTGTTTTTTCCCGTGAGAAGGTTGAAAATATTATATTTTCCTTTTACTCCGAGATTATTATCGTTAGTTCCATTTAAACTTACCGAGACGCTGTCTCCGTCAACAATGTCGTTGTCCCAAACTTTAACTGATATATTTGTTTCGTGAATGGTCATTTTCTTTAAGATTCTTGATGGGCGATTATGGACTTTACATATCCAAAAGGAAGAATCAACTTTAGGGATTTTTTTTTCTTTAAAATTCGCAAGCGAGAAGTTTCTCAAATTTCGGACTAATTTTTCATTATCGTACAAATTATACAATAAAATGTTGTCAATGTTTCCTGTGAAGGAATTTTTAGAGAATTCATTTTTTCCGATATAACATTGGTCGAAAATGATAGCATTTCGGATGTTGATGGGAATTTTTCCTGAGTAAATTTTGTCGTAACCGAGAAAAACAGAGAAGTCGCAGTTATTGAAAGTACAATAAAAATAACTCCATTTCTCTTTTTCTAAATATTTTGTTTTTAATTGCAGATTTGCAGTATTTTTTCCATTTTTGAAAAAAAGATTTATAGAATCTTGGTTCAAAATGTTGATTTGAAAAAGTTGTTTTTCCTTGATATTTTGAAAAGACAAAATAGTTTGCAACGTATCAATTCGTTTAGGGAAGAACCAAAAACTAAACGCAAATTTTTCGGGGAGATAAAAATATGGTTTAATTTCGAGATATTCATTTGGTTTTTTGAGATTTGCACAATGATTTATAACATTTTTTCCTAAACTTGGAATTTCACAAGAGATTCTTGATGCTCCGTTGTGATAGGAAAGTTGAAACGTTTTTTCAGAATTTCCAAAAACAGAGTCTTTTTCGAAATTCCAAACAATTTTAGCGTTGTTTTCGTTGAGATTTCGGTCTTCTTCGAATTTATTTTGCGAGATGTTTATTGATGGGAAGTTGTTCAGAATCAAAGTATCTTTTAATTGATGTTCTTCGCGGTATAATTTTCGAATTGATGTGGCAGACAGAGGTTTAGAGAAAATCATAATTTCATCGATAGCACCTTTCAAAAAAGACGCTTTATTCCAAGAACGACCGAGAAATAAACTGTCAACGAGAAATGGTTGATGATTTATTTTAGTTATTCCATTATTTTGTGGTGGGAGTGAATCAAAATATGCTGCTGTTTCACATCCGTTGAAAGTTAGAGCAAGAAAATGCCAAGTTTTTTCTTTTACAACAAACTTATAATTATAGTCGTTGACTACAATTTCTTGTTTTTTTATTTCGATTCGCGTTGTTTTAGCGAGTTCTTCTTTTTTATCTGTTTCAATTTGAGTTTGACAAAATAACGGAATACTTTGAAAACTATTGTTTGCAGGAAGCGAATCGACTTTGAACCAAAAAACAAGCGTAAAAGAATTATGCAAATTAATTGATTCTTTGGGATGAAAATAATTTTTCCCCGTTAATCGAAAAGCCTTAGAGACTTTATTTTCCAATTTGTTGATGATTCTTGTTGCAAACGGGAAATTTTGCGGCAATTTTGCTTCGTTGTTAAAACCCCAATAGGCGACCAAGGAATCTTGAGCAAGAGTTGAGAGGTTTAAAAAAATTCCCAACATCAAAAGAAAAAAGTTTATTTTCATATTTATCTCAAATTAAGATTTCGATAATTAATTTCTCGTTGAATGCGAGAATCGGATTTATTGAGGTCAATATCATCTAACCATAATTGATATTTTCCCTTTTCAATGAAACAGCGGTTTAATTGTTCTTGAATCTTAGAAATTTCTTTTCCTTTTTTACGGATTTCGAAATTCAAAGAGTCAATTTCTCGTCTGTTATGTTTAAACAGATTTTCTATGGTGAGTTCAATTTCTACGCCGCGATATGCTTCACCTTTTTGTTGAAATTCAGAGGTATAAAAAGTTGGAGTTTCCAAATTTACTTTTCCATTTAAAACTTCATAAAATTGTTCATAAACGCAATAAGCGCGCAAAAAAGCAAGTTCAATATTAGAAATATCTCGATTCGCAATAACAACATTACGTTCATTTCCGATAATTGTACTGTTTTCTTTGATAAAATATTTTCCCTCAATTCTTTTTCCTGTATATTTTCCGATATTTCTGCCATAACTGTGTCCGTCAGATTTGCCTGTAATTGTCATCGATATTGAGATATTTTTGTTTCCGAGCAGTTTTACTTTTCGCAAAATGGCATTTGCTATTTTCTGAATAACAAATTTTGTTTCATCGGCACAATGTTGTCCCAAAGAATAACCCGCACTGGAGTTTGATGCAGTTATTCCTTTCATAATTTTCAAATTAGAGTTTCCTTCTAAGCGTGAGTTGTTAATTTCGCTTTCTCCAACAAGATTGTTGATATTTCTCATTGCCGCTTCGTAATCTTTCTCTAAATTTGCAAGACGAATAGATAAAGTTTTTACACCTAAGTTTTTTGATAACGTTTCTCGTTTTCGAACCAATTCGTCATATTCTTGTCGCAACGAGTCTAAGACATCTCGCAAAAGTATTTCTAAGTTTCGAAATTGCGATTTTTTTTTGTCAATTATTTTTGTTAATTCGATTAATCGTTCATTATTATATGGATTTTCGATTAAATAACCATCTTCTAATAAATTGTTGAGTATTTTGTGGTCTCTTTTTGTACTAAGATTAGGAATATTTCCGCAAATATAATCGCACATTGCAAGATTAAAAACCATGTTTCCTGTATCTTTGCGAAGAGATGACAATTTATACTGGGAAAAGTAATATGTCAACGGAGTAATGTGAACTCTTTCCTTCATTTCAGTTAAGAAAAGAGATAACGAACTTATTTTTGTGTGGTTTTCACTTGTTAAACATTTTTTGAGTTGTCGGTATTCCCAAAGTCCGATATGCCAAGTTTGTGCTTGTACCGTTGTTGAAAATGTACAAAAAAAGTATATTATTGAAAGAAAAAAGAAAAACTTTTTCATAATTTTTTGCAAAAAATGTTAACGATTTTGTAATTTTAGAATCTCTTGATTTAACATTGAATTCGGATTATTTCGGTCAAGATTGTTTTTCCAATTTTCGTATTTTATTTTTTCTGCCGTCCATTCATCGAGTTGTTTTCTTAATTCACCCAATTCTCTATACTGACTATCAATTTGTCTTTTTAAAGAATCAATTTCTCGTTGATGATGTTCAAAAAGATTATTGATTTTAACTTCCAATTCTATACCGCGGAACTGTGGACCAGTTTGTTTGTATTCTGAAGCATAAAAAGTAGGTTCTTCCATTTTTACTTTTCCATTTAAAACTTCATAAAATTGTTCATAAACGCAATAAGCGCGCAAAAAAGCAAGTTCAATGTTGTAAATATCTCGATTCTCAATAACAACAGAACGAATATTTCCAATAATTTTATCATTTTCTTTGAGAAAATATCGACTATCAACTTTTTTTCCTGTGTATTTACGAACAATTTTTCCATGACCCCATCCATCTGCTTTTCCTGTAATTGTTAAACTTACAGTAGCAGAATCTTTGCGTTTAAGAGAGACAATTTTATCTAAAATTGCTTTTGCAATTTTTTGTACAGATTTTTGTATCTCAACTTCACAGTAAAAACCCAGCTTTTGTCCATTTCCATCAATTTTTACTTCAGGCGAGGATATATTTTTACCTGCTTTTAGTTCTGCATTGCCTCGTTTTTGCACAGAATTCATATTGCTTTCGTTGATAAAGTCTTTAATGTACCATGCAGCTTCATCTCCTTGCTTTTTCAAATCATTGAGTTTAATAGTCAGTTTGTTAGAAACTTTAATCTTACGCAGAGAATCCAACTTGCGTTCATTTGCTTGAATTTTTAGGTCTAAATCATAAATTTGATTCTGAAAAACGCCAACCATAGAATCAGCAATTCTCCATTTTCGGTCAATCTCCAGAAACAGTTGCAAACGACTTCCGCCCGAATATAAATCAGGAACAGTGCCATCTCGCGTCAGCGGGTTTAATATAGCCGCATCTTTGCGAGTAGCAAGATTATTGTTTACAATGTAGTCAATAACAGCGAGATAAAGAGCCATTTTTAGTGTGTCATCAGATTCGCCTGATGAACATCTTTTTGCCAATTCATACTTCATATAGTAAAACGACATCGGATATTCCTTGAGAGTCTCTTCTTTCTCTTCTTTTTCCTTTACGCTTGAACGCAAGCATTCGCAAGGAGCAGTTCTGTTTGCTTCTAAGCAATTTCGCATTTTTTTGCGTTCTCCGTATGTTAAAATTTTGTACCAAAGACGTTTGAGGAAAAACATATCTTCAAAATTCTGGTCTTGTGCTTGCACAGTTGTTGAAGGTGTACAAAGAAAGTACACTGCCGAAAAAATTAAAAAAATTTTTCTCATAAAAGTTTAGTTTTGAATGTTATTTCTTAGTTTTTGAACCTTTTACAAGATTTTTTATACGATTAAATATGGAAATCATTTTTCCGCCTTCTGCTTCTTCAATGATTTTCCGTATTTTATCTTTTTTCTCGCGTTCAAGATTAATCTTCTTTTGCAAATCAGCAACTCTCTCGCTGCAAGAATCTATCTCTGCAACACGTTTCTGCATTACTTCATAATGTTCAGCAAAACACTTCTCTATTGTAATTTTTAAAGTTATTCCACGTAGAGTGTCAGAAATCTCTTTATGCTCAGTAGCATAAAAAATACATTCAGAAATGTCAATTTGTTTACTTGCTAACAAAACTTTTATTACATTGTAGGCACAAAAAGCACGTAAAAACGCAAGTTGTTCATTATTGAAAATGGAATTTTTTGTTAACGTTATTTTTTTCCCAACTTTATTAACAAAATATTTCCCCTCAATTTTTGCGTCATTCTTATATTTTCCTGCTTCTTTCCCGTAACAATCACCATCAGCATGTCCTGTAATTTCGATTTTTGCACTCACAATTTTTACATTTTTCTTCTGCTTTGCGTTTGCAAGTTCAATCTCAAGGAGCTTTTTTGCAGATTCTTTAATCTCTTCATTACAAAATTCGCCTGATTTATAACCGCGAATCACGGTTTCAATTTCTTTGTCCAAACTTGTGCCTTTATCTGAAACTTTCACTATTTCAGGTGAATAACGCATTCCTGAACGCATATTTTGCAATTCTTGAATCGCAGTTTTATATTTTTTGAGATCTTTCAACACAACAGACAACTGTTTTTCCTTCACCGAAGAATTTGGCAAACGTCCCAGAGAATCAAGCTGCTGATTCAGATTATCCATTTCATCGGAATATTCTTTGATTTTATTTTCAATAACCAAAGAATCTTGCAAAAACATCTCTCGATATTGCTTTTTGTTGTCGTAAATCATTTTTGAGAAATTATCTTGCAATTTTCCTAAACGATGAATATCTCTTTTCGTTAAAACATTAGATGTATCAAGTGAATGCACAAGCGAATAATACTTATAAGCACTGTCTGGTTGATTTTCCTTCTCATAAATCAATGCCCAAAGCATATTATAAGTCGCAGGAGTTTTCAACAATGCTTTTTGTTTCTCCTCCTCGCTCAAGGAATTTAAAAAAATCCTCAAATCAGAAGTACTGTTCGATTTCATATACTTTTTGAATTGTTTATCAACTTTGGTTGGAAAAATATCAAAAATGATTTGTTGTATCCAACTCACACGACGATGCGAAGTAGTATCAGACTGAGAAAAACCAAATGAAATTTGCAAAAAACAAATTCCAAAACCAAGTATTTTTAACCAAATTTTCATATTTTGTCAAATTAAATTAGAAAAAAAGAAAAAACCTCATAAAAAAGACTCACCGAATGTATTTTTTCATAAAATAATTGCAAAATTATCAATTTTTTTAAAATAAACAAAAAAATGTAAATTTTTCGTATCTTTGCTGCGTTAAAAATCATTATATTAACATTCTACTCTTTTTTTTAATTGCTTCATTTTCAAGT
>DYQK01000056.1 GCA_020719385.1 Rikenella microfusus | reverse complement strand
CCCATTTTTGTTTTTTTGTTACAGATTTTCATTGCAAAGATAACAATTTTTTTAGAAAAAAGAAAATAATTTAATAAAAAAATGGTTTAAAATCGGATTTATTGATGATTGCTGCACTTTTTCCCGTTGCTTTTATCACAAAAAAACCGATATTCTCGGCTCTTTGTGCAGAATGCGATTCTTGACGCAGAAAAGCCATCGCAGCGTAAATTTTAAAATTTTTATAAATTGGGAATAATATTTTAAAAGTTTCCATTTTTTTGCGAAAATGTTCAACGTGCTTTGCATGCAACGTAGTTTTCACCTCGACAACAACCATTTCCGTGCCGTTCAATGCAATAATATCAAATTCAGCGTGTTCGCCATTTTTCTGATATTTTAAATTTGTGGTCGTTTGCGTTACATCGATTCCTTTTTGTTGCAAAAGATTCACTAAATCACCTTCGACAAGCGACTCAATTAATTTTCCCCATTGACTCGTAAAAAGTTCTTCGAGTTCTTTTGTTTTTTTCTCGGTTTTTTTACGTTCAATTTCGGTTTCTTTTTTCAAAACAGCGAGTTCGTCTTCGTGTTTCTGTCTTTGTGCAGCGAGTTCTTCTCGCATTTTTTTCATTCTGCGATTCCAACGACGATCTCGGATACGTTCTTTTTCGTCTAAAAGACGCATTTTTTCCTCGTGTTTTGCAGAAGCTTCTGCAGAAGCTTCAAGAGATTTATCCAACAATTCGTGCAATTCTTTGATACTTCGCATAAAATTAATTTTAATTTTTTTTGCAAAATTAACATTTTTTCTCGAGAAAAAAATTATAACCTAACCAAATTTTATTTTTCGTGCATTTTGTTAAAAATTTCTTTGTAAGAAATGGCATTAATATTTCCAATAATTACAATTTTTTTTTCATAATCAATTAAATTTAGATTTTTCATTTTGTAAAAAAATTTTGAACGCTGCAAAGTTAAAATAAACTTTTCAAAAAACCAAATAATTTTTTCTCTTTTTTCGAAAAAAAAATTATATCTTTGCCGCAAAATAAACTTCTAAAATTATGCCTTTTTATTCAGAAAGAATTACCGTTGATGGATATACCTTTGATGATGTGTTGTTAGTCCCTGCGTATTCTGAGGTTTTGCCCCGTGAGACCAATTTACAAACACCGTTTACCCGAAATATTGCGTTAAATATTCCTGTTGTCTCTGCTGCGATGGACACGGTTACCGAATCTCAGCTGGCAATTGCCATCGCAAGAGAAGGCGGAATCGGAGTAATTCACAAAAATATGTCTATAAACGAGCAAATGCAAAATGTTCGCAAAGTGAAACGAGCCGAAAACGGAATGATTATCGACCCAATAACGATTCTTCCCGATGCGACAGTCCTTGACGCATTAAATTTAATGAAGGAATATAAAATCGGAGGAATTCCTGTTGTTGATAAAAATAAAATTCTCTTAGGAATTGTTACGAACCGAGATTTACGCTTCGAACAAACGATGAATCGCCCGATTCACGAGGTAATGACTTCAAAACAAATCATCACAACTTCCCAAAATACCAATTTAGAAATGGCTGCTGAGATTTTGCAGAAATATAAAATCGAAAAACTGCCTGTTGTCGATGAACAAAACCGTTTAATTGGGTTAATCACTTACAAAGATATTACAAAAGCAAAAGATAGACCTAATGCCTGCAAAGATGCAAAGGGACGTTTGCGAGTTGCCGCGGCTGTCGGTATTGCGTCAGATACGATGGAAAGAATCGAAGCATTGGTAAACGCCGATGTTGATGCGATAGTTATTGATACAGCACACGGACATTCAAAAGCCGTCATTGAAATTTTGAGAAAAGCAAGACAAAATTACCCAAAACTTGATATTGTGGTCGGAAATGTTGCAACAGCCGAGGCAGCCGCCGATTTAGTGCGAGCAGGTGCTGACGCAATAAAAGTCGGTATTGGTCCAGGGTCAATTTGCACGACAAGAATTATCGCAGGAGTCGGCGTTCCGCAATTATCTGCCATTTTGGCAGTTTTCGAAGCATTGAAAAATACAGGAATCCCAATTATTGCTGACGGCGGAATTCGATATTCAGGCGATATTGTCAAAGCCTTAGCCGCAGGAGCAAACACTATTATGGCGGGTTCTTTGTTCGCAGGTGTCGAGGAATCTCCAGGCGAGACAATTATTTATCAAGGCAGAAAATTCAAATCCTACCGCGGAATGGGTTCTATTGAAGCGATGCAAAAAGGCTCAAAAGACAGATATTTTCAAGATGTCGAAGAAGACATAAAAAAACTTGTTCCTGAAGGAATCTCAGCAAGAGTTCCATACAAAGGCACTCTCGGCGAGGTAATATATCAGTTAATCGGCGGACTCCGCGCAGGAATGGGTTACTGCGGAGCAAAAAATATTGCAGAACTTCATAATGCTCGTTTTGTGCGAATCACCAACGCAGGAATCATCGAAAGTCATCCTCACGACGTAACTATCACTCGCGAGGCACCCAATTACACAAGAGAATCAGGATTTTAACAAAAAAACTTCAACGAAAAAAAATCAAAAATTTGTCAGATTTTGAGAAAATTTGGCAAATTTTTATTTCTTTGAAAACTAAAATTTAAAATTTTTAACAAAAATAAAAATTTTTTGAGATTTTTTCGAAAAAAATTGTAAATTTGCTTTGTTTTTAAGTTTATTTTTATGAAAAATTTTTTACTTTTAATTGCAATTTTGTTTTTTCTTAGCTGCAAACAAAAAAATTCGTCTATATCGAAAAGTGAAAATTCTAATTTCGAAGGAAATATTTACACCGATTCTACTATTCGCGAGATTCACACGCTTCAAAATGAACGAAAATTAAAATCTTTGCTTGTTTTTTTGAAAAATGCGTATCCCGAATATCGCCGCAAAGCGGCTTTTAGTCTCGGAACGCTGCAAGATTCGGCGGCTATTGAACCTTTGCTAAATTTGTTGAAAAACGAACAAGATGAATCGGTGAAAATTGCTGCGATATTTTCTCTTGGACAAATTGGAAAGCAAGTTGTTGAAAAACAATTACTTGAGATATATGAAAAAGAAAATTCTTTGTTAGTGAAGGCAGAAATTTTAGAGACATTGGGAAAATGTGGAACGCAAAAAACGTTAATTTTCGTTGAAAAGTTAAAATACAAAGACGAAGAAGTAGTTTTGCAAAAAGGAATCGCAAAATGTTTGACCCGACTCGGCTTGCGAGGTGTCACCTCAAAAGAAATGACAAAAAAAGTTTTTGAGATTTTAACGACCAAATCCATCTCAGAAGAAGTGCGATATTGGAGCAGTTTTTACTTGACAAGGGCAAAAATTGATTTAACCGATTTCGAGAAAGAAATTTTTAACGCCTTTAACGCAGAAGGTTATATTTATACGCACATAAATTTGACTCTCGCAATGGGAAAAAGTAAAAGTGAAAAATCGCTTGAGAAATTGTTAAACATTTTAAAATCAAAGAGTTATGATTACAGAATTCGCGTTGCGGCAATTCATTCGCTTTCGAAATTTGAGTATGAAAAAGTTAAAACAACCATTTTCTCCTCTCTCGCAGACTCAAGTTTGCACGTTTCGGTGAAGGCAGCAGAATATTTCGATAATTTTGGGAAACATCGAGATTCGCATCAATATTTGGAAGCAGCAAAGACTCTTTCTGAATGGAGACCGCGAAGTTTAATGTTTGGTGCGGCATTGAAATTTTCGCATTCTGTTTTTCACAAAGAAATTTCTGCGGCAATTATCTCTGGTTATCAAGCATCGAAAAATCCGTATGAAAAAGCAGCACTTCTAATTGCGTTGTCAGGAAATGTTGAAAATTATAAATTTATTGAAAATCAAGCATTTACGAAAAATGAAAATGTAATTCATAGTTCGGCAATCGAAGCACTTGCAAATATTCGTCAACTTTCTGTGTTTGATTCGGTTGCGGCAAAAACGCAAAATTTATACGACTATTTTGGAGAAATTTTTAAAAAAGCAATCCTCTCGCAAGACGCAGCGATGATTTCTATTGCGGCAAATTTGTTGAGAGACCCGAAATTGAAATTTAACCAATTTTATAAAAACACATATTTTTTAAATCAAGCGATTAGTCGTTGTTGTTTGCCGCAAGATATTGAGGCATATTTGGAATTGCAGAAAACTATTGAGTTTTTTGGAGGAAATAAAAGTATTTCTGTACCTAAAATACCTAAAATCCCGATAAATTGGAATTTTATCTCAACTATTTCTCCGAATCAAAGGGCAATTATTCAGACAAACAAAGGAAAAATTATTTTAGAATTTTTGATAAACGAAGCACCTGTCTCGGTCAATAATTTTTTACAACTTGCGAAACAAGGTTTTTATGACAGCACATTTTTTCATCGTGTTGTGCCGAATTTTGTGATTCAAGGTGGTTGCCCGCGCGGCGACGGTTGGGGCAATCCTGAAACTTCGATTCATTCAGAATTTTCAGGAATTTCTTTCGAAGAAGGCACTGTCGGGATGGCTTCGGCAGGAAAAGATACCGAAGGAAGTCAATTTTTTATTATGCTCGCACCAATGCTGCATCTTGATGGAAATTATACCATTTTTGCGAATGTTGTCGAAGGAATAGAAGTCGCTCATTCCATTGAAATCGGAGACAAAATCTTGCGAATCATTGTCTCAAATGACTCAACATCCGAAACAGAGTAAATTTTACATACTCAAAGACATCATTTTGTCCTCGATAAAATGCGTTAATTCGGTGAAACGCTTGTCGCGCTTAATATTTCTGTCTCTATTAAACGGCAAATCGATATGAATATACTCAACAATATTTGACGGTGCCGTAGACATAATATAAACGTCATCGCCCAAATAAACCGCTTCTGAAATGTCGTGAGTAACTAAAATAATTGTTGGATGAACTTTTAACCAAACATCAATTAAAAAATCTTGCATTCGCAAACGCGTATTTGTGTCTAACGCACCGAAGGGTTCGTCCATCAAAATAATTTCGTTATTGACAAGCAAACTTCTCGCAATAGCAACGCGTTGCAGTTGACCGCCTGAAAGAGTTGGATACTGAGCGTATTTCTTCTCGTGTCCCTCAAGTCCGACAATTTTTATCATCGCCATTGCCATTTCGTTTCGTTCGTTTTTAGGAATATTTCTAAACTTCAGTCCTAACGCAACATTCTCTAAAACCGTGAGCCAAGGGAAAGACGAATATTGTTGAAAAACCATTCCAATTCTATCGGATTCCTGACGAGGTTTGCTTTTCAACAACACCTCGCCTGACGTGGGCGTTTGTAAACCTGTAACGTAACGCAAAACCGTTGATTTTCCACAGCCTGAAGGTCCCAAAAGTACGACAAATTGTCCCTGATTGGGTTTATCTTCTATCAAAAGGTTAAAATCTTTGATGACAAAAGTTTTGCCGTTATCATAACTTTGATTAATATTTCGCAACTCAATAATGTCGGGCAAAACGGTATTTTCAAAAATAACTGCCATAAAATTTAATGTTGTAAAAGTTTTTGTTTTCTTTTGAGATAAAAAATTCCAAAAATTCCTAAAAGAATCGATGTAGTTGAGATAAGTTGTGCTTGAGTTATGTTAAACCCAAAAATCGAGTAAGTGTTATTGACTCTTATCAATTCGATGAAAAATCTTTCGCTTCCTGCGAGAATCAAATAAATCGAAAATAACATTCCCGCGATGTTGATTTTTTTTCTCAAAAACCAAAGAATCAAAAATATAATTAGCATCAAAGTACTCTCGTACAAAGAAGTTGGGAAAACGGGTTGGTCGAGAATGTGGCAAAATTTACCCGAACAATTATCGATTAGTCCGCCTTCGTTTACTACGTTGTGCGGAAATCTGTACGCCCACGCCCATTCGGGCAAAAACGATGGTTTCGGATAATTGTTGACAATTCCCCAACAGCCATCGCCTGAAACATTACATCCCATTCGACCAACGGAGTAAGCAAGAGCAATAGCAGGAGCAACGGCATCTAAAAATCTCGGAATGGGAATTTTATTTTTCCAAATGTAAAACATCACTGCACCGAGTCCGCAGATTAGTCCGCCATAAAACGACAAACCACTGAAAGAAAGCAACGAATCAACAGGGTCGGCAATTAAATCGTTGATATTTTCTAAATTGTGAAACAATTTTGCACCTAATATTCCTGAAATGGCTGCGATAAAAACGATATTATTGACTAATTCTTCGGCAAAAAATTGTCTTTCAACGAGTTTGGGTTTGTCAAGTTTTTGTTTATGCTTGTCATAAAAAGTTACTGCGGCAACAACAATTCCTGTCAAAATTCCTCCGAGAAAATTTCCGCGAGAGGAAAGTAAAAATTTTTGCGGATTTTCGACAAATTCCGAGTAATGAAAAATCATTTCGAAAATTTTATACCCAATAATAAAACCGAAGACTCCGAATAAAAGAATTTCAAGCGGTTTTGCAGGTTTGCCGATGGTTTCTGCTTTCAAAATTGGCGGTAATATTCCGTTTTTAGAATATCTTTTAAACTCAAGATAAAGAAAAATCCCTCCGCAAACATACGCCATAGCAACGAAAAATCCGTAAGTTTGTATTGGTAATTTGATATTGACTCCAAAAATGTCGTTGAGAAAATCGCTAATTGTAGGGTACATTTTTTTAATTAATTTTTGAAGTGCAAAGGTAAAAATTTTTTCGAGAAAAATAAAAAACTTCTCAATATTGAGAAGTTTTTGTAAAAAATCTAACTTTTTTTGTTGTTGAACAATTATTTTGCTTGATAATGTTGATACTTGCCTGAAACAATGTTCATCAACCACTCATTATTTTGCAAATACCACTCAACGGTCTTTTCTAAACCCTCTTCGAAGTTTGTTTTTGGAAACCAACCAAGAGAATCTCGAATTTTTGACGCATCAATAGCGTAACGCAAATCGTGTCCGAGACGGTCTGTGACAAAAGTAATTAATTGTTGCGACTCACCGACATTGCGATTTAACTTTTTATCCATAATATCGCAAAGTTTTCGTATCAATTTAATGTTAGTCCATTCGTTGTTGCCGCCGATGTTGTAAGTTTCGCCGATTTTCCCTTTGTGAAAAATAAAATCTATCGCCTCGGTGTGGTCTTCAACGTAGAGCCAATCGCGAATATTTTCCCCTTTCCCATAAATCGGAATATTTTTCCCTGTTTTAATGTTCAATATTGACAAAGGAATCAATTTTTCAGGAAATTGATACGGACCATAATTGTTTGAACAATTCGAAAGCACAACAGGAAGCCCGTAAGTGTGAAAATATGCCCGCACTAAATGATCGGAACTCGCCTTGGAAGCCGAATACGGACTTCTGGGGTCGTAAGAAGTTGTTTCAGAGAAATAGCCCGTTTCACCCAACGAACCGTAAACCTCGTCAGTCGAAATATGATAAAATTTTTTCCCCGAAAAATCTTTCCAAATATGTTTTGCAGCGTTTAACAAATTTACCGTTCCAACAATATTCGTAAAAACGAAAGACATCGGCTCAGCAATTGACCTATCTACGTGAGATTCGGCTGCCAAATGCAAAACTCCATCAAATTGATATTTCTCAAATAACGCAAAAATCGTCTGAGCATCAACAATGTCTGCTTTTACAAATTCATAATTTGGGAATTTCTCAATATCTTTTAAATTCTCAAGATTTCCTGCGTAAGTCAATTTATCAAGGTTAACTATTTGATAATTTGGATATTGCGAAACCATTCTTCGCACCAAACTTGAACCGATAAAGCCTGCTCCGCCTGTAATTAAAAGTGTTTTTTTCTCCATAAAATTTTAATCTTTGCAATAAACCAACTTTACTGCTTGAAGACAAATAAAAATTTGTTTTAAACCATTGAAATTTAACGAATCAAAAGAGTCTGAAACGAAATATTGAAAAGAATCTTCTGCAATTTTTTCTAAAATCACAAAATTCCAGTGACGACCAACAATGTACGCATTACAATTTTAATTAAATCGTCAAATTTTACTGTGGCAAAAGAAATTTCGTATTGTCTTTTTTCCTTTTTCATAAGAATTTTTGTTAAAAATGTTCACAAAGATACGAAAAAATTTTCACAAAACAGGTAATTCTCTAAATAAAAATTCAGATTTGCGTTTGGGAGGAATAAAATTTCCGTTGTCAAAAACCAATTCGCCGCCGACAATCACTTTTTCGGGCAAACCTTTGATTTTCATTCCCTCATAAATATTGTAATCGCAACGTTGATGATGATTCTTGGCAGAAATAATTTGTTTTTTCTCTGAATCCCAAATAACTAAATCGGCATCATAACCAATTTCGATAAAACCTTTTCTTTTATTGAGACCAAAAACCTCAGCAATATGCGTTGAAGTGAAATAAACAAATTGATTTAAACTTATTTTTCCTTTTTCAACGCCGTAGGTGTAAAGCAGCGGCATTCGATGCTCAACGCCGCCTGCTCCGTTTGGGATTTTGCGAAAATCCGATTTCCCAAAATCTTTTTGCCCCTTAAAATTAAACGGACAATGGTCAGAACCAATGGCGGTAACATCAAAATTCCCCAACGCCTCCCACAAAGCCTCATTGTTAGACTTGTCTCGCAGGGGCGGACTAATCACGTATTTTGCCGCCTCAAAATTGGGCAACTTATAACGAGAGTCGTCTAAGAGCAAATAATGCGGGCAAGTTTCTACGCAAATATCGGGAGAATTGAATCCTTTTATCAAATTTATACTTTCTTCTAACGAAATATGCACTAAATACAAAAGACAGTCGTTATAGGAGTGATAAAGTAAAATTCGACTAACTGCTTCAATTTCTGTGTCTTGGTTGTGAATCTCTGCGTGTTCATCAGGAGAATTCAAAAAATGTGGAGAATGTTTTTCTGTTCGATTTTCTAAAAACTCAATTAAATCACCGTTTTCGCAATGAACCATTAAAATACCGCTGTTGTCAGAGATAGAATCCATCGCTTTTAACAACGCAGAATCATCAATGCCGACAGATTTTTTGTAAGCCATATATGCCTTGAACGATGTTACTCCTTCATTTTCAACACATTGCTTAATTTCATTTTTAGAATTTTCGTTCCACGAAGTTATTGACATATGCAGTCCGTAATCTATCCAAGAATTTTCTGCCTCAATTTTTCGTTTTTTCAATGCTTCGAGATAAGATTCGTTGCGGGCAGGAGTGACGAAATCGAGAAAACACGTTGTGCCGCCTGCAATTGCCGCTTTACTTCCTGATTCGAAGTTGTCGCAAGAATTTCCTGCCCAAGTCGGCAAATCCATATGAACGTGAGGGTCAATTCCGCCGGGAAAAATGTATTTGCCCGAAGCATCGATAACTTCGCAATTTTCTGCATTGAGAATTTGTTTTTCGATTTGGGAAATTTTTCCGTTTTGAAGCAAAATATCTGACTTATAAATTGACGAATCGGTAACAATCGTACCGTTTTTTATGAGAATATCCATTGTTTTTTTGTTAAAAAATGTTAATTTTCGACTAATTTTTTCTGTTTTTTTGAAAAAATTTTACTTCGAAGCGTCAGAATCGTCTGATAGAGAATATTTTTTTACATTCTGATTTGGGTTTTCATTGAGATTTTTTGTATCCACTTCGATTTTTTTGCGAATGTAAGCAGGCTCGGTCTCCAATTCTTCGAGATTTTTTTGATAAGACGTATTTTTTTGGTCTTTTGATTTTAAAAACTTCTGTTTAATCTCGTTCAAACGCTCCTGAATTTTCAAATCTACATCATCAAGTGAACTCGTTTCATTCGTTTTCTTCTCTTGAACAATGTAAGTATCTGAATTTTCGTTCAAAACCACCGTGTTTGTGTTCTCTTGAATTTTGCTTTTCACAATAAAATCTAAATCGTCATCGAGAGAATTCGTTTTTTTCTGATTCTCAACAGATTCTTTCTCATTTTTTTGTGGAACAGAAATATTTTTCGCAGGAATTTTCTCGACAACATTCGGATTTTTCTTATTTAAACGGCGATAATTATGAATTTCAGGAATAACATCTGTTTCGAAACCTGTTGCAATAACGGTAACCGAAATTTTTTCACCCAAATTCTCGTCATCGCACTTTCCCCAAATAATATCTGCGGTATAACCTGTTGCTTCCTGCACAAACTCGCTGATAATATAAGTTTCATCCATTGTTACCTCGTCTCTGCCTGACGTAATATTGAGTAAAACGTTCTTCGCACCTTTGATGTCGCTGCAATTTAAAAGCGGCGAATGTAACGCATTTTGAATGGCGCGCATTGCGCGGTCTTCGCCCTCAGCCTCGCCCGAACCCATCAGGGCAACGCCGCTGTTTGTCATAACGGTCTGAACGTCAGCAAAATCAACATTTACTTGCCCGTGAATACCGATAATCTCGGCAATTCCCTTCGCAGCGATAGTTAAAATGTTGTCTGCTTTTGCGAATGCTTCGGAAACGCGAAGGTCACCAAAGATTTCGCGTAACTTTTCATTATTGATAACCAACAACGAATCTACGTATTGACTCAACTCGGTAATTCCCTCAATTGCTTGATTGATGCGTCTTTGTCCCTCGAATCTAAACGGAATAGTAACAATTCCAACGGTGAGAATACCTAATTCTTTCGCTGCTTTTGCCAAAACGGGAGCGGCTCCTGTTCCTGTTCCGCCGCCCATTCCTGCGGTGATAAAAACCATTTTTGTGTTATCTGCAAGCACCTGAATTATGTCGTCAAGACTTTCGAGTGCGGCTTGTCTGCCCTGGTCGGGTTTGTTACCTGCCCCTCGCCCTTCGGTGAGAGTTTGTCCCAACTGAATTTTTTCGGGAACAGGGCTATTTGCCAATGCCTGTGAGTCTGTGTTGCAGACAACAAAATTGACAGCCTTAATTCCCTGACGAAACATATGATTTACCGCATTACTTCCGCCTCCTCCGACACCAACAACCTTAATTATCAGCTCCGTTTCTGAAGAAAAATTGGATTTAAAAAATTCTGCCATAAAATTTTTTATTTTTTCAAATATACCGCAAAATTATATATTTTTTTCAAATTTTTCATTTTTTTCTCAAATTTTTCTCAAAAAATTTTTACAACAATAAAAAATAAAAATTGTCATCTTTTCAAAAGATGACAAAAATTTGTTTTGGGAAGAGAATTAATAAGAAATATAATTTTCGTTTAAAATTTCGAGATGCTTGTCCTCGCGCGTGAGAATGAGAAAACCATATTGTTTTGCCAATTTGATGGCATTTTCCTCAAAAACGAAAGCCGCAACAGCACCGATTAACTCAAAGTTTTTCCTTTCAGGAAAAAGTTTTTTGAAATTCGGTATTTTGTCTTTGTACAACCACTCAACTTCTCGCACTCGCATTTTATATTTCACTTCAACGACAACAATTACATTTGTGTTTGTTAAAATCAAATCATATTGCTCGCGTAAATTCAACGATTTCACATATTTATTGATATTTGCTTCGATTTCGTTTAACTCTACATGCAAAAGTTTCATATTTTTTTTGATGGCGGAATAAAAATATCGTTCAGCAACCTCGCCTTGCGACCTTCCGATTCCACCCAATTCTTGACGAACTTCTCGTATTTCTTTTGCTGCTTGAAGTTTGTGTTCCTCAAATTTGGCATTTGACTCTGTCATTTGCTGTTCAAATTTAGCGTTTGACTCTGTCATTTGCTGTTCAAATTTAGCGTTTGACTCTGTCATTTGCTTGGCAAATTCTGAAATTTGTTGTGCCTGTGATGCAAGAATATCCAAAACTTCTTGCACTGTAAAATGTTTCGTTTTCATAACAGTTTGATTATTAAGTGAAAACAAAATTTATTTTTTAACTTTATTAGAAAAAAATAACAGAGAAATTTGAAAAGAGTGTTTTTTTGTTCTGCCACTGAACTATAATAGCCGAGTAATCATAGCTAAAAAAGGAATCGAACCTTTGCTTTTTCCGAAGAAACTCTAATTCTTACTACTGTTATTTTTTTTGCAAAAGTACACAAAATATTTCAATTTACAAATATTTTTTACGAAAAATTTAGAGAAAGTTATAAAAAATTTACTTCTTTTGTGAAAAATTTTTGTTTTTCGAAAAAAAAATTTATATTTGCGAATCTTTTTTTAATGTAAAATTTTATGGCATATTACAAAGTTATTGACGGCGTAAAATACGACAGAGAGTTAATCACAGCCGCAGAAGAAGCGGTAAAAGGAAAAGGCGACGGTCGTATTTCGATGGAAGATGCAAAAATTCTCTTCCAAAAAGTTATTGACGGCGATATTTACACGGATGTCGAGAAAGATACGATGGAATACATTCGCAAAAATTTTAAATGGACAGAAGCCGCAGACGAATGGTTTAGAACCGCAATTTCTCAATGGTCGGCAAATCTTTCTGTCGAAAAGAAAAAAATCGAGGGCGAAACATTGTATTAATCTAAAAATTTGCTTGATAAATTTTTTTATCAAGCATTTTTTTCAAAAAAAAATTAATTTCTTTGTGAAAAGTAAAAAAAAATTATTAATTTTGTACGTTTTAATATTAAAATTTTTTTACAATGAAAAAATATTCATTTTTGATTTTTGTTTTTTGTCTGATTTCAGCGAATCTTTTTGCACAGCCCAAAAAAGATAAAAGTATTTTTCGCGAATACGAGTCAGGTTTTTATCAGGATGTCATTTTAAAAGACGTTACCAATGTTGATGAACAGTTGCAACCCAAGCAGACCGACAAACGTTTAGAAATGGACCAAAGCGGTTTAGACCTGCCAAATAAAGTCAATTTGTACAAACGCGAATGGACAAATCCTGCCATTTCGCAGGGAAATGCAGGCACTTGTTGGGCTTTTTCGACTATTTCGTTTTACGAAAGTGAAGTGTATAGAATTCACAAAAAACAGGTAAAACTTTCTGAAATTTACGTTGCTTATTGGGAATACACCGAAAAAGCAAGACGTTTTGTGCAGGAAAGAGGGAATTCTCATTTTGCAGAGGGTTCAGAAGCAAACGCTGTTGCGAGAATGTTTAGAAAATACGGAATTGTTCCGATGGAAAATTACACAGGACTTCTCAACGACAGAAAATATCACACACACGAAAAAATGTTCGAGGAAATGAACGGTTATTTGCAGTCTGTGAGAAAAATGCAGATGTGGAACGAAGAGTTAGTCGTTGCCACAATAAAAGACATAATGAACAAACACATCGGCGAGCCGCCTACGCAAATCACCGTTGAGGGGAAAAATTATACTCCGCAGAGTTATCTCAAAGAGTATTTGAAAATAAATCCTGACGATTATGTCGAGATTCTTTCGTACAAACAAGAACCTTATTGGAAGAAAGTCGAGTACAAAGTGCCTGACAACTGGTGGCACAGCAAGGAATATTATAATGTTCCGTTAGATGTTTATATGGATTGTCTCAAAAAAGCGATTCGAAACGGTTTTACGGTTTCTATCGGCGGCGATGTTTCTGAAGCAGGTTTTACGCGTCTGACTCAATGTGCGATAATTCCAACTTTTGACATTCCTTCCGAATATATTGACGAAGACGCAAGACAATTTCGTTTTTCAAACCTCACAACAACTGACGACCACGGAATGCACCTTATGGGTTATCTGGAAAAAAACGGCAAAGATTGGTTTTTGATAAAAGATTCGAGTGCAGGTTCTCGCAACAACAACGCAAACGTACCCGAATTTGGATATTATTTTTTCCACGAGGATTATGTGAAGTTAAAAATGATGGGTTTTACAATTCACAAAGATGCCGTTAAAGAAATTTTAACAAAGTTTAGATAATTTTAATTTTATGTCCAACGAATCAAAAACATTGAACACCGAATATCTTGTCGAAAAATTATTGTTAACCGATTCTGACAAAGATATTTTAGAGGAATTAAAATTCTTGCGATACGAGAAATTGTTAAAACCCGCTATTTTCGTAGAAATTTCGACAAGCGGAATCGCTGCGGGAGCAAGAAAAACTTTCGAAAAGATAACTAATTATCTCGAAGAGAGAAAAATTGATGCCGACCTTGTTGAAGTTGGTTCGTTGGGCTTTTGTTCTGTCGAGCCAATTATCTCGGTTCAGTTGCAACGAAAAAACCGCGTATTTTTCCAAAATGTTTCCACAGAAAACGTAGAAGCAATTCTTGACGGCATTTTTAGCAACAACATTCCCAAAGAATTCGCACTCGGAGAAATACAAATCGAAAACTGCGAACCCTGGGACGGCGTACCTTTTCTCAACGAAATTCCGTTTTTTGCAAAACAAAATCGAGTCATTTCAAAATTAAACGGAATTATTTCGCCCATCAATATCAACGAATATTTATCTTTCGAAGGTTATCTCTCTTTTTCGAAAGTGATAAAAAATTATTCACCGACAACAATTTGCGAATGGATTCTCGAAAGCGGACTTCGCGGCCGCGGCGGCGGAGGATTTCTCACAGGTGAAAAATGGAAAATTGCGTACAACTCACCCAAAAATACCAAATTTTTAATTTGTAACGCAGACGAAAGCGACCCAGGCGGTTTTATGAATCGACTTTTATTTGAAAGTAATCCACATTTACTCATCGAAGGAATGTTAATCTCGGCTTTTGTCATCGGAGCAAAAAAAGTTTTTGTCTACATCCGCGGCGAATATTCGCTTGCCATCGAGAGACTGCGAAAAGCAATTCTTGACGCAAAAAATTGCGGTTTAATCGGCGAAAACATTTTGAAAACAAATTTTTCTGTCGACATTGAAGTGCGAGAAGGAGCAGGTTCTTTCGTTTGCGGCGAAGAAACTGCGTTAATTAGCAGCATCGCAGGAAAACGCGGAATTCCAAGAGTAAAACCACCTTATCCTGCCACAGAAGGACTTTTTGAAAATCCGACAGTCGTCAATAACGTTGAAACGCTTGCGAATATTCCGTTTATCATAAAAAATGGACCACAATGGTTTCAGAAAATCGGAACACAAAACAGCAAAGGAACAAAAATTTTCACTCTTTCAGGAAAAATTAAAAATTCAGGGTTAGTCGAGATTCCTTTCGGAACTTCGATTCGCGAAATTATTTTTGACATCGGCGAAGGAATAAAAAATAACGCAAAATTTAAAGCCGCACAACTCGGCGGACCAACAGGACATTGTCTCCCCGAAGAACAATTAGACACAATTGTCGATTTTGAAGCATTAACAGGAATCGGGGCAACACTCGGACTCGGCGGAATGATTGTTATGGACGAAAATATTTGTATGGTTGACATAACAAAATTTTTTATGGAATTTATTCAGCGAGAAAGTTGCGGAAAATGTATTTCTTGCCGCGAAGGAACGAGACGAATGTTCGAGATTTTGGAAAGTGTTACCCGAAGACCGCTCAAAGAAATGGGGTTTCAAACACTTGAACGCTTCAAAGGAGTTATGCAGTTGGAAAGTTTGTCGTCAGTTATCAAAGAGACAACAATGTGCGGACTCGGTTTATCTGCACCCAATACCGTTATTAGCACTTTAAAATGGTTTCGAGACGAATTTGAGGAACATATTTTTGACAGAAAATGCCGCGCAGGCGTTTGCCGCGAGTTGCGAACATTTTACATTAACGTAAATTTATGCACAGGTTGCACAATTTGCATCAGAAAATGCCCCAAAAACGCAATTATTGGAACAATAAAACATCCACATTTTGTCGTCGAAGAAAAATGCACAGGTTGCGGAGTTTGCTTCGAAATTTGTAAATTTGGAGCAGTTTTTATGAAATAATTTCTCACTAAATTCACTTTAAACTCAAAAATATTTGTGAGAAAAGAAAATTCCACCCTAGAAAAGGTGGAATTTTTGTTAAAAATGTTTATTTCTGAATAATTATTCGTTCAATAAACTGCGATTTTTCATTTTCCCAATGCAAAAAATATGCTCCCGAAGGCAAATTCCCAACATTTAACTGAATCTCGGAGTTTTGAACTTTTGTTTCGAAAACTTTTTTTCCTGTCAAAGTGAAAATTTTCACAATTCCTTCATTGACAAAATGCGGTGCAACAACATTGAAAATTCCACTACTCGGATTCGGTGAAATTTTAATATTTCGCTTTTCCAAAACAGGAATATTCGTTTTTATCAAATTGATTTTTAACGTAACATCTTGATTTGCAACATTTAACGTTCCTGAAAAATTATTGAAACCTGTTTTTTGTGCAGTAAAACTCAAATTTGAAGCAGGTTTAACATTTTCAAAAACTGCTTTGCCCGTTGCGTCTGTTGAGTCGCTGCCAAAAGTGCCTAATGTTACTAAAACCCCCGAAATCGCTTTGTTTTCGCTATCAAAAACCTCAAAAGTTACTCGGTAACCTTCTCGCAAAATCACCGTTTCAGAAATATCGCTATTCGAAATCGTTATTGAGTCCGAATTTGAAATAAAACCGTTTTTCGTAACTAAATAACCCATTTTTGCAGGCAAAACATTTCTAAAAACAACTTTTCCTGTGTTGTCTGTTGTATCAGAAAATTCGCCAAGAGTAACAATTGCATCAGCAAGTGGTTGATTATCAACATCTTTCACATCGAAAGTTACGTTATAACCTGCTTTTTCAATTTGCAAATAGAGAATTGTATCTTTGCGAATATCGCAAGTGCCGACCAGGGTGCGATAACCATCTTTTGTCAGTTGATACGAAATTTCTAAATTTTCAATAATATTCGAAAAAATCGCCGTTCCATTTTTATTCGTAAATAGAGATTCGTAATTTCCAAAAGAAACTAAAACATCGTTAATTGGTTGATTATCAAGGTTTTTCACAACAAAAGTGACGTTGTGCGTTTTTATTCGCAAAGAAATTTCCTCAACAACATCCGAATCTTTTACAACGACAAAATTTTCAAATTTATAAAAACCTAATTTCTCAACCGTAAAATTCAAAGAATCTGGCGTAACATTTTCAAAAACGGCAATTCCGTTATTTTCTGTGTAATGAAAACCATTATTTTCTAAGGTAACTAACGCACTATCAATGAGATTGTCGAGAGAATCTTTTACAAAAAACGTTACTGAATACATTTTTCGAGACAACGAAATAGTATCAATAACATCGAAATTCGAGACAATTATATAGTGAGAAAGTGTGTTGTAACCTTCTTTTTCCGCAGAAAAATACAATGTATCGGGTTCAATATTGGAAAAAACAACTTTTCCTTGCGAATTTGTTGTCAAAAAACCGTGGTTTTGCAGCGAAACGGTTGCGTTTTCAATCGGCAAGTTTTGTTCATCAGTAACAAGAAAAGTTACATTATAAACGGGTAACGTTTTGAAAATCAAATCGTTGCCGTAAATTGTTCCTGCTTCGTTAACTGCTTTCACTCTAAAATGATAAGTTGTATTTGGGGAAAGGTTTTTCGAAGTAAAATTTACTAAAACATTTGTGTCTACAAAAATTGTATCTACAAAAAATGTTGTTGAGTAATTTGTATCGATTCCAATTTCAAAATAAACTGTTGTCGGAAAATTATTTGCGTTAATTTTCAGCGTTTAAAATTGCCGAGTCTTTCGCAATGTTAGTCGCAGGAAGCGTTGCGGCGGTGGGCAAAACAGGTATTTCTCCCAATTCTGCTTCAATGACAAAACGGTAAGGATTTTTATACGGGACTAAAGTATCTCCTTCTAATGTCGTTAAAAAATACGCATTTTTTCGAAACGGACTCTCTTTTTGAACGTCCATCGGATAAAATGCCGTTGTCGAGGAATATTTCGCAAAACCAACAAAAAGTCAGTATCTGTGGGGGTCGGCGGCAAATTTATCGCAAAACGATTCATTTTTCCCATCATCGGTTCAGAGATTGTTACCACATTTGATGAGGCAACAATGTTGTGATTTGCATCTAAAACTACTGCGTAAACGGTATTTCCAACATTTGAGGGATACGCAAAAATATACGAGTTGACAGCAACAATTCTTTTAGTGCCGTTTAAGTGATATTTCGTTAAATAAATTCTTCCACTTGCCCCGCCGACTGCCGTTGTTACCGCTGAGGTGTCGGCATAAGCAAAAATATTGTCTGTTGTCTCTTGCCCAAAATTAAACGAATTATTTGAGTTATTGTCGTCATTTGGAACGGAGACAGCAATATTGTTGTTGCCCAATTCTGTGGGGAAAAATAAATTGAACGAGATTAAAGAATCTTTGTCGGGCAAAAGTTGCGAGATAAAAATATCTTGCGAGAAAGTATTTGCACCCGAAATATTGAGATTAACATTGAAATTCGAAATTGTTGTTCGTCCCACATTTTTAATTATCGCAGAAATTGTTTGCGGATTTCCTTCAGGAGTTGGAGTTTTTCCCAAAGAATAAACCTGACGCACCATTAAGTCGTGTTCAGTATTTGGAGAAAAGCGATAAGTAAAACCGTACAATGGAATATTTCGGTTTGTAAAACGAAATGCTTCGTCATCTTGATAATTTCCATTTTGATAATTTGCGTTTTCCCAAGGTCTTGACCAAGTTTTGTTGACGTTCAGGAGTTGATTTTCTTCATTACTGTTTCCCTTTAAACCTACTGTGGCAGTTTTAAACACCGCCACAGGATTTCCATCCGCAATAAAACTTCCATAAACAAACTCAATAACATTCGAAGTTTCGTAAAGTTTAATTTGAAATTCGAGATTCAAATATTGAGTATTTATCTTGTCGGTGAGATTTTTAAACTGAATCGTTGTAATTCTGTTGGGTGCAGTGCCTTCGGTCAACATTTTAAATTCTGCGGTATCTTGCCCGATTCCTAAATCGTGATTCAACGCACTAATAAGTAAATATCGGCGGAATCTGTTGCGTTAAAAATGCCTCCTGTGTTGACGGTTGCTGCATCAAAATACAAAAACGGACTCGAAAACGGAATATTTCCCAATTTGATAAAACCATTTGTCGAAAGTCGAAATTGCGTGAATGTTTCTCCGTTGTAAAAAAATGGAAAACCAATGTCGAGAATATCTGAAGTTCCGTCGTCGAGATTCGAAACAGGGATTTCTGTACCGTGATTACTAATATCATTGTATTGATTATTAAGCATTTGCGAGAAATACGAGTAATAATTCAGTCGGGGACAAGTAGAAATTTGTGTGTTAAAAGTTACATCATTTCCGTATGTTGTTCCGATTTCTGAAATTGCAACGATTCTGTAATGATACGCAATATTCGGTTTTAGTCCTGAAACGGCGAAGTTTACCTCAACAGACGAATTGTTATTGAGTTGCGATGGATTTGGTAAAACCTCAAATTGATATGTTGTGTCGTATCCGATTTGGAAAAATATTTGCGTTTCGTTGCCTCGTGCATTGACGGTCGCATGCAGAGTTGCAGTTGCAGCAGAAATGTTAGTCGCAGGCAAAGTTGTCGCTTCGGGCAAAGAATCAGAGTTTAATGTTGTGAAAATGAAGTCGTTACCGTATGAGATTCCTACAGAGTTTTGTGCTTTCACTCTAAAATGATAAGTTGTGTTGGGTGAAAGATTTGAGATATTCGCAGAAATATTTGTTGTCTGATTTCCTGATATATTCGAAGGAGTTGCAGAGATTTGATTTCCATAAAAAGTATCTGTTCCAAATTCGAAAAAAGTTTCTGTCGGAGTGTAATTTGCGTTCACAATTCCGTTTAAAATTGCTGTTGTTGCTTTGATTTCTGTCGCTTGCTTTGTTGTTGCTGTTGCGAGATTATTTGCTCCTAACGTTGTGAAAGTCAAATAGTTAGAGTATGTTGTTCCGATATTGCTTTCAGCTTTTACTCTGAAATAATATGTTGTAAACAAATTCAAATTTTCGATATTTGCAGAGACAGAATGCAAAATTGTATCATTGAGGTTTGCAGGATTAGCAGAAATGGACAAACCCAAAGTATCTGTCGTTCCGTATTCGAAAGAAATATTTGTGTTCGAGCCGTGTGCGTTGATTTGTGCGTTTAATGTTACCGAAAAAGAGTCAACATTCGTTGGCGAGGAAATAACTGCTGTCGGCGTTTGCGAATCAAAATTAGGAGTCGTGAGAGAGCATTCTTGCGACCAGTTTGAGCGTAACATTTCATTGTCAATGGTTTGTACTGCCCAAAAATACGTTCCTGCGGGTAGTTTGTCAATAATTCTAAAAGTGTCGTTAATTCCGAGTTTTGGGATTTTTAAATTTCCGTTTTCGAGGAAAGCATTTGCAACCAATATGTTGTCTGAACCCTGTTGTTGTCCCGATTCTTACGTTATAAGTTAAACCTGTTGCGAGAGTTTGGTTGTCTGTTGCTTGATTCCAAATCAATTTCGCAGAGTCTGAGTAGGTGAGAACGGTCAATTCTGTGGGTTGGTTTGGTTGAGTGTTTTCGTTTAAAGTATTGTTTACGAACACTTTTGTATGATAATTTCCTGAACCGCTTTGTCCTGTTAGGACTAAATCGAGTTTTTTGTCGTGGTTAAAATCGCCCCATTCGAGGCTTGAACGTCTTGCTGCGGTTAGATTTGCGTTTAAATTTTTGATAAAAATGTCGTTTCCGTTATTTGAGTAGAGATTGGTTTCAAATTCGGAGCCGTTATACAGTTTTTGTCCTGTGACGGCGAGGTCGAGGTCTCCGTCATTGTCGAAGTCTCTCCAAACGGCTTTTCCTTGCGAGGCAGGGACTATTTCGGGTGTTGAGATTTGTGAGAATACTCCATTTAGATTTTTATAGATGAAAATTTGCATTGCGTTTGTGTTGTCGCTTCCCGTAATTACTAAATCGAGATTTCCATCTTGATTATAATCGCCCCAAGCGGCGGAGGAATATCTCACTTGAGCGAACAAATTAGAATTAATCGAATCACAGATGAAAGTATCAATTTGATTTTTGTAAAGTTTTGCGATATAATCGTATGAGCCTCTTCTTCCAGTAATTAAAACGTCTTGCGTTCCGTTCTTGTCGTAATCGCCCCAAATAATGACGCCGTTTTCAACATTGTCGAGACAAGAAATGTCGGTGAAAACGCCGTTTCTGTCATTTCTGTACAATTTTGTTGCGGCGAAGTTTCCATAACCGCCGCAATAAGATAAGTCTAAGTCGCCGTCGTTGTCAAAATCTACCCATGCGACGAATGGCATGATGACGGGAGTAAATTCGGATGTTGTGTCCGCTTCGAAGATGACATTTCCTGTGGAATCTTTGCCGAGATTGTGATAAAGAATGGCGGTGTCGTTGTTGTTGTTGTTTGTGGTTATATAACCGACAATAAAAATGTCAAGGTTGCCGTCATTGTCGTAATCGCCCCAAGCGGCTTGCGATGAGCCGAATCAGAGAAAGGGTAAATTAGAGACTAATACGAAGGAATCGTTGTCATTTCGATAAATTCCTGTAAATTTTCCTGCTGTTGAGGTATAAACTCCGTTGACGAAGATGTCAAGGTCGCCGTCGTTGTCGAAATCTCCCCAAGCGGCGTTTCCATTATAAACTTGCGTGAAAGAGGAATTTTGTGAGAAGGGTGAGAAAAGTTGGGCATTTGCAGATTGAAAAATAAAAATCTGTAATAAAAATGCCGAAAAAACATTAAAATTTGGTACTTTTTCATATTTGAACAAAATTTGTAGTTAAAATTTGTTACAAAAAT
>DYQK01000276.1 GCA_020719385.1 Rikenella microfusus | reverse complement strand
AATTTCACAAACAATTTGAAAATTTGAAAATGAAACAACAGATAACGAACAAATTTCACAAACAAATATCAATGTATACTCAAGTGAAAATGGTTTTCGGTAAAAATTGATACCCTTCGAGGGTTTTTTCAACCCTCGAAGCGGTCGCTAACCTCAACCGCTTCAAGGGTCTTCGACCACTTGAGGAGTTTAGTGTTTTGTCAATTTGAAAATTCGTTAATTTGAAAATTTGAAAATATTGATAATCATCAGATTATAAAATCTATTATCCGACATTTTTACCTTGACGAAACATTAGAAACAAAAATCCGAAAACCAAATTCACTTAAGTATAACTACAAACAAGAGTTTAGCAAATGTACTATTTTTCGTACACTAAACCAAAAGTAATACCTGTATTAATTTTTTTGTGGGTTTAAATGGTATGCTGTTGAATATCAGATTACTGATAATTATGGAAAGTTGTTTTTCGGGAAATAGTTACAGCAGAATTTTTTGGTAGAGTGTTTAAAAAAACTGAAAATAGATTCGGTTGTTTTTTGTGTGAATCGGCAGTACTATAACTTTCCTATTTGAATTGAAAACTCGGCTACCCACATATAGTGGGACAAAAAAGTAAAAAAACGTTGTCATTTCGAGAAGTATTAGCGTAGCCGTTTTTGAATACAGAGACAAAGTAAAATTCGATAATTAATTATCGCTGTCATTTCGAGCAAAGCGAGAAATCTCTTGAATCTAAACAATATCAGCGACTTACAACCAGTAAAGTAACCGACAAAGTTATAATATAGTAATAAATATTGATTGAATCCGCGAGTTTCCGCGTCATTGGCGTTCCTATTTTTGCAGCAAATTGGAACGCGGATTACGCGGATGCTCGCGGATTAGCGGGGATTTTTAAAGATGTTATTTTAAATTTTCATTTTGAATTCGTTGCGAAAAACGGCATCTTTCATTTATCAGTTGACACTTTTTGTCCATTGCCCCGCCCTTCAGGGCGGGGGAAATAATGCAAAAAATAATTTTAGGGCTTCAGCCCTTTAATAAATATCTAATAATCAAAGGGATAAAGGGCTAAAGCCCTAAGAGAGTACGGTATCGCATTTTGCCCACGCCCTAAAGAGCGTGGCAATTGATAAAAAAAGTGTCAAGTAATAGGTATGAATCAATTTCCTATTACTCACAAAAAAAATGGAATTCATCG
>DYQK01000055.1:6469-21768 GCA_020719385.1 Rikenella microfusus | reverse complement strand
TCAAAAGAAAAAATTTTATTCCAATTCGAGAATAATTTTTTCTCCTTTTTTAAAACTCTCACCTGACTTGAGAGATTGTTTTTTAATGATTCCTCTTCCGTGCAAAACAACTTTTAAACCGAGATTTTCTAACAAAAAAATGGCATCGCTCGCACCCATTCGCACAACATTGGGAACAACATTTTTCCGCACTTCAAGATTTCGAAATTCGACTTTCCCTTTGCGTTCTACCGTTTGCACCCAATTTCCTGTCTCTCGATTTTGAAAAGGAATATTGGTTTTCTTACAAATTTCATCAAAATCGGTGCGAAAACCACTTTGCATAACAGGAATTTCAACTACAGAACGTTTATTAGCCGAAATATCGGGCTGAACATCGTATCGCATCGCAAAAATTTTATCAGTAATCTCGCGAAAAACAGGTCCCGCAACAACATTGCCGTAATAAAATTCACTTGACAAATCATAAATCACCACAATACACGAATACAAAGGTTTCTCTGCAGGAAAATAACCGACAAAAGATGCCTGATAAGAAATTTCATCGTTATTTTTGTACCCTTTTTTGCCCTTAGCAATTTGTGCGGTGCCTGTTTTCCCTGCAATTTTATAATTTGCGTTTCTCAAATTTTTTGCAGTGCCTCGAAGTACAACACCTTCAAGCATTTTTTTCACTTTTTTAATTGTTGACGGCGAACAAATTGACGAATTTAACACCTCTGTTGGAAAATTTTTGATTTCGAAACCGTGTTTTTGCACCGCAGTAACAAAACGCGGCTTCATCATTTTGCCATTATTCGCTATTGCGTTGTAAAAAGTCAAAAGTTGCAACGGAGTAAGTCTCACCTCGTACCCAATAGACATTTGCGGCAACGAAATACTCGACCATAAATTATCGCGCGGCGATTTTATATAAGGTAAACCTTCACCTTTGATGTCAATATTTAATTTCTCGTTTAAATTCATACTGAAAAGTTTTTCGACAAATTTTTTAGGTTTTTCTTTGTAAAATTTGTGAATAATTTTCGAAATTCCGACATTTGAAGACAACTCAAACGCTTCTTGCACCGAAATTTTCCCATAACCTTTCAAATACGCATCTCGAATCGGAAAATTTCCGTACAAAACGATTCCATTTCCTGTCTCAATAGAGTCTGTTGGTTTTATATAATTGTCCTCGAAAGCAGCAATTAACGAAGCAAGTTTAAATGTTGACCCAGGTTCCGTGCTTTCTCCGATGGCATAATTATATTCTTCTCTAAAAATCAAATCTGCTCCGCGTTTGAGATTCACCATCGCCTTAATATCTCCTGTTTTCACTTCCATAACAATAACGCAACCGTGGTCAGCATTGCTCCGAATCATTTGTTCCTGCAACGCCTTCTCGGCAACATCCTGAATATAAATGTTCAATGTTGTTAAAATATCATTTCCATCTTCGGGTTCTACCTCATTTCCATCATTGAGTGGCATCCAAACACCATTTGCTATTCGTTGAACCAGTTTTAAACCCTTCGTTCCGCGAAGTTCATTGTCATAAGCACCTTCGATTCCTACGGCGTTTCCGTCTTCTTTGATATAACCAACGGTTCTTGCCGCCAAATTGTAATGCGGTCTGATTCGCGTGTTAGTCCGTTCATAGATAAAACCACCTTTGTAACGACCAAGACGAAATATCGGAAAAGTTTTTAATTTTTTTAATTGTTGATAATTAATTCGATTTTTTAACAAATAATATCTCTCGCCGTTTTGTCTTGCGTTTTTCAACTCGGCAAGATATTCATTTTTCGATTTATCTTTAAACAATTTTGTGAGACAAAATGCAAGCGAATCGACATTTTTTTGAAAAACCTCGTTTGTCAATGCTTCACTTTTTAAATCTAAATGCACCTCGTAAGACGGCAACGATGTAGCAAGCAGTTTATTGTCGTCAGCGAGAATATCGCCGCGATTCGATTCTATAATTAAATCTTTGATTGTTGTTGCTTTTTCAGCCCATTTTTCACTTTCGAAAAACTGTAAATAAATAATTTTTCCAATAATTAAAATTGCGATAACTAACGCCGCAAAATAAATTAACGCAATTCTCCAAATTATATCGCGTTTTATAGGAGGAAGTGAATGGTCAATATTGTTCATTTCGCAAAAAAATTTTACAAAAGTATAAAATTTTTCTAAAAATATATTAATTTTGCCCCAAAAATAATTTTTTTGAGATGAATTTGTCTTATATTTTAAACCATTTGGGTGAAGAGCGGGAAAATTATTTCAACGCAATGACGCCACCTGTGATTCAAACTTCAAATTTTGTGTTTCGCACTTTCGAGGAATTCGAAAAAGCAATTCAAAATGAACACGAAACATCAGTTTACACGCGCGGACTCAATCCGACTATTGCGATTCTCGCAAAAAAAATTGCTGCACTCGAAGAAATGGAAGATTGTCTCGTAACGGCAAGCGGAATGGCGGCTATCTCAACAGCCGTTTTGTCTTGCGTAGAAAAAAACAGCCATATTATCTGTGTGCAACATCCATATAGTTGGACTAACAAACTTTTTAACTATTTTTTAGAAAAATTCGGAATAAAAACCACTTTTGTTGACGGAACTGATGCGAAAAAAATTTTCGAAGCAACAATTCCTGAAACAAAATTGATTTATCTCGAAAGCCCGAATACATTTACCTTTGAATTGCAAGATATTGAAGCGATTTCGCAGTTTGCGAAGTCTAAAAATATCATTACAATTCTCGATAATAGTTATTCGTCGCCGCTTTCGCAGAAACCTTCGCATTTTGGAATCGATATTGTCGTTCATTCTGCAACAAAATATCTCAACGGACATAGTGATGTGGTTGCGGGAGTAATTTGTTCGTCGAAAAAAATGATTTTCAAGATGTTTAAAAATGAATTTTTAACTCTTGGCGGAATAATTTCGCCGATGAATGCTTGGTTGATGCTTCGTGGTTTGCGAACTTTACCTTTGCGAATGAAACATTCTGCCGAAAGTGCAGAAAAAATTGTTCATTTTTTGCAGAATCATCCGAAGATTGAGAAAATTTATTATCCTTTTTTGCCGACTAACCCTCAATTTGCCCTTGCAAAGAAACAAATGACGTTTAATTCGGGATTATTTTCGGTTTTATTGCGGACTAACTCTCTTGAGAAGGTGAAAAATTTCTGTAATTCGTTGCGATACTTTCTGCTTGCGGTTTCTTGGGGCGGTTATGAATCCTTGATTTTTCCAGCAGGAATTTCCCATTGCGACTTTTTGCCGCAAAATTTAATTCGTTTTTACATTGGGCTTGAGGAAACAGACGTATTAATCTCGGATTTGGAGAAAGCACTCGAAAAAGTTTAACAAAAATTCACAGTTTTGCATTAAAAAATGGCAACGCTTCTGAAAAATATTTCATAAAAATCAAATTTTTCGAAAAATATTTTATAAATTTTTTTATCTTTGCAAATAAAATTTTTGAGAAATGTTTTTTGCAGACATCATAATTCCTGTGCCGACTCCACAATTATATACTTACTCGATTCCTGAAAATTTGCAGCAAAATTGCAAAACAGGAATGCGAGTGTCTGTGCCGTTTGGAAAAACGAAAATTCACACAGGAGTAATACGAAAAATTCACCAAATTGCACCGACTGAATATAAATTTAAAGAAATTTTTGCCATTTTGGACACTGAATCGGTAATTTCTGATTTGCAATTTCAATTTTGGGAATGGATTGCGAGATATTATATGTGTACTTTGGGCGATGTTCTCAAAGCTGCACTTCCCATTGATTCGCCAAACGAACATAAACCCAAAACGGAAACTTATATTTCGTTAAATTCTGAAGTCTCGAAGGAAAATCTGCCGCAAATTTTTGAGAAACTTGAGAAAAAATCTCAAAAACAAACGCAATTATTACAATCTTTTTTACTTTTCTCAAATTTTTTTCAAGAAGCAAAACCTGTAAAATTAAAAGAATTTTTAAAGTACTCAAATTCCTCTTTGAACATTTTAAATTCGTTAATTAAACGAAATATTTTACAAAAAAACGAAAAAATTGTTAATATTTTTGAAAATTTAGACCTCGAAATCGAACCTTTGTCAACATTAAACGAAGAGCAACTTATTGTTTATCAACAAATTAACGATTTATTTCAACAAAAAGATGTCGTTCTACTTCACGGAGTAACATCAAGCGGCAAAACCGAAGTTTATATACATTTGATTAGCGATGCGATTCGTTGCGGCAAACAGGTACTTTATTTATTGCCCGAAATTGCCCTCACTATTCAAATTATTCAACGTTTAAAAACCATTTTTGGAAATTTAATTGGAATTTATCACTCAAAATTCAATGATTTTGAGAAAACTGAAACTTGGAATCGCGTTTTTGCGGAACAAGATTTTAGAATTATTCTTGGAGTGCGTTCATCGTTATTTCTGCCCTTCAAACATCTCGGACTCATTATTATTGATGAGGAACACGAAAATTCGTACAAACAGCACGATTCTGCTCCGCGTTATAATGCCCGCGACGGTGCGATAATGTTGGCAAAAATGCACGGTGCGAAAACATTGCTCGGAACGGCAACGCCTTGTATTGAAACCTATTTCAATGCACAAATCGGTAAATATGGACTTGTTGAACTGCAAAAAAGGTATTCAGACATTGAAATGCCTGAAATATTGACCGTTGATGTGCGAGAATTTTTCAAAAAAAGACAAATGAAATCACATTTTTCGCCTGTTTTGTTGCAATTTATTGAAAATGCACTCAATAATAACGAACAAATTATTTTGTTTCAAAATCGAAGAGGTTATTCGCCGTATTTAGAATGTGAAACTTGCGGCTGGATTCCTGAATGTGAACATTGCGATGTTTCGCTTACGTATCACAAAGATTCTAACTCTTTAGTTTGTCATTATTGCGGTTTTTCGATGGAATTTCCGTCTCATTGTTTGGCTTGCGGCGATTATTCGTTGCGAACAAAAGGTTTTGGAACTGAAAAAATTGAGACAGAAATCGCAACATTTTTCCCTTCTATCAAAACAGCAAGAATGGATTTGGACACCACTCGCTCAAAAAAGTCGTATCAAAAAATTATTTCTGATTTTGAAAGTCGAAAAATCGATATTTTAGTCGGAACACAAATGATTTCGAAAGGTTTAAATTTTGATAATGTGAGTATTGTCGGAATAATGAATGCCGATGCGATGTTAAACTTTCCCGATTTTCGTGCCGATGAACGCAGTTTTCAGTTAATAACGCAAGTAAGCGGCAGAGCAGGCAGACGTTATAAACGCGGCAAAGTAATTATTCAGACGCAACAGCCCGAACATCCGATTCTCAAATTTATTGAGGTGAATGATTTTTTTGCGATGTATTTGTCGCAACTTGCAGAGCGAAAAAAATTTTTATATCCGCCGTTTTTTCGTTTAATTCAGTTGACATTGCGGCACAAACATCTCGAAGTGGTGAAAAAAGCGGCTACGTTTTTTGCAGAAATGTTGCGAAAGGAGTTAAATTTAGTTTTGGGACCAACAAGTCCTGCGGTGAGTCGTGTAAAAAATTATCATTTGAAAAATATTTTGATAAAAATTGACCGCAAAATTTCTCCCGAAATATCGAAAAATTCGATTCAAACTTGTATTAATTTGTTAAAAAGTTC
Organism: Rikenella microfusus; assembly: GCA_020719385.1. Lineage (GTDB taxonomy): Bacteria > Bacteroidota > Bacteroidia > Bacteroidales > DYQK01 > DYQK01. Next base: position 16,099 of record DYQK01000055.1, on the reverse strand, counting down.
AGGAATTTTCAATAGCGGCGAGATAATAATCAATGTTGACCCGTTGTAAAAAAATTTTTGTCGGACAGAAAAACTCTGTCAGGTGCTTTTACACCCTGACAGGTTAGTTGTCGCATTCTGAAAAATTTAAAAATTTATTTCCAAAATCTCAAAATTCCGATTTCGAGGGCTAAAAATATTAGAGAAAAAATGATAAACCATTTCCAATGGCGTTTTCCGCTGCTCATTTCGTTCACTTCTTTAGATAAAAATGAAACGTCAGAGTCGAGTAAGGTGAAATTTTTAATTCCTAATTTTTCTAAATTTTCCTTAATTTCTGTGAAATTAAAATTCTCTAAATTCGATTCTTTTCGATTATAATTAAACGAGATTGCTTTTAACGGAGTTTTATCTAATACAACAGAATAATTATCTGCGTTGCTAACGTATTGATTTACCGAGAGTTTCACCGTATTTCCTGCTTCTGTGTAAATAGCAGGAATAAAATCATACAAATTTTTCGAGTCAATAATATGCACAACTTCCGATTTAGAAAGTTTAACATTATTTAACGAAATTGACTGATTTTTTCCAATTGTGTAATAAATATTGGGTTCAGTTTGCGTGAAAAGCACAATATTATATAATGTCGGCACAAAAAGTCGATGTTTCGCAAAATTATTTGATTTTTCATTCAAAGACATCGCAAAAATATAAATTTTCCCCTGTTGATAAGGCAGAAACGTTAAAATTTTGTGTCCATTTAACGAAGTTAAAATAGTTTCGTCGTTGGTTTTTGTCAAAGATTCAAATTGAAAATGCTTGAGAATCAAGGGCAAATCGACATTTTCGTCAATTTTTTCGAAGACATTTTTATAAATTGCGTGCTGCGATTCGATTTTTTCAATTCGAGTTTTTGTAGTGTCAATTTGCAAAATGGCAGGACTTCGCAAAACGGTAAACCATTGATTATAAGTCTCTTTGCTTCCTTCAAGAGATGGGAAAAACACTATTGTTCCGCCGTTAGCCGCATAATTTGTCAATTCTTGAATTAAACCCGACGAAAGTTTTCGCACTTCGTTCACAATTATTGCCTGAAAATTGGCGAATTCAGAGGTTTTAATGTTGTCTGACGAAAAATGTGTGAGAGCGAAATATTTCTCATCGCCGAAGAGTGCGTCAAAATAGGGGTTTTTCTGATTTTCATTGATAATTAAAACGTTTAATTTCTCCGCAATAGAATAACTAAAATAAAAAGAATTGTCGTAAATAATCGGATAATCGGTGATTTCGATGCGTCCGCGAATCATTCCTGTGTGCGTTTGCGTATAGGAAAGTTTAACATTTTGCGAGGTATGTCGTTCAATATCGAAAGTTGCGATAGATTTCAACGAATCATTTATGAACAATTTTATCGGAATATTTTGATAAGATTCGTTGGAATGATTCACAATTTTGACAAATAAATCTTCAGGTTGGTTCAGTTTGCGGGCGAAAGTTTCAAACCAACAGGAGTCAACAGACAGGTTTTTCGTATTTTGCGGAGAGAGCGGGATAAAATTGAGTTGCAAAAAAGTATCAATTTTCATTTTCTCGAAATTTGTACTAATTTTTTGAAAATCTGAAATTAAAAAACAATTTTTTTGGGATTTTTCGTTTTTTTCACTCAATAAATTTTCAAATATTTCTTGATTTTTCTGCAATACTTCGGCAATGTTAGTCGTTTTTGGAGACGGTTTTAACGCCGTGATGTAGTCAATAAATTGTTCTCTTGCGATGAAATGTTGATGTTTCGCTTCGAAATCGTTGGTTAAAAGCAAAAATTGCGTGTTGGGTTTATAAGCCGCGGCGAGTTGACGCGCGCGATTTTTTGCTGCTTCGAGCAAATTTCCTTCTCTTCCTTCTGCGGTCATACTAAAAGAATTATCAACATAAACAGCAACAATTTCTTGCGTTGTATTCTTAACTGCTTGATTTAACGGCGTATATGGTTGGGCGAAGGCAAAAACCAAACACAGTAGCATCAACATTCTTGCAATTAAAACGAGTAGATGTTTAATTCTCGATTTCGATTGCGTTTCTTTTTTGATATTTTGCAAAAATCGAATGTCGCTGAAATAAACGGTTTTGAAAGTTTTAAAACTGAAGAGATGAATAATCAACGGGACGGTCAAAACGGTTGACGCCCAAAAAAAAGACGGATATAAAAAACTCATATTATTGAAAATAAATATTTTATAAAATTGCCGCAAAGATATACAAAAAAATGTAAATTTATTTTTTATTTTCGAAAAAAAACGTAAATTTGCGTTATTGAAAAAAATTAAACGAGAAAATATTTCTTTTTCGGAAAAAATATATAAATTTGCGTTTTAAAAATAAATAAAAAAACTCTTTTTTATGGATTCTCTTTCAAAACCTTCGATTATTTTGCAAAAAGAGCGGGATTTTGGCAATGTCATCAATGCTTCTTTTAGTTTTTTGGTGCAAGAATTTAAAACACTTTTCAAAGTTTTGTTGTTTTATGTTGCTCCGTTTATTTTGGTTTCAGCCATTTCCTCTGCGATGTATCAAGTAAGTTTGTTTGAAAATACGCGTAGTTCTCTCAATTTTCTTGCGAAAATGTTTTCGCCGCAATATTTCGTTACTCTGATTTTGAGTTTAATAAGTAATGTAATGTTTATTTCTGCGATGTATTCGTATTTTCGTCTTTACCGAGATAAGGGCAAGGGCAATTTTTCTGTTGAAGATGTTTGGGATGTGATGAAGACAAAAATTTTTACTTCGTTAGGCGTCTCGATTATTGTCGGATTAATCGTTGTTGTCGGGATAATTTTGTTAATTGTTCCTGGCATTTATCTCGGAATTGTACTTTCGTTGATTTTTCCTGTGCTTTTTTTCGAAGAGAAAGATTTTTCCGAATCGTTTAAACGTTGTTTCTTTCTGATAAAAGATGCTTGGTGGCGCACTTTCGGACTTTTGATAATCGCTTATCTGATGGTCGCAGTGGCAGGTTTTATTTTTATGTTACCGCAAAGCATTTTGAGTATAACACATACGCTTCATTCGCTTGGCGGCAAGTCGGGCGATACGCATTTAACGTTTATAATTGTTTCTACTTTGGGAACTTTGTGTGCCACTTTGCTTCATTCGGTAACTTTTTCTGCTATTTCGTTTCAATATTTTACTTTGGTGGAGGAAAAAGAATCTCCTTCGTTGGAAGATAAAATCAATAACATAATTTTACCTGAGTAAAATTTCAAAAACCTGTCAAATTTTGAGAATTTGGCAGGTTAAAAAAGAGAAAATATGGAAAAAGAAGTTTATAAAATAGTTTTTGAGTTAGAAAATTATCATTGGTGGTATGTTGGTTATCGAGAGTTGGTCGAAAAATATTTGAAAAAAGAACATCGGAAATTAGAGATTTTCGATGCGGGTTGTGGTTGCGGCGGAATGTTGACGATGCTTGAGAAATATGGCAATGCGGAGGGCGTTGATTTTTCGGATATTGCACTTAATTTTGCGAAAAGTCGAGGTTTAAAAAATGTTTCGAAAGCAGATTTAAACTTTTGGAAAAGTGAGAAGAAATATGATTTGATTCATTGTTCGGATGTTTTGTATCACAAAAATATCGAAAATGACGTAGAAATTTTACAAAAATTTTTCGATTCTTTGCAGAAAGATGGTTTATTAATTTTATCTTTGCCTGCATTTGCGATTCTTAGTCGTCAGCATGACAAAGCGGTTTTTGGTGTTCGGCGTTATCGCAAAAATAAAATGGTGAAAATTTTAGAGAATATTGGTTTTCGCATCGAAAAAGCGAGTTATAGATTTCCATATGTTTTTTTAGCGATATTGTTGGTGAAATGTATAGAGTTTTTTTATCGAAAGAAGTCGGATTCTGTTGATATTCAACACATTCCGCGTTGGTGGAATAAGATTTGGTTGACGTTAAATCGTTTAGAAAATAGTTCAATAACGTTGGGAATTCCTGTTCCTTTTGGGAGTACTTTGTTTATTGTTGCGAGAAAATAAATTTTTTCGAAAAAATATTGAGAAAATATTGGAAATTCAAAAATAATTTTGCACTTTTGTAACGAAAAATTATTCATTAAAATTCATTTTTATGAAGAAACACAATTTTAATGCAGGTCCTTCTGTGTTACCTCAATACACTTTAGAGGAAACCGCAAAAGCAATTTTTGATTACGCAGGCACTGGAATGTCTCTTTTAGAAGTTTCGCACCGTGGCAAAGAATTTGAAGCAACAATGAGCGAGACGGTTCAAATGTTCAAAGAATTGTTAAACATTCCCGAGAATTATTCCGTATTATTCCTCGGCGGCGGAGCAAGTTTACAATTTTGTATGGTTCCCTACAATTTGATGAACAAAAAAGCCGCTTATTTAGTGACAGGCGAATGGGCCACGAAGGCTCACAAAGAAGCAAAATTGTTCGGCGAGGCAGTCGAAGTTGCGTCTTCGAAAGATAAAAATTTCAGTTACATTCCGAAAAATTACGTTATTCCGCAAGACGCAGAATATTTCCACATTACAACGAATAACACGATTTATGGCACCGAGATTCGTTATGATATGGATTCTCCGATTCCGTTAATCGCAGATATGTCGTCAGACATATTGAGTCGTCCCGTTGATATTTCGAAATATGTGATGATTTATGGTGGCGCACAAAAGAATTTTGCCCCCGCAGGAGTAACATTCGTTATCATTCGCAACGATATGATAAACAAAGTTTCTCGTCAAATTCCGACAATGTTGAACTACGAAACGCATATCAAAAACAATTCGATGTTCAATACTCCTCCGTGTTTTGCAATTTTTGCAGGACTTCAAACGTTAAAATGGTTAAAAAATCTTGGTGGAGTTGCTGAGATGGAAAAGATTAATCTCAAAAAGGCGAATCTTTTGTATGACGCAATAGACAACAGCAAGATATTTGTCGGCACAACCGCAAAAGAAGACCGTTCAATAATGAATGTTTGCTTTGTGATGAAGGAACAATATAAACCTTTGGAAGAGGAATTTTCGAAATTTGCTTCTTCGAAAGGAATGGTTGGCATCAAAGGACATCGTTCTGTGGGTGGTTTCCGTGCTTCGTTGTACAACGCATTGCCTCTTGAAAGCGTTCAAGCATTAGTCGATTGTATGAACGAATTTGAAAAAATGAAAGCATAAACTTTTTTTTTTAAATTAAACCTTTCTCTTTGAAAAATAAGAGAAAGGTTTTTTAAATTAATATTTTTTTGAGAAATATTTTATCTTTTTGTTTTCATCTATTTTGGACAAAAATCCCAATTTTCCCGTTATTCCGAAATATTCTGTGAAAAAAGCGGAGTATTGTTGTTTTTGTATAGAATCTTGCGAAAAAATGAACGTAAAAATAAAAATTTTCGAAAAAGTGAACAATTTTCCCGAAAAAATTTGTTTTTCGGGAAAAAATTCGTATTTTTGTCAAAATTTAAACAAAAAAAATTATGGGACAAAGAGTACAATCATTTTTAATTGTGCCAAATGTATTTAAAAAAGTCGAAATGTGGTTGCACAACGACAATGAAGAATCAATTCAAAATACGCGCGAGGCACTAAAACATCAAAATTATCCTGTCAAATTAATCTTAAATTTAGAAAAACGCAAACGCAAAAAACACGAAAACGATGAATCTGAATACAACGCATTAAAATTGCAGTTTGCTGCTTTGTCAAGAGCCTTCGGAGACGAGGATTATATGATTATTATGCATTATCATCATTGTCTCTACGCTGCTTCGGCGGTTTCAACTGTTTATAATGTGTTAAATTATTGTCGCAAAACAACACGAGTTTACAACGATTTTCACCCAAAACGTTGGGCTTTGCATTTTGTGGATTTGCGAACCTTGTCGTGGGTAATAGAATTTTCAACAGCACTTTTGTCAATGCAGACCAATTTTGAATTTGCCCAAAAAATTGCAGCAGAAAAAGGTTATTTACGTAGCGAATTTTTAAACTTGTCGTGTCCCGAATTGCGAGATCATTTTGATATTTACCAAAATGACGGTGGAATTTTCATTATTGATACCATTCGAAAAAAATATGCGTTTTTGCAAAGTAATATTTGTGGAAAACTAAAACCAATTTCTGCGATAGAATATTACCGCGATGAATATCCCACTCAAAGAGAACTTTTGCGAAATTTTCACACAGAAAAGAAAACAGAAGAGGAAATTTTGAAAATGCTGGCAACACATAAAAAGCGAATTCGTTATATAAAAAAAGAATTTGAACCATTTAAACTTTTGACAAATAACGAAATTGCTTACTTTTTCCCAAAAATGAGTCATCGATTGCTCGGCGAAAATGAAGCCGCATTGATGGATAAATTAAATATTGAACTGCAGTTTAATGAAAACTTTTTTTTACGAAAAAAGAAAAAATAGTAAAATTTTTGCAAAAACCTGTTTCGTTTCTTGAAACGCAACAGGTTTTTCGATTAATTTTTGAGTGAAATTAATTATTTTTTTCTAAATTTTCGTTAACTTTGAAAAAACTTCGAAAATGAAAAATAAGTTTCATATTTCGAAAAAACCTTTCTCTTATTTTTCAAAGAGAAAGGTTTTTTGTTTTACTCAAAATGAAAAGATAATAAAAACATTTTAGACCGCATTAGTCCGATTCCGCTGGTGTACTCTGTGTTGTCGGGAGTAAGAACGTTTAACATTCCGCCGCTGAACTTCAATTCTACCGCCAATTTGAAATATTCGAGATAAAAATCAAAACCCGCACCTGCTTCCCAGCACAAATCGAAAGAATTTAACCGCACCTTCGGCTTTTCCGATTCTTTTATTTTCTTTTGAGAGGCAAGGTCAATCTTCGGATTCAATCCTGCAATTAAATAACCGCGATAATTATTCACTCTGTCAGATTTAAACTTTATCAAAACAGGAAATTCCATATAAATAGTTTCAATTTTCATTGTGTGAATGCGAAAAGGGTCTTTCGACTCAATAGTGTCATCATTGACAATTTTATAATTCAAATCTCGCTGTCCAAACGACAGATTTATCAATGCCCGCAAGTCAAAATGTTCGCCGAGACGAAAACTCGTTATTGGTCCGAGATGAAAGCCGTAATGTTGCGTATTTTCGACTCCATAAATATTCGAAATAGTGTCTGTTTTGTAAAAAATATCAGAATTGCGAATGACAAAATCCATCGAGTTGATGCCGATAGTAAACCCAAAATGTATTTTTTTAAAATCATATTTGGGCAAATTTTTTATCACATTCACAGGTGCGTCTTGCGAGAAACTTTTCAATGTAAAAATGAAAAGCAAAAAAACGAAAATTTTAACTTTTTTCATAAAAAATTATTGTTTAATAAACTTTCGCACCCAAACTTTCGCTTTACTTTCGATGCGAATAAAATATGTTCCTGTTTGCAATTCAGTTACATCAATGTTAAACTGCGATTCTTTGGAGGAAACAGAAATATTTTTTACCAAATTTCCACTCAACGAATAAATTTTAACATTTTCTAAACGCACCGATTTATTTGTCTTCAACGTTAAAACACTCGAAACAGGATTCGGCGACAATTCCCATTTTTTACTTTCGTCATCATTTTTTATCAACGTAATTATCGGATTTGCCGTAATTAACTGACAATTTGGGTCGAGAATTGTCTCTTTGAGTTTAAAAGAAAGTTGAAAAATAAATTCTTGCCCCGAATATTGATGTTCAAAAACGATTAACGTATCTTTCCCTTCACCGACAAATTTTATTGGAACGTGCAATTTGAAAAAATTCACCGAAGAATGCGAAGGCGTTTGCTCCATTTTGAGAGTGACAATATTTTGTTCATTTTGTTTTGTCTCAATTTTATAAACGGGAAAACCCTCTTTGTAAATCCAGTTGTCAAAAAATTCTGTGAGATTTTTTTTACTCACAGCCTCTGCGTGCCGCTGAAAATCCGATGTTGATGCGTAATGATTCGCTAATTTAGGGTCAGAAATATAATTTCTCAAGGTTTTGAAAAACGCAGAATCGCCCATTTCCCAACGAAGCATATTTAAAATCATTGCCCCTTTGCTATAAGAAAGCCGCGAATTAAAAATACTCCACTCCGAGGTCGTATCTTTCACATAAACCGAACCATTTGGGGCTGCGGTAATACTCCGAATGCGAGATTCTTTCCAACTTTGCCAACTTTCATCGCCGAAACCGTGTTCGCAAGTTAAACCTTCGAGATAAGTAGCAAAACCTTCGTTTAACCAAATGTCTTTGAAACTGCTGCAAGTCAGATAATCGCCGAACCATTGATGAGCCAACTCGTGAGCCATCAAACTATAATCAAAATAAACAATAAAAGTCATCGTCTGATGTTCCATTCCGCCGCCCCAACCAAATTGTGCGTGTCCATATTTCTCATTTTTAAACGGATAAGGAATAAATAAATCACTGAATAATTTCATTGCGTTTGCCAATTTCGGAGTATTTCTCTTTGCCTCGTCAAGAGTTTCGGGATAAACATAATTTATCATCGGAAATTTCTCGCCGCTTGACAAAGAAATCGTGTCTGTGTAAACTTGATAATTTGTTACCGCAACCGCAACCAAATAAGCGGCTATTGGGTGTCGGTGTTTCCAATGTGTGATTTTTTTGTTATCTCTAAATGTTTCAGAAATAAGAATTCCGTTGCTTGCGGCTTTGTATTCTGTCGGATGAATCACAAAAATCTCAATGGAATCAATTTTATCATTGAGTGCTTGCTTGCACGGCCACCAATCCTTCGCACCAAAGGGTTCGGATAAAGTCCAAATAATTGGAACGTTGTTGTGCAAATCTCGAACATACGACCCAAAACCGTTGCTTTTTGGAATTCCGTGATAAAAAACTTGAACCGAATCTTTCTGACTCAAATAAACTGAATCAGACAGAGTAATTTTCAAAATATTAAGAGAATGTTGAAAATTGAGACGTTTTTTGTGAGAAATTACCGAATCAACGGTCATCGCAACGTTAAAGTCGAAAGAAATTTCCTTAATATTTTTTTCTTTCGGCAAAAAATGTGTTGTAACATTGCCTCGCAACTCGCTTTCTGCGGGATTAATTTGCAATTCTAAACGTTGAAAAATTACGTTCATCATCTCGCCTGCAAATTTTTCGTTCAAATTTTTTTGCAACTGCGACCAACGTTTTGCGTCTTGTTTTGCTTTTGCAGAATCCGAATTTTCTTGCGAAAAAGTTGAGAAAAATATTCCGCAAAAAATCAATAACAATAAAAAATATCGTTTCATTTTATGAAATTTTTGTATACTTATTTAACGAAAAAAAAGTAAAAAAAAGTGTACAATTTTTTCACAAAGATATGAAAATTTTTAAAAAATATATAAAAATACGCCAAAAAAATGCGAAAATGGTAGAGAATGTTACTTTTTAAAAAAAGCAAACATTCTCTTTGTTTAACCCTCACTCAAAATTATTTACTGTTTTTGCGACTCTAAAATACAACGCTGAGCGGCAAGAAGTATATTTTTTATTATACGCAAATTGAAAAAGTTTTTAGTAAAAAATGAACAAATTCCCTTTTGTTTTCGAATGCAAAGGTAAAATATTTTTTTCGAAAAAAATGAGAAATGTAGTTGAAGTTGC
>DYQK01000055.1:0-6369 GCA_020719385.1 Rikenella microfusus | reverse complement strand
GGTTGAAGTTGCTTTAACTCAAATTTATTTTTACATTTTTTCGAATTTGTACCTCAAAAAACCAAAAATATTCTTATTTTAGCTCCAAATATCAAAAATTGTATAAAAACTCTATCTCATTGATTATGAAATATTTACGGATTTTCTTTTTTTTAACTTTAATATTTTTCTCGAAAAAATTTTTTCGCAAATCGATAGTTTGACAGAAATGCTTTCTCAAAGCAAAAATGATACGACAAAAATAAATTTATTGAACCAATTAGCGATGTTAAATTCTGAAAAAAATGATGTTTTAACACAAAAATATTTAGAATCTGCTATTTCTCTTGCACAAAAAATTAATTTTCTCAAAGGTTTAACACAAACTTATTATATCAAAGGAGGCATTTTTTACAGATTAAACAATTCAGATTCGGCAAAAGCGTATTTCGAAAAATCTGCTAACGTTGCAAAAATCAATTCTGACGAAAAAAGTTTCGCCATGTCGCAGGCACTTTTGTCTGTTATTGAAATTCAAAAAGGAAATTTAAAATCAGGAAATTCAAGTTTTAAAATTTATATAAATCAATTAAAACGTTTAAATGCTTACGTAGAGTTGGCACGAGCGTATAATGCCATCGGAAGTGTGTACACTGACAAAGGAAATTATACGGAATCGTTAAATTTTTTGTTCGAAGCAAGAGAAATTTTCGATTCTTTGAAAAATTTACGTATGAAAAGAAATGTTTTAGTCAATATTGGGAATGTTTTTCTGTCAAAACACGATTATGTGGAGGCACAAAAAAATTTTTTAGAAGCATTACATCTGGCGGAGCAAGATTCTGATATTTATATTATGGCGGCGTGTTACAACAATATCGGAAATATTTATTATTTTCAAAATAATTACGAGAAAGCGATGGAATATTTTGTCGCGGCAAAAAAATTACACACAAAAATTAATAATATTGTCGGCATTTATGATTGTATTTTGAATATCGGTGCAATATGTGCGAATTTTAATGAGAATAAAAAAGCATTGGAAAATTATTTCGAGGCGTTGAGGTTGGCGGAGCAGAATAACGATTTAAAAATTATTTCAGATATTTTGGTGAATGTTGGTTTGTGTTATGAAAGAGAGAAAAATTTTTATCAAGCACATTTTTATTACAAAAGAGCATTAGAAGTTGAGATTAAACGCAAAAATCGCAGCAATTTTCCGTTTACTTATTTTAATTTGGGCAATTCTTATCTGAATTTGAATCAAAAACAGAAGGCAATAGAATGTTTTTTAACTTCTTTTAACTTATCTCTTGAGTTGGGAGATAAAAATATTTCACATAAAACGAGCGAAATGTTAGCAACGGTTTTTGAAGCGCAAGCGGATTATAAAAATGCGTTAAAATTTTTTAAAATCAATTCGAGTTATAAAGATAGTTTGTTTAATGAAAAAAATTCTCAAATTATCAATGAATTGCAGGTGAAATATGAATCTGAAAATAAAGAGAAGAATATTGTACTTTTACAGAATGAATTGAAAATCAATGAGATACAGGCAAAAAAGAATCAAATCATTTTATATCTTTTGATTTTAGGTTCGATTTTAATGTTTGCTATTTTGGCACTTGGTTTATATTTTTACAGGAAAAAACAGAAATATTTGTCGATTTTAAAATTAAAAAATACGTTGATTTCGCAGCAAAAACTTGAGTTAGAAAACGAAAAACGCAAAACTGACAATTTAATTGTTTCGATTTTGCCCGAAGAAAAGATTTTGGAAGTGCGGGAAAAGGGAAAATTAAATTTTCAAGATTATGAGATGGTTACAAATTTATTTCAAAAAATGGAGCAGGCAAAAATGAAATCGGAGTTTGAGGCGTTGAGAAATGAAGTGAATCCGCATTTTTTGTACAACACTTTTAACGTTTTAATTTCTTTAATTGAGGAGAATTCTGCTCTCGGCGTTAAATATGTGAAACATTTGGCATCGGTTTATCGTTATGTTTCGCAAAGTAAAAATAGAGAAATGGTCGAGTTGGTCGAGGAAATGGAGTTTTTGAAATCTTACGAGTTTTTATTGTCTATCAAATATTCGCAAAATTTAATTATTCAAGAAAATTTGTCGGCAGACACTTTGACCGAGTTTATTGTACCTTTGGCATTACAAATGTTAGTCGAAAATGCGATAAAACATAATTTAATTTCGTCTTCGAAGCCGCTTTACATCGATATTTTTTCTGCGAAGGACGAAATTGTGGTGAAAAATAATTTGCAGAAGAAAAATTGCACCGAGTTTTCATCAGGAATCGGTTTAAAAAACATTATTGAACGATACAAATTTTTCACAGAAAAACCTGTCGAAGTTCAATGTTCAGACGAATTTTTTACGGTTAAACTTCCATTAATAAAATTTTGAAATTTATGAACGTCATAATTATTGAAGATGAGTCGCAGGCTGCGTTGCGTTTGAAAAAATTGTTGTTTAAAATTGACGCAAATATCAATGTTTTAACTATTTTAGAATCTGTTGTTGATTCTATCAAATGGTTAACAGAAAATCTTTCTCCCGATTTGATATTTTCCGATATTCAACTTGCGGATGACAAAAGTTTTCTGATTTATGAACAGATAAAAATTTCTTGTCCCGTGATTTTTACAACAATGTTCGACAATTTTGCGATAAAAGCGTTTAAAACTAACGGAATCGATTATTTGTTAAAACCTATTGACGAGGAGGAATTGAAAAGTGCGTTGCAAAAATATTATCTCTTGACGCAAAAAGAAGAGAAAAACGATTTAATACAGTTAATAAAACAGTTGAAAAGTCCGAAACCTGAATATAAAAGTCGATTTTTGGTGAAATATAAACAGCAATTAAAAGTTATTCCAGCCTACGAGATTGCTTATTTTTATATCGATATGCAAACGGTTTTTTTTCGTACTTTTAATAATGAGAAATATTTTGTCGAAAATCCGTTAAATGAAGTGGAGGAAACCTTAAATCCGTACGATTTTTTTCGCATCAACAGACAAATGATTATCAATTTGAAGTCAATCATTACGATTCACGATTATTTCAATGATAGTTTAAAAATCGAGATTCGTCCACCGTTTAGCAGCGAAATAATTGTTAAACGTCCCAAAACGACAGAATTAAAAAGTTGGTTAGACCGATAATTGGTTTATTTCTCAAAAAAATTTTTTGTGAACATTTTTAAACAGAAAACCTTGATATTCGTTTATATCAAGGTTTTTTGTGTGAAAAAATGTTTATTTTCCGATTAAAATAAACGGCGACCAATAAAACGGTGCAGCGTATTTTTCTTCCTCAATAATTTTTAGTTTTGCCAAATGCAAAAACTCTGCGAAATTAAGTTTTTCCGAATAATTTGTCAATAAATTTGAGTAAAATTTTATCATCAAATCTGACGTGGATTCGTCAGCAACACTCCAGAGCGAGACAATAATATTTTTTGTTCCCGCAAACAGCAAAGCCCTTGAAATTCCAATGATTCCTTCGCCTTTCGAGATTTTTCCTAAACCCGTCTCGCAAGCCGAGAGAATGACTAAATCTGAGTTTAACTGCAAATTGTAAAGTTCATTGGTGTATAAAATTCCATCATTGAGAGTGTCGTTTCTTGCCAAAATCAAGCCTGACAATTCTGGTTTCGCAATGTTGACGAAGCCGTGTGTGGCAAAATGTAAAAATCGATAATTTCTCAAAACACCCGATTTCGCAAAACTTTCATTCGCTTCTCTACGCAAAAAATGGTCTGTTTTCAAATTTTTCGATTTAAAATTTTCAGTTATTGAGAGTATCTCTGACTCAGAAGCAGGCAAAGATGAAACTTCCATATCATCGTAAACGGTTTCGATGCTGTCAAAAATCGGTGCGAGAGACAAAAAATCGGTTAAATATTGCGTTTTTGAAATATTTTTCGCACTTTGATACAACAAATTCGCAGAATAAGAATACGAAATACAAAATTGTTTTATCAAATACGGATATTTTTTAAATTCTTTCCAATTTCCCGAATGCTCGTCAGTTAATAAACTTTCAAAAGGAATCATTCCTAAAACATCATCAGGAATAATTATCAAATTTTTTATCTCCGCAGACAACGGCACGGGAAAAAGATATTGATACAAATAAAACGCATCTGCTTGATATTGTTTCACATCCTTTGATTTGCCTGAAACAATTGCTCTGCGAAAATGTGCGATTTTCAACGGCAGATTTTTAACTCTTTGCGAAGTATCCATCCGAATTTCGTTTTTCGAAATCGTAAAAATGGTAAGCAAACTATCTGCGAGAAAATAACTTCGAATGGCAGTTTTGTCGTCTAAAAGTGTTTGTAATTGCGATATTGTCGCACTTTTCGATTGATATTTTAACGCAAAATAACTTGGAAATTCTTTTTCCATTTTTGAAATCAAATTTTCATATTGTCGATTCAAATCAAAAAGCTGAGAACGCAAAAACGGTTCGAGAGTTTCATCAGCCAAAGTGGCAATTTCTTTTTCGCAACCTGCAATTTTTTCCTTGAGTTTTTTCTCTGCCTCAAGCAAGGAATCAGGAATGCCTGCAAATTTTTGTGCGTCAGCCGCTGCAACTGCTTCGAGAAGCGATTCGGCTTTGTTTTTTTCAGAGAAATAAAATGCTTGCTCGATATATTTTTTCTCTTTTGTGAGAAAATATAAAAGTTTACACGATTCTACGGCATTTTCGTAAACTAAACTTGCCATCTCGCCGACCAATAATTTATCATTTTTCGATGTTGTTGCTTTGCGAATGTGCGAAATCAAGGTATCGCAACTCAAATAAATCTGCAACGCATTTTGAAGTGCCTGAATATTTCCGTTTTCAGAAATTGACTTTTGCGTCCATAACATCGCCTTTCCTTGCAGCGTTTTGAGAAGTATTTGCGGCAAATAATAATTTTTTATTGTCGGATTTTGAGAAACATCTTGCGAAGAAAAATCTTTCACATTCGAAATCAACGCATTTTGAAAATATTTTAACGCTTCTTCAACATTTTTTCGTTGATAAAAAATATTCGCAATGTTTAAATTGGCAACCGTCGTTAATGGAGTTTTATTTCCAGCAATTTTTTCGTAAATTTTCAACGCAACAAAATAATTTTTCAATGCTTCGTCGAAATTTTTTTGCGAAAAATAAAACGCACCGATATTATTGTAAATATCTGCGGTTCGCAAATTTTCTTCTTGCGAAATATTGAGTGCTTTTTGATAAAATTCTATTGCTTCGCTATTTTTTTTCTGATTTTGATACACCTGAGCAAGATTCGTTAGGACAGGAATTAAATTTGAGTGTTCTTTGCCGAAGATTTTCTCTAAAATATCAAGTGCTTGAGAAAAATATTGCGTTGCTTGAGAAAATTCTTTCTTTTCTTTGTAAATTTGCCCGACACTTATATAATTATCTGCAATTAACGGATGATTTTCATTGAAAATTTGTTTGCGAATGGTTAAAGATTTCATAAAATATTCCATCGCAACATCAAATTCGCCTTTTTTCTGAAAAATATCGCCGATTCCATAATACAAAGTTGCTGTATTCGGATGATTTTCGCCGTTTTGTTGCTTTGTTATTGAAAGTGCTTTGTTAAAATATTCCAACGCAACATCATATTCACCTTTGTTATTGTAAATAACGGCGATGTTGTTGTATGTTGCGGCAAGATTTGAACTATTTCTCCCAAAAAGTTCTTCGCTCAATGCAATATCTTTGAGATAAAAATTTAATGCGATTTGAAAATTTCCTTTTCCTGAGTGTGCGTTACCGAGTGCGTTGTACAATTCGGGCAGAAATTTATTTTTTTCACCCGAAATTTCGATGCGAAGTTGCTTTGCTTTCTCAAAAAAGTAAATTGACGAGTCCAGATTTGAGTTAAGAAAAAAATATTGCCCGCGAAATTTATAAATAAACGTTAACATTTCATTTTTTTCACCCAAATTTTTTAACGCAATATGTTCTGCGGTGTCGAGAGAGATTTTTACATTTTTAAAATCTGACTTTTGCAGAAATGCTCCGCTTGCGAAGGTTTTTGCGATAACAAAATTTTTCCAAATCGAATATTTTTTAAAAATCTCAGCAGAATTTTGATAAAAAATTGCCGCGCTATCCCACTGAAAACGATTGTTAAAGTCACTTGCTTTGCGATAATAATTTTCAGCAAGTTTAATTTCTGAATTTTTGTCTTGCGTAAATGCTTGATAATAAACATTTAAACACAAAATAAAAAAAAATAATCTTTTTTTCATCATCGAATTTTCGTTAAAATTTTTCGCAAATATAAAAAAAATTTTTGAGTTTTTTATCATCTGCACGAAAAAACCGCTATGTCTTTAGCGTAGCGGATGAATGTG
>DYQK01000275.1 GCA_020719385.1 Rikenella microfusus | reverse complement strand
TTGCGTTTTACGGGATTGTTGATAATTTCCTGCAAACGTTTTGGCAATTTTGTAAAATCATCGTTCAAAAAATCGAACTGAAACACGTGGTCTTCCAACAAATTTGCACCGTTTTTGATGCGGTCGCGCATGACATCCACATCTTGTTTGTCAAGTGTAGATGCCCATAAGTTGTATTTATTTGTCAGTCCGTTTAGCAAATTTCCGGTTCCGGCGGCGCAATCCCACACGTAATACTCGTCTTGCCAATCGTTGCCCAACACATCGGTTAAATATTTTTGCGACAATTCGACCCAAATTTGCGGCGTAAAAAAACTGCCTTTTCGTTCTCTAATATCCTGAGGCACAAGCAAATCGCGGCGTTCTACAATGTAATCCCAATATTGTTCCAGCGGCGGACGTTCGTATTTGTTCCAAAATTGTGTGTGCGCTTTTTGGTTGTCGGTAAACGCTGTGGAACTCGATGAAAATAAGCCGTATTCGTTCAATTTGCGGTCTAATTCGTAATGATCTTTTTTGAGCAAAACGAACAATTTCATTTTAAGTGTTTCATTTTCAAGCGAAAGCAAATCGGCAAGATAGAAATCGCCGTCAATTAAACCCGATTTTTTTGCAAATTCCCAATTTACCGCAATCGTTGGTTTTACGGTTTGCAGCCATTTGGCGTAAATAAAAATGAAATTATTTTTGTCGATTCGCGTTTTTGAGACCTCCGTTTTTCCGACTGTGAAATTTGTTTTTATAAATTTGCGAAGCTCCGATTCATCTTTTTCGTAAAAATACAACAGCGTATTTTTATCTAAAACGTCTTTAACTTTTTGGTAAACAAGCTGAAATTCTTTGGTTTCGTGGTTCGACGGCGCGACATTCCAATTAAAATCGTTCACATAAAAAATCTCGTGAACAGCGTTGTACGGAATGAAAACAATTTTTTCGGCATCAAATGCGCCCAACATCGCCGGCGGTAAATATTTATCGAACGTGCGAGCTTTTCCGATTGTTAAAATCAACTGAACCAATGAGTTACGAACATCAGAAATTCCTTTTTTAGCTTCAGCCCAAAGTAAACTTTCCTGTTCAAAAAGAGATTTATCGCTTTGGTGTACGGCGACACAAAAGTCCACGTTGCCGATAATTTTCGTGGCATCAAAACCACCGAAAAAATCCGCAGCAACCTTATTTTTAAGCTCTTCCTCTCTAATATTAATCTCGTACGGCATT
>DYQK01000170.1 GCA_020719385.1 Rikenella microfusus | reverse complement strand
GGTTTAATAATTAATGTGGCAAAGATAATAAAAAGTTTTCGAAAAAACAAAATAAAATTACTTAAACAAAAAAATTAATTATTTTTTTATTTTTTTAATGGCGGCATTTTAAACGCTAACAGGTTTCTTCGAAACCCTGTTAGGTTTTTATAAAACCGACAAAAAACCCGTCAGGGTGCTTGCACCTGACAGAGTTTAAAAAACAATTCTAAAAAGTTTCAATATAAAAAACTAAATCGCAAACTTTTTTTAAAAAGTTTGCATTTTTTTGCGTTGGAATAATGATTCCTTCGTCATTTCGGGGTAACCGTTTGTCAAGTAAAACTTCCACTTCGAGGTCGTGTAACCAAAAAACTAAAATATCTCTTTCATATTCGTTTAAAATTAAAAACCATTTGTTTTTGTGTGGTTTTAATTTCATTTTAATATTTTCAATTGCCCCAATTTCTTTTTTATCAGAAATAGTTGTATGCTTTTTGTCAAATTTTTTTCTTGACAAAAAACGCATTATCAACAAATAATCTTTATTTGTAATTGGAATTTTCATTTTATTTCTGATTTTTCAAATAATTTTCTCTGATTTTCGAATATTTATTAGTAGTTCGAAAAATTGTTGCTGGTTTAAAAATGCCATCTTGCTTGACAGCAGGAATTGTCCATTTTTCTGTAATAAAATACGTTTTTCCGTCTTTGTCGGCACAAAAATTTTCCTTGCGAATAGTTTCCATAAATTCGTCGAAAGGTACACCTTTCCATTTTTCAACAGATTGATTTATTGCGTGATGTTCATAACCTTGCTTTCCGTCTGTTCTTGCTCGCCAAAAACAAATTTTTTTCAATTCTGTCAACTGATTTTTTGTATAAAATTGAAAAAATTGTGAACTGTCAAATTCGGAACATGTGGAATTTTCACTTTCTTCCTTGGCAAAAACTTGATTTTCGTTCACAAAATCGCCGACTAACTGATATATTCGCTCAATTTTTCGATATTCTGAAACATTTTGGTAAACATTTTTGAAAATGAAAATGAACGAAATTAGAATCAAAATAAAAAACGGAAATCGAAATTTTGCAAGTAAAACGTATGAAGCAGAAATTAATTGTTTCATAAAATTAATTTTTCACAAAAATAAAAAATTAATTAAACAAAAAAATTAATTATTTTTTTAAACGGCGGCGTTTTAAACGCTAACAGGTTTCTTCGAAACCCTGTTAGGTTTTTTGAAAAGAGTATAAAGGCTGTTAGGTTTTTTGAAAAGAGTATAAAGGCTGTCAGGTTTTTTAGTTTAAACGCTGACAGGTTTTTCACATATCCTGTTAAGTTTTTTGTCGAGTTTTTCATTTGTTTTTAAACCTGTCAGGTTTTATAATTAAATGCGGCAAAGATAAAAAAAGTTTTCGAAAAAAGAAATATTTTCTCAAAATTTACTAAAATTTTGAGAATTTTTAACTTTTAATTTTCTTGAGTTACAAAAAATTCGTTATTTTCCACTGCTTCGAGTCGCGGCTCAAGAAAACGAATCTCTTGAATAATGTTATTTGACAATCGACAACCTTTTGCTCGAAAACTTTTCACACCGATAAACGTTTCAATATCAACGACTTCCGATGGTCTTGCGGAATGTTTTCCTCCAAAAATAATTTCTGCACGCGGATATAAATCGTCAGAGATAAGAATCATTTTCGAATCAGGATGGTCTCCGATAAATCGCTGCGGTTTTTCCGTTACCTCAATGGGAAAACGTTTAACGTAATAAAAATTCTGTTCTGCATCGAGATAAATCACTGAAAAAACTTTTTCAGAAACAAATTTTTCAATAATTTCTAGGGGTTCATCAAAATGTTGAGATAAATCAAAATTGCGAAGTTCGTAAATTCCTGACTTATAAATTGTTAAAATTTTGTCATCTTTGGCAAATTCGCCTAAAAAAGTGCCTCGATTTTCGCTGTTGAGTCGTAAAACTTCGCTGTCGAAAAAGATTTTCATTCCGCCGAGTGTCGAAAAACCTTTCTCAAGCATCAAAATTTTGTGCGTTGCGTACTTCGAGAGAATATTTCCCATTGCGTCTCGCCCCTTGACGGCAAGAGTGCTGAAATCAAACTCAAAAGATAAATTTTTGATTCGCGGCCGCGGCTTGAGAGTCACTTTTATGATTTCTGCCTCGCCGTTGGGATTTGCCGAGAAATAAAGCACTTTCGAGTTTTTTGTGCCTTTTGTGAGATTATATTCCTTGTCTCGCGTGATTCCTTTGACGGGAAAACGTTTAACCATCGTATTTCCTGATTCTGCATCGAAATAAACGGCATTATAAATTGTGCGTTCATCGTTTTGAAAAATGCCGATGTGCAAAATATTTTGTCCGATAAAAACTTTTTCCGCAACTTTTGTGATAAAATAAGTTCCGTCATTGCGAAAAACGATGACCTCGTCCATATCTGAACAGTCAAAAAGATATTCGTCTTTTTTCAAACCCGTTCCGACAAAACCATCTTGACGGTTAAAATACAATTTTTCATTTGCGATAACCACTTTTGCAGCGACAATTACGTCAAAATTTCGGATTTCGGTTTTGCGTTCTTTGTCTTTGCCATATTTCTCTTTGATTTTTCGAAAATAATTGATAGCGAAATCGGTGATATTCGACAAATTTTTTGCCACAATTTCCAATTCTTTCTCAATATTTGCGATAATATGGTCAGCCTGTTGCGAGTCAAATTTTGAGATTCGTTTAATTTTTATCTCTGTCAGTTGAGCGATGTCTTCTTTCGAAATTGGTTTTCGCAAAAGATGTTTAAATTTACTCAATTTCTTCTCAATCGTTTCGATAATTTCATCCCACGTTTCGCAATTTTCGATGGACAGATAAATTTTCTTTTCGATAAAAATTTTCTCTAAATTGACAAAATGCCATTCATTTTCGAGTTCATTTTTACGAATTTCAAGTTCTTTGGTGAGAAGTTGAACGGTTTTTTGCACCGAAATTCGCAACATTTCAGAAACGCCGATGAACATTGGTTTTTGATTATCAATAATGCACGCATTCGGCGAGATGGAAATTTCACAATCTGTAAACGCATAAAGTGCGTCAAGAGTAATATCAGACGAAACGCCAGGAATCAAATGAACAACAATCTCAACATTTTCTGCCGTATTGTCGTCAATTTTGCGAATTTTAATTTTTTGCTTGTCGTTAGCCGAAACGATGGATTCTATCAACGAAGACGTAGTTACTCCGAAGGGCAATTCATTGATAATCAAAGACTTTTTATTTTCAGATTTAGAAATTTTTGCTCTCACTCTCACTCTGCCGCCGCGAAGTCCGTCATTATATTTCGAAACATCAATAGTGCCGCCTGTCGGAAAATCGGGATAAATCGAGAAAGGTTCGTTTTTTAAAACACAAATCGAAGCATCGAGAAGTTCATTAAAATTGTGCGGCAAAATTTTCGAGGCTAAACCAACAGCAATTCCTTCAACACCTTGAGCCAACAATAACGGAAATTTCATCGGCAAAATAATTGGTTCTTTGTTTCTGCCGTCATAAGAGAGTTTCCATTCTGTCGTTTTGTGATTAAACGCAACTTCGAGGGCAAACTTCGAGAGTCTTGCCTCGATATATCTCGAAGCAGCTGCTTCATCGCCTGTAAAAATATTGCCCCAATTTCCTTGCGTCTCAATAAGTAAATTTTTTTGCCCCAACTGAACTAACGCCTCGCCGATGGAAGCATCGCCGTGAGGGTGAAATTGCATTGTGTGTCCGATAACATTTGCCACTTTGTTAAATCTTCCGTCATCCATTCGCTTGAGAGAGTGCAAAATTCTGCGTTGCACAGGTTTTAACCCATCAGCAATGTGCGGCACCGCTCTTTCCAAAATCACATAAGAAGCATATTCCAAAAACCAAGAACGATACATTCCTGAAAGATATTGCAAATGAGCAGACTCGTCTTTTGTAACTTTTTGATTATCAATTTCTTCGTCATCAAAAAATTCTTTCTCTATAATTTTTTCCTTTGCCATTGATAAAAATTTATTTTCTCGAAATTTTGAAGGGCAAAAGTAAAAATATTTTCAATATTTCTCAAAAAAGCTTTTTAATTCTGTCAAATTTCGAAAAACTGACAAAAATTTTTTTTGAGAAAAATACAAATGATTTTTTAAAATTACAATTTTTTTTTATTTTTGCAAACAATTTTTTCATTCAAATAAAAAATTTATGAAAATACAAGAAATTTGGGTTGTTACTTCGAAATCAGAAAACACAAAAAAAGATAAACCCACAGTTGGAACATTTAAAACTGCAGGAACATTAGAATCGTCAACTGATGTTGTTGAAGGAATGGTAAAATTCGAACTCGAAAAAACCGAAAATGACAACGAAAATGAATTTGAAAAATTTCTTTCAAAAACAAACGAAGTCATTAAAGTTGTTGCTGAAAATCTGAGCAATTCCGTTGAAAATGTCGAAAATCTTTCTGAAATGGAAATTGAATTTAGTTTGTCGTTCACTGAAAAATTGGGTATTAAAATTTTTGAAATTGGTTCGCAACAGTCATTAAAAGTGAAAATTAAACTTCAAAAAAATAAAAAGTAAATGGCTGATAATATTGATTTCCCAAATATTTTCAGGGCAACTTTTGTTGACAAAAAAGGTGAAACAAACGTTTTTACCGCATTTTTAATTAGCAGCGACGGTTATTTGCTCACCGTCGCCCATCCGTTTTATGAAAATTTTGAAGCAGAAACCATTGTTGTTTGCGAAAATCTAACACGACAATATGAAACAACATTGGTTTTTGTTTCAAAAGATAAAAATCTTGATTTTGCGTTTCTAAAAATAATTAAGCCTGACAGAAATCTCCCTAAACCATTGTTTTTGCAGAAATATAAAGTTTCTGATAATTTAGAAATTTACGGTTACGGTTTTGGAATTCCTAAAAACGAAGGAGTTTCAGAAATGGATATTTTTAGATTAAAAATTGGTGGAAATATTTCTATAGATTTTAGTTTTTCTAAAAATGACAATTACAGACAAGTAATAGAAGGAGATAGCGGCGCTCCGCTTTTTCCAGTAAATTCTCGTTTTGTCATTGGAATAAATAATCAAAAAACTTATACTCCTGTCGAAAATCAGGAATATTTTGCCGGATATTTGTTGTCTGTAATTGATATTTTAAAATATCTCAAACAAATTGATTTTAAAATTTTTGATTTCGAAAAACTTTGCAAGGAATATTACGAAATTTCACAACTTTCTACCGTCAATAATTTTGCCGCAAAAGGATATGAAAAATATATCAAAAACGATTTATTGTTTTTTCACGAAAACGAAATTTCTAAATTAAACAAATTTTGCAGAATTATTTTTGCCGAAAAAATCGGTTTAATGCTGGGAAATCCAGCATCAGGAAAAACCATTCTTACAATTAAAATTGCAGAAATATTTGAAAAAATGGGACTGCAAACTTATTATTACTCCTTTAAAAAAGAAAAATTGAATATTATTGAGGAAATTATTATTCAAAACAGAGATAAAGAAATTTTATTTATCATCGATGACATTCACCTAAATATCGAAGTCGCAACTAATATTTTTGAGAAATTTCAAACAGAAAATAATGCCCGAATATTGTTTATTTCGCGAAATATTGCAAAAAATTTGCAAAAAGCAACAGGCGTAGATTATTTGAACGTATATGAAAAAATTAAAAATCTGTAAGTATGCAAATAGAATTAATTTATATTATTATCTTTGCGTCTATTATGGGA
>DYQK01000274.1 GCA_020719385.1 Rikenella microfusus | reverse complement strand
AAAACGTTTTGAAAAAAGCGGCGAATTTGGAGTAATCATTGGGGTTACTTTGAAATAATAGTAAATCTCTTCTATTTTTTCAAAGAAAAAATAGAAATATAAAAAATGCTCATTACCTCAACGGTGCAAACTCGCGTATATGTAATGCCGACATCAAGCGTCCCAACGCGAGGGGATGAATTTGATGTCTTGATTTTATGTATCACAGTAAACAATCATTTTTTATGAAAATCGTATTTTCATCGCTATTTTTTTTCTTTTTTGTAACTTTTGTTACATTTGCACAGCAGAAACCATTTGAGAAAACTGCCGACAGTTTAAGCAATTTCGTCAAAGATGCCCTTAAACTGAATGAAAAACTTGAAAAAGCTCCAACAAACAAAACAACAAAAACTTTTATTGGACAATTAAAAGGGCAATTATTGAAATTGGAAAAATTAAGTAGCGATCTCAAAAAAAAGTCTTCGCCTCTTGCTAAGGAATTTACAGACGATTTAGGAAACACAGTTGTCAATTGTAATTCATATTACAATAGTATTTCTAAAAGTTGTAACGAAAGTGTTCAGGATGTAAGAAAAAAAGTTGCAGAACTTGGTTCCGTTCTTTCAAAGATTACAGCAATCTCCAATAGAGTGAGGGAAGTACAACCGAATGTTCAAAACGGGAATAATCAGAACTCTCAGCAAACAGGAAACAGCACAAGCAATGTCGAAAACCCTCAGACAACAGGAAACAATGCAGTAGGCGATAATAAAAAAGACTCTGTGGACAAAGCAAATGCAACGAACCCTCCAAAACAGGAAATCAAGAAAGATCCTGTCGCTTCGCAGACGCCGCCAGTTGATCCTAAAAAAAACGAGATAACTGCAAACAAACCTGTCAATATTGATAGTTTGAACAAAAGAATTGCAGATTTGGAAAAACAATTGAAAGCTGAACAAGACAAAAAAGCAACAGTTGCGCCTGTGTCTGACAATTCTGCTTTGAAAAAAGAGAATGAGGCTTTGAAAAGTGAAAACCTCAAATTGCGAGACGAGACAGATAATTTGAAACAAAAAGCTGAAAAGTTACCGTTTTTGCAAAAACGTCATTCAGAAATGAATGACAGTTTGAATAAAAAATTGGTAAGAGGAAAAACAGATGTGCCAGTTGTTCCCAAAAAAACCGAAGAAGTGCTTTTGTACGAGGAATTTTCTGTTGCCGACAAGAATGAGGCAAAAATTGTTACATACCGCGAAAAGAAATTTACAACT
>DYQK01000273.1 GCA_020719385.1 Rikenella microfusus | reverse complement strand
TACTTCCCATCTGAAATGTTCCGCCTTTCACGAGGACAAAACGCATTCCTGTGACGGATTCGGTGAATTCGGTGGGCGATTCGTTTTTAGCAAAAACATTTTTAGTTTCATTTTCAACTACTTCAACGTTCTGTTTCCATAAAACATTTCCTTTTGAATCTCGAATTTCGATGGAATGTTTTGTTTTTGTAGTAATTTCTTCGAGCATATTTCCTTCGCTGTTTTGTTGAACGTATCCTAAACTTTCATTATCAAGAAATAAATTTCCTGCAAAATCGGAGTTTAAAGAGATTTTTCCATACGAGATTTTAACTTTCCCTGGTTTGAATTTCGGTTTTGATGGTTTTTCGCTTTTCCCCAAAAAGAATACAAAATCACCTTTGTTATATTCGGGGTCGTTGAGTTTTCCAAATTGTGGATTTTGCTGTTTGTTGGTATAAATTGCGACTTTCTCTTTGAGATACAAGCCGAGTTCTGATGCAGTTAACATTCCATCTTTGTTAAAATCTGCGGCATCTGATGAGAGTGCGTAAATAAATTCTTTTCGAAAATCGCTTTTATCTTTGACTACCTCGTTTGCTCCTCCGCTGGAGATAAACTCTCTGACAGGCAATGTTGACGGTGCTTCTGCTTCTTTAATTCTTCGTACTGGCACGGCACGAAAAATACTACCTGCAAAACAGGCATCAAAAATAAAAAGCACATGTTTCGAGGAAATCGTAAGTGCGTAATTTTGAAAATTACTAATTAAATACGATTCGGCTTCGACTTCTTTTGTATTATTGGGATTTGGTGCATTGGTTGGCACAATGTAACCGTTTCCTTTTTGCGAGGTATAACCGTGTCCTGCAAAATAAATTAACAATCGATTTTTTTCATTTTGTCCGTAATCTCGAATAAAAATGGAGATTGCGGCATCAATTTCTGCTTTCGTTTTTAGGTTATTTTTAACAAAAACCGTAAAGCTGTGTTCGTTTTTGAGACATTTTTCTATTTCAGTAATATCCTCAACAACGCCTTTGAGTTCGTCCCATCCATTTTGATATTTCGAATTACCAATTAACAGAGCGAAACTGTTTTCATATTCGAAATTTTGAGCGTTTAAAACAGTGTTCGCAAATAAGAAAATTGCGAAAATTAAGAGATTTTTCATATTTTGGAGATTTTTAGTTTGTTTAGCGTTTCCATCGCTCTCAGCGATGGAAACGCTTTTTTTTAAAAAAAATTATTTTGTAAATTTACAAAAAAGTTTTTATATAAGACTC
>DYQK01000169.1 GCA_020719385.1 Rikenella microfusus | reverse complement strand
GTGAGTCTCGAAACGTTAAAATTGGACGAGGAAATGTCGAAAATTTAATTTTTTTTTTCAAAAGCGTTGCCATCTTTCTCAAAAAAATGGCAACGCTAAATTTTTTATTTTTGCTTTTCGAGTTCCTCAAGGGCAAGAGTGAGATTCTCCCAATTTCCCATTTCGAGAGATAAATTCTTCTTAAGTTCTTGATATTCAATTAGTAACGAATTTATTTTTGCAACATCAGGATTTGACATTTTTTGTTCCATCAATTTTATTGATTTTTCCAATTCCGCAATTTTCTCTTCACTTTGCGAGACAAAATTTTTTGCTTTGCGAATGCGTTTTTCAAATTCTTTGCGTTCCGTATATTGCAATTTATTTTCAGAAATGACTTCAATTTTGGGCATTTTTGACATTTTTTCTTTATACTCCAATTCTTGCAAATTCTGAATTTTTTTTCGCCGCAAAAAGTCATAAATTCCTCCAAGATGTTGCCTAATTCCTTGATTTTTAAACTCATAGATTTTCGAAACTAAACCGTCAAGAAAATCTCTGTCGTGAGAAACAATTATCAAAGTGCCGTCATATTGCTGAAGTGCCTGTTTGAGAATTTCTTTCGAACGCATATCAAGATGGTTAGTTGGTTCGTCGAGAACGAGCAAACTATACGGTTCGAGCAAAAGTTTTGCCAACGCAAGTCTTGATTTCTCTCCGCCCGAGAGAATCGAAACGCGCTTGTCAATGTCCTCGCCGCTGAACAAAAATGACCCCAACATATTTCGCAATTCCTTACGTATATCACCGACAGCAATGTCATCGAGAGTCTGAAAAACGGTTTTATTTCCCCGCATTATCTCGTCTTGATTTTGTGCGAAATAACCAATTTGAACATTATGTCCGATTTTTAATTCGCCGTCAAAATCAATTTCTTTCATAATAATCCGCGAAAGTGTAGTTTTCCCCTCGCCGTTTCGCCCAACAAACGCAACTTTTTCGCCTCGTTCAATTATCAAATTTATATTTTTCAAAACCGTTAAATGTCCGTAACTCTTTGATAAATCAATCGTTTCAACAACAATAGTTCCCGAGCGCGGTGCGGGCGGAAACCGAAAATGTACCGCAGAATTGTCTTCCACGTCAATTTCTATCGGTTCAATTTTTTCTAATTGCTTGATTCGAGACTGAACCTGAACTGCTTTGGTCGGTTTATATCGAAATTTTTCAATAAAATCTACGGTTTCTTTGATAAATTTTTGCTGATTCTCGAAAGCCGCAACTTGCTGTTCGCGTCTTTCGTTGCGAAGTTTCACAAAATCGGAATACGAAACTTTGTAATCGTAAATTTTGCCGAGAGAAATCTCTACAGTGCGAAAAGTTACATTGTCCAAAAACGCTTTGTCGTGAGAAACCAAAACTACCGCACCTGCATAAGTCTCCAAAAAATCCTCTAACCACTGAATTGACTCAATATCAAGATGATTTGTCGGCTCGTCTAAGAGAAATACATCAGGACGTTTTAACAACAATTTTGCCAATTCGATTCGCATTCGCCATCCGCCGCTGAACTCTGAAACGCATCGCTTCAAATCTGTTCGCAAAAATCCTAAACCAAGAAGGAATTTTTCGACATCAGCATCAATATTGGTCCCGCCGAGAACAGAAAATCGCTCGTTTAAAAGTGTTAAACGATGTAAAAGTTGCGAATATTCGTCTGAATGAT
Source organism: Rikenella microfusus (assembly GCA_020719385.1). GTDB lineage: Bacteria > Bacteroidota > Bacteroidia > Bacteroidales > DYQK01 > DYQK01. The sequence goes on along the minus strand of DYQK01000169.1, from coordinate 4,222 downwards.
AATCCTCGCGGCGAGATAGTTGGTCGTTGATAAAAGAAATCTCGTTTTCAACATTGAGAATATCAGAAAAAGCAGATAAAGTTTCCTCAAAAACGGTTTTTTTACTATCAGAATAAACCAACTCCTGCGGCAAATAGCCGACAGTTATTCCTGACGGAAAAACAATTTCGCCTTTTTGCGGCGTTTCGATTCCTGCAATAATTTTCAAAAGAGTTGATTTGCCTGCTCCGTTTTTGCCAACGAGTCCGATTCTATCGCCATGATTTATCACAAAAGAAATTTCTCTGAACAATTCTTGCCCGCTAAATTGAACGGTAACTTGATTTATTGAAATCATAAAAAATTTTTCCGCAAAATTATTAATTTTTTTTCAAAAAAGAGATAATATTGACAAATTAATATTATCTTTGCGAAGATTTTTCATTATTTAATTTTTTTATCGAGATGAATACAAACAAAATTAAAGATTTCTGTGAAAAAAACAATGATTTAATCACAGGTGGAATCACAGGTTTAGTCGGCGGTTTGTTGATTAATCGCAAAAATCGAGTTGCAAAAATTGTCGGAACACTCGCACTTTTGGCAGGCACAGCTTTTATCGCAAAAGGCGTTCACGCAAAATGCAAAGACAAAAATAATTGCGAATAAATCGAAAAAAGTTTCCACTATTTTTTTGTGGAAACTTTTTTTCGAAAATTTGGTTTTAAATTTGTTTTTTATTATTTTTGTAAAATTATTTTTTCTCAAAACTTTCAAAAAAATTCTATGAAAATTTTAATTTTAGGAAATCACGGTTCAGGAAAAACGACTCTTGCAAATGAAATCTTGCAAAAATATTCCAATTTTCAATATTTCTGTGCCGAGCAAAAACCAATTCCTGAATATTTTGATAAAAATTCTCCCTCGCAACTCTTTGAATGTCTGGGAGTTAACGGAACGGGAAAATGTTTATTTCAATTTTTTGAAATAATTGAGATTCCTGTTTTAATCATCTCGCTGCTCGTTGATGTAAAAACTTGTCTCAAACGTCTTGAAAATCAAGGACTTCTGAACGAAGAAATTGAGAAACAAGTGAAAGAAATAGATGAAAATTTGCATTACGGCGAAATGTCGGTCAAATGGGCAAGTCTAAAACATTCTACGCTTTTGCAAACCCGCAATTATACCGAGAGAGACAAACTTTTTATCCTCGACATTGTTGATAATTACATTCAAAAATATCAAAATGAACACAATTCTCTTTGACAATTCGCACCGCGAAGACCTTTTGCCGCTTGTTTTCACGAAACCCATTTCAGAACTCAGAATCGGAATTTTAACGTTTCGAGAAAGATGGGAGAAAATTCTTTCTCAAAATTGTAACTCTTTGACTGCCAATTATTTACAAAAAAAATTCCCTGTTAAAATTGAAAATGAAAATTTGTTGATAAACGCAGCATTTTTCCCTGATAACATTTTAATTTCAGAAATCGAAAATTTAGATTTTCATTCGATTTTGAAAAAAAATGACATTTTTATTGCAGCGAAACTTCCTGCCGACAGAATTCGTTTTTTCGAAACGCAACCACTTGATAATGAAAAAGTTATTGAGAGTCAAACGCAAGGATTTTGTGTTCGTTATCCGTGGGATATTTTCTCTAATAATGGAAAAGCAATTGCTTTTGATTTTGAATTGTTGACAAAAAATCGAAAATCGGCTTCCTTGAGTGCGACTAATAGAGTGAAATGTGCGGAAAATATTTTTCTCGAAGAAGGTGCAAAGGTAGAATTTTCAATATTGAACGCTGAAAATTCGTATATTTATATCGGAAAAGATGCAGAAATAATGGAAGGTTGCTTGATTCGTGGCTCGTTGGCACTTTGCCAAGGGGCAACATTGAAAATGGGGGCAAAAATTTATGGACCAACAACAGTTGGAATTCACTCAAAAATTGGCGGTGAGGTCAACAACTCGGTGATTTCGGGCTACTCAAATAAGGCTCATGACGGTTTTTTGGGCAATTCTGTTCTCGGTGAATGGTGCAATTTGGGTGCTGACACAAATAATTCTAATTTGAAAAATAATTATCTCGAAGTCAAAGTTTGGAATTATGTCAAAAAATCGTTCATCCCGACAGGACTCCAATTTTGCGGACTAACAATGGGCGATCACTCGAAAAGCGGTATAAATACGATGTTTAACACAGGAACGGTTATCGGTGTGAGTACGAATATTTTTGGAGATGGTTTTCCGCGAAGTTTCGTGCCGTCATTTTCTTGGGGCGGTGCTTCAGGATTTACCGATTATGAACTTGCGAAAGCAATTGAAACTGCAAAAACCGTTATGAAACGCAGAAATATTGAGTTTACAAATATTGATGAGGAAATTTTTGCGTATCTCTATTCGAAATAGCAAACGAACTTGGTTACAGAAATTGTCGCAAAGAATTATTTCGCATACGTCGCAGCACGGGACATAATATTCCGTTGCCCGAAGAAATTTTAATTTTTCACAAATAAACTTAACTTAACTTTTTATGAAAAATGTAATGAAATTGACGGTTAGAAATTTCGGACCAATAAAAAATGCCGAGATTTTAGTAAAACCGTTGTTGATTTTAATCGGAACGCAAGGCGTTGGAAAAAGTATTATCGCAAAATTAATTTCGATTTTTTATCAACAAAATTTCGAAAATGAAGCAGATTTTTTCGAAGCGTTAAAAACGTATAATATTGATTTTCAAATTAATAAAGATACATATTTCGAATTTTCTGATGGAGAAAGTTTTGTAAAATTGGAAAACGGAGAAATTATTTTGAAAGGAAAAGAGAGTTTCGAAGATTTTTTGCAAGAATATGGAAAAGATTTGATTAATTTTATGAAAAATAAACAAGAGTCAGAATTTTCTTCAAATCCTTCTCTAAGAGGAAGTGATAAATGGATAATAGAACTATTTGCAAAACTTATAGTTGATGATTATGTAAAAAATAATGAAGATTGGATAAAAAAAAGCGTAAAAGATATATTTGAATTAAGAAAAAATTTATTTTATATTCCTGCGGAGAGAAATTTTTTGCCAAATGCAAGCGAATATATTTTCAAAATTATTTTAGAAAAGCAAATTGAAATTCCGCGTTGCGTTGTTTATTTTGGGGCAAAATTTGAAGAAGCGAGAAAAAATTTGAAAAATTTTGATATTCCGTTTTTGTCGAAAATTCGTTATGTGTATGAAAATCAACAGAATAAAATCGAAATGAAAAATGGAAATCAAATTTTATTGTCGCAAAGTTCAAGCGGAATGCAAACAAGCGTTCCGATGGCTCTTGTGATAAAATATTTTGGCAATAAACCGAATAGTTTGTTTATTATTGAAGAACCTGAATTAAATTTGTATCCGATTTCGCAAAAATTATTAGTGAATTTTTTGAGCGAATCGATTTTGCAGCACTCGAATCGATTAATTTTGACAACGCACAGCCCTTATATTTTGACTTCTTTTGCGAATTTGGTAGAGGCACATAATGTTTCTGTTCTTTGCCCTGAGTCAATTTCTGAAATTGAAAAAATTATTCCCAAAGAACAACAAATTAATTTCGAAAATGTCGCCGCATATTATATCGACGATGGAATTTCAAAAGATATTTTAAATTATGACGAAAAAACTATTGACGCAAACGCTATTGATGACGTTTCAGAAATAATTATGAAGGAATTTGATGAAATTTTAAAAATAAAATATCGAGAAAAATGAATTGCAACGATTTAAAAATAAAATTTAACTGCGATGAAAATTGTTTTTCAGATAAAATTTTTTCTGTTCACGAAAAAGGAATAAAATTTTGTATAGTTTTAGAATCTGACAAAGACGAAAAATTTTTTTGTATGAAAATCGATAATTGTTTAATCAAAAATAACGAAAAAAAATGTGATTTTTGTTTTTTGCGAGAAAAAAATTCAGAATTTTATTTTGTAGAATTAAAAGGCACAGATATTTCTCGTGCTTACGAACAAATTGAGTCAACAATTAATTATTTTAAAATAAAAATTCCTGAAAATTTTGCAAAAGAGAAAAGATTTGGTTATATTGTCTCAAAAGCAGTTCCGCTTTCATCGCAGAAATTAAAAACTTTGAAGAATAATTTTGCGAAAAGTTTAGGAAAAACCTTAGAAATAGTAAAAACACCTTATGAATTAAAATTTTAAACACTGAATAATTATGGCTTTCACCGATTTTTCAACATT
>DYQK01000054.1:20211-22519 GCA_020719385.1 Rikenella microfusus | reverse complement strand
ACGATATGGGAATGCGTGAGGGAATGAAGCGCGGCGAGAGAATCGGCGAGGAAAAAGGAATGCGTCTTGCGGCGATAAATGGAATAAAACTTGGTTTGTCCAACGAGGTTATTGCTCAAATGACAAATTTATCTCTCGACGAAATTGAGAAAATTCGCAAAGAGATAAAATAAAAATTGTTAAAAAATTTTTTATGAACGAATTTTCGCACATTGATGAACAAGGAAAAGCAAAAATGGTTGATGTTAGCGAGAAAAAATCGCAACTTCGCATCGCAAAAGCAACAGGTTTTATTCGGTTGCAGGAAAAAACGTTAAAATTGATTCGAGACAACGAAATCAAAAAAGGCGATGTTCTTACCGTTGCCGAGATTGCGGGTATTCAAGCCGCAAAGCAAACTTCGAGTCTTATTCCGTTGTGCCATCCGCTGCAAATTTCAAAAATTTCTGTGAAAAATATTGTTCTCGAAAACGGAATTTCAGCAACAAGCGAGGTGCGTTGCGTGGGACAAACAGGAGTCGAAATGGAAGCGTTAACTGCAGTAAGTGTTTCATTATTAACGATTTATGATATGTGTAAAGCCGTTGATAAAACGATGATTATCGAGAATATCTCTCTTTTAGACAAACAAAAATTTGATTTAGAATCTTAAAATATGAATATTCCTAATTTTTTTATCAACGAAAAAATGCTTTTGTCTCTTTTTGATTTATTGCCCGTTTTAGTAACGGTAATAGATTTGGAGAATTATGAAATTATATTTACAAATAAATTGACAGAATCTGCTTTTGGAAATGCAAAAGGGAAAAAATGTTTTCAATATTTTCATTTGGAAAGAGAAATTTCTTGCGAGGAATGTAATAAAAATTTGCTTTTCGATTCGCAGAAAAATCCGGCAGGAATAGTTTTTTATGAAACAAAAAATCCGAGAAATAATCGTTGGTACGAAATTCAAACGCAAGCCATTCGCTGGGAAGATGGACGTTGGGTGCGTTTGGAAATTGCGACAGATATTTCGAAACTCAAGCATGACGAAAAAAAGTTGCTGCGAATGTTAAAACAAGAGAATTTGGTTTCACAAATCGCTTATATTTTCAATACTATCGGCGAATTTGAAGAGAAATTAATGAAAACTTTTGAACTCTTGGGCAAACACACGGAGGCAAGTCGCGTTTTTATTTTTGAAAAAAATTATTCCAACAACACTTTTTCAAACACTTATGAATGGTTTAACATCGATATTGAGTCGAAAAAAAATAATTTTCAAAATGTTCCGAGTGAATGTTTTGCAGATTGGGAAAAAGATTTGACTGAAAATTCGGTTATTAAACTGAAAATTTCGAATGAAAATACCTCTGAATTTTGGAAATTATATTTTCAAATTTACAAAGTTCAATCTCTCTTGGCTCTTCCGATTTTTGTGGAAAATGAGTTTTGGGGCTACATTGGTTATGAGTTTTGCTATCAAATTCACAATTTTGCCGTTGCAGATGTCGAGTTGTTGCACACAATTTCTCTTTTGCTTTCCATTGCTTATCGTCGAAAAAAGATTCTTGACGCTTTGCGGCAAAGCGAAATGCGGTTAAAAGAAGCAAATTCAACGAAGGATAAATTCTTCTCTATTGTTGCTCACGATTTAAAAAACCCAATTTATGCACTCGCCGATTTAACAGAATTTTTGTACAATTATTATGACGACTGGGAAAATGAAAAACGCAAAAAATTTATTGAATATATTTATGCCTCTGCGAAGCAGGTTTTTATGTTAGTCGAAAATTTGTTGATGTGGTCTCGCACACAAACAGGAAGAATTCCGTTTTCGCCGCAAATTTTTAATCTCAAAGAAATTGTTTGCGATAATATTGCGTTGTTTCAAGCACTTGCTGTGGGCAAAAAAATTTCTCTCGAAAATAAAATTTCCGAAAATATTTCTGTTTTTGTCGATTTACAAATGTTAAACACCGTTTTTCGCAATTTAATTTCTAACGCAATAAAATTTACTCCGTCAAAAGGAGAAATTCTTATTGATGCCGAAGTACTTGATAATGAAATCGTTGAGATAAAAGTTTCAGACTCAGGCGTTGGAATTTCAAAAGAAAATCAAGAAAAATTATTTCGCATTGACACGCCGCACACAACCTTAGGCACCAATGACGAAAAAGGAACAGGATTAGGTCTAATCTTGTGCAAAGAATTTATTGAGAAACATGGCGGCAAATTAAAAATCGAAAGCGAGATAAACAAAGGAACAACATTTATTTTTACCGTTTCACAAAAAACCGTAACTTCATTCGAAGAGAAATAATTT